>JAZGDL010000364.1:0-16628 GCA_036477795.1 Phycisphaerae bacterium
GCGCACCCCATCAGAGCCCCAAGCGCAAACGCGGGGTACACGAAGTCACGAAGAAAGGCACGAAGGCACGAAGGCACGAAGAAAGGCACGAAACGCTCAATCCGCAATCCGCAATCGTCAATCCGCATTTCCCCAAAAAATGCCCGGGAGAGGACTCGAACCTCCACCTACTTGCGTAGACATGGCCCTCAACCATGCGCGTCTGCCAGTTCCGCCACCCGGGCCTGCCGAGCGTGTCGATGCTAAGAACGCACTGCTGCCGTGTCAATCTCGAACGAGCGAGTCGGGCATGGGTGCATGGGTGTATTACGTCTATTACGTCCATTACATCCGCGAACGCGGCACCGCCGGGCAACCGGGCGTCCATCGAGCGGGACACGGGGTATCCGGCTGTCACCTGCGGGTTCGACGGTTATGCGCCGTTTCCGGCCTACGCCGAATCGGGCTGGGTTTTCGGTGGAGGCAGAGGGTTCTCGAAGTTACAACGGTTGCAGATTTCGGCGACGATGGGGCGGAAATCGCGGATGACGTAGTCGTCCAGCCGAACCTTTTTCTGCTTTTCGTTGTAGGAGTAGTGGAGGTCCAGGGATCCCCTCTTTCGGAGTTTGCCGGCGTCGATGGCTTTCATGGCATCAAACGGAATGGGCGGGCGGGCCCGAAGGATCAGAGCTTGATCGGTCAGCACCACCTTGGTGGTGAGGACGCGGATGAGCTGGAGGATCATGCCCAAGGCGACGGGCAGCATCACGGCGCCGAGAAGCTTCTGCCAGACGAGTTCGATGTCGTCGTTGTGACCCGGGACGTACCGGCCGTCTTGGGCTCGGTCGCCGGACAGAGAGATGCGCAACACGCCGCCGGGCCCGAAGTAGCGGATTTCGCTTTGGTCGACGCTCTCCCAACCGGGTCGGCCTAATTGGGAGGTGATATCGGCCCAGGAGAGTTGCTGGCGCTTCAGGTCACCGGTAAAGTCGGCGGTCGCTGCTTTGGTGATCGCGGGGTTGATGGGCGGCAGCTCCTCGGGGACCGGATCGAGCGACTCGACGGCCTTGGTCAGGTTTTCGTTCGGATACCCCACGAATCCGTCGTATAGAAACCAGCCGCTGAAAACTGCGAACATGGCGGTCAGACCCACCGTACGAACGATGCGATCGGTGGTGGTGGGCGAAACGATGGGCGTCATGCTGGTCTCCAGTGTTGTACCTCTGGCGCCGCCCGCACCCGTTTGGGGCTCAGCGGACCGATGGATTCACCGGCGGTCCGGCCGCGGTTGACATTGTATCGGTCGTGAGATGCCCACGCGATAGGCTGTAATGGCGGGCTAAAACCATACGGAACTGAGGGACTCTAACAGAACGGGGTGAAATCAGAGCCGCGACCGTAAGGGAGCGGTCCGTGCCCGACGATTCTTCCGCTTCCTGACGGGCGCGGCTCGGTTTTGTTAGAGTCCCTAAAATGCGGCGGGCGGCGGTTGCCATACCTCGCCCACTCGTTCATAATCCTACCGGAGCGCCCAGCCGATAAGGTCCTTCGTCATAAATCGAGGTCACCCCATGAGCTACGGCTTTTCCGCAGTTTGTGACGAGTTTTACGTTAGCTGCCGCCTTTTTCTCAAGCTCGATCTTCCTTTGGAGCGCGAGACGGTGCTGCACTTCTGTGATCGGATCCGCAAAGAGTTTCCGGGAATGAGCAAGTTCCGCCGCCGGGATGACGGCTCGCTGGTTCTGGAGGAGGATGCCGGGGCGGGCATGTCGCGTCGCTGGCTTCGGCTGGAGCCCAACAGCCTGAGGTTCGGCCATTTCGCGCCCCCGGACGTCGCGGACGTCCGGGCGCTGGCCGACGTGGTCCTCGAGCAGGCTCCCTATCATCTGACGCTCAGCGAGATCGATTTCGATCATCTGGAGGTCATATACGGTTTCGATCTGGAGTATCGCGGGAATCACGACCAGTTGGTGGCAGAGGTCCTCTGGGCGGACCACCCGCTGGGTGCGTTTCTGCTGGGTGAGGAATCGGTGCACGCCATCGACGCCCAGGCCTATTTCGGCGTAGCCTTGACCCGGGATTGCGATCTACAGGCCTACATCGAGACCCGTTCACGGTCCAGCACCTTTGAAGTGCGCACCGGGGAATACGAGCGCCAACCTCTGAGCGTGTTCCTGACGCTCAGGAAATACTGGACCGCGACTCAGGGCCAGGCCCTCAAGGATGCAGCCTCTGCACTGTTCGATCGCGCCGATGAGTTAGCCGGCAGTCGTGTAGTTCCACTTCTGGTCAACCCGTTGGCACAGGCCATCGCCAGCCGGCTCTGAGTTGCCGACGCGCTGTAATCTTGAGTGTCGGAGGAGATTGACCAGCCTCCTTGTTTTCAACCGCGGCGTCACGATTTGGAGTTGGAAATCGCGCCCGCATGCGGGTAAACTATGTCTTGGCCATGTATTGCACCTTGATTGCGTGCCGGTAAAGGGTAACTGCCGTGGAACCCACTCACAGACAACTTGCAAACCTCGAGAAGAAAGCCAAAGCCATTGTCGGACGGTTGAATCGTGACGACAAACCAGTTGTCGAACCAGTTGTCGTTGAGTTCGCAGGTAGCCCCAAGGCTGGGAAGACGACTACCATCGATATCGTGGAGCACTTTTTCAGGCGCATGGGATTCAAGGTCTGGGCCCCGACCGAAGGTGCGGCGAAGCGCACCCCGTACCAGCTCAGACGCGATCTGGTGGCCTTCAATACTTGGACCCTGAACTACGCGATCTCCGAGATTCTTGTTGCGTACCACAACGTCGATCAGCATGACTTGATAATCCTCGACCGGGGCCCCTTCGACTCGCTAGCATGGATGAGGCTTCTCAAGGGGAGGGAGGAACACAATCTCTCGGAAGAAGAACTTGAAGTCTTTGAACGCTTCGCGTGCCATCCACGATGGTCCAAGCTTATCGCACGTCTATACCTCTTTACGTGTGACCCACAGGTTTCCCTGAAGCGCGAGACGGAATCGAAGCTAACGCTTCGCTCCGGGACGGCGATGAACGAGACGCTGCTGTCGGATCTTCTCAAGCAATACAAACAACTCGAGAAGGAGTTCCGGCAGGATCTGTTGAAGTCGATTCCAACTTCCGAAGACACAACACCGAAGGCCACATCCTTCGGTATCGCCGAGGACTTGTTGGGCATTTTTGACGGTCGAGTTGATGCAAACCAGCGTTGAAACGACACGGAAGGAACGAATCCTTACAATACCGGCACCGTCCGTTGGACATCTTTATCGTCGCCGGAGATTCTACGATGGCCCTGTGAGTATTCAGTCGGTCCTCCAGGCTATCGAAGAATGCGGGGAGTTCGTCAATCGCGACATCGCCGAACTGGATCTTTCTCGAATGCAAATCGTAGCCTGCGCCTTTGTCCACAATAAGCGAAACATGCTTTGCCTTCGGCGGTCTCGCAAGTCCGCCCGGCAAGCCCTCAGGCTTCGTTACACTCTATTGCTGGGAGGACATGTGTCGCACCGCGATGGGGTTGGGGAATGCCCGCTCCGGCGATGCGTAGCAAGGGAGTTGAACGAGGAGCTGGGCCTCACGCTCGAAAGTGTTCCTCCGATCGTGGGGGTGATCGCAGATCCTGCTACGAACGTCGGGATGCACCATTTGGCCGTGGTCTTCGATGTGAGTGTGAGTTGGAGCGAAATCAGATTTGATCGCTCGCACGATCGCGACGAATTCACGTACTCGAATTCTTCAGGATTTCATTCCTTGAAGACTCCCGAAGACATCGCGCAGGTGTCGGGTAAGCTGGATCCCTGGTCATCCCTCTTTTTGGCTAGCGATACCGGTTATCAAGTGCTCGGAAATCGAATTCATGTGGGCACTGACCGCCAAATGTATTTCTCCTTCGGCACTTAGAACGGATGGATTACCATGCGAGGGGTGACCCACCTAGGTCCCGGCGGCTCGGTCAAGCCGCTGCTTATCCGGGGCGCGCAGCACTGATGTAGTGCGGGCCCCGGGGAGACGATTGCACTAGCATGAAGGCGTCGGACATCACGCATCAGGTGATCGTGGGATTTGAAATCCACGTTCAGCTGGCCACGCGCAGCAAGCTCTTTTGCGGTTGTGCGGTGGAGTACGGCGCCGCAGCCAACAGCCGGACCTGCCCGGTCTGCCTGGGATTGCCGGGAGTGCTGCCGGTGATGAATCGCCGGGCGTTCGAGTTCGCGGTGCTGACCGGGATGGCCCTCAACTGCCGGATCGCGCCGTACACCAAGTGGGATCGCAAAAGCTATTACTACCCCGATCTGCCGAAGAACTATCAGATCAGCCAGTATGATTTGCCGCTGGCCCACGGCGGGCACTTCGAGATGGCCCTGGACGGGTCGTCGCGGCGAATCGGGATCATCCGGGTCCATCTGGAAGAGGATGCCGGCAAGAATCTGCACGATGTGCCGGGCTGCACCCTGGTGGACTTGAACCGCACGGGCACGCCCCTGTTGGAGGTAGTGACCGAGCCGGACATCCACTCGGCGGACCAGGCTCATGCCTTCTGCACTGAAATGCAGAAGCTGGTGACCTATCTGGAGGTCTCGCACGGTGTTATGCAGAAGGGGCAGATGCGTTTTGAGCCCAATATCAACGTGGCCATCCGTGCCGACGGCTGCGAGTACCGAACCCCGATCTCCGAGGTCAAGAACCTCAACAGCTTTCGTGCGGTGCGGTCGGCCATCGAGTACGAGCATCGGCGCCAGGTGCAGGACTGGCTGGCCGACCCCGGTTACCTGATCAAAGAGCGGCCGAACGAGAACCGCGGCTGGGACAATGACAAGAGCGCCACGGTGTTCCAGCGCGGCAAGGAGGAGGCCCACGATTATCGATATTTTCCTGAGCCGGATCTGGTGCCGGTTCAGGTGGACCGGGAGTGGCTTGATGGGATCAGGTCGCGTCTGCCGGAGTTGCCCTTGGCCCGGCGGCGACGATTGACGTCGTCGTACGGTTTGTCCGCCGAGGACGCCGCCACGGTAGTCACCGATCGGGCGACGGCTGAGCTGTTCGACGGTGCCATGGCCGCGGGTGGTCCGGCGGCGACGCTGACCAAGCAGTTCGTGAACATCTGGGCCCGGCTAGCCAATGAGCGGAGCGTTTCGGTGGGGCGCCTGGGTGTTGAGGCGGAGCGGATGGGAGCCCTTGCTGGATTGGTCGATGCCGGCACCGTGAGTGCGACGGCGGCTAAGCAGATCGCCGAGCGGATGCTGGATTCGCCGGAAGAACCCCAGGCGCTGGCGGAGTCGATGGGGCTGGTGGCGGTGCTGGACACAGACCAGACGGCAGCGTGGGTCGACCAAGCCTTCGCCGCGAATGAAAAGGCGGTCAACGACGCCATGTCGAATCCCAAGAAGGCCAAGAAGGCGGCGGGGTTCTTGCGGGGCCAGGTGATGCGGATTTCCGGCGGCAAAGCCGATCCCAAGCTGGCCGGCGAGCTGATCGAAGCCCGGCTGGCGGAGCTGAGCAAGGGCTGAGTCGGAATACCGAACTCAGGCTTTGTTCGCGTAGACTCGACGTTCACGTCGACGTTTCACAGCATACGGCGTAGGATGATCAGGGTGTGATTGCAGGGAGATTTCGCCCGGTGGAACTGACCTTTCCAGATCAAATTGCGATCGATAACGCGTCATCCATGTTGATTGACGACGTCGGGGAGACTGCGCGTCGCGTCAATGAGCATCGCCCGCTTCCTTCCGAGGTGTTGAGTCGGATACAACATGAGTTATTGGGCGAGCGCGTGTTCAGCAGCAACGCGATCGAGGGGAACACACTCGACCTTCGCGAAACTGTTAGAATACTGAAGACCGGACAGATCGACGCAGCGCGCGAACGGGAGGGGTTGGAGGTCCGGAACCTTGGGGAGGCGATTCAGGCGGTCTCGGCGGCCGTCCGAGGGGAAGTCTCGTGCTATACGCCCGCAAAATTCCTCGAACTCCACGCAAAAGTGTTGCGCGACATCGATGATACTTGGGCGGGGCGGTACCGAGAGCACCGCGTGATGATCACCGGCGCGGCACGGCAACCGCCCAGTCACGATCTGGTTCCGGCGTTGATCGAACTCGTAATGGAAAGATTGCGGCGTGACGATGGTGTGCAAACATCAGGAATCGTGCACGCCGCTTGGGCTCACTGGGCAATCGCACGCATCCACCCATTTCACGACGGTAACGGGCGGATGGCCCGCTTGTGGCAAGACCTGGTGTTGTTTCGCGCCAATCTCACCTGCGCGATCATTCGCCCTGAGGACCGACGCGAATACCTGGATGCGCTTGGTTCGGCCGATGAGGGCGAATTCAACCCACTTGTTCAGCTTGTAGCCTATCGCGTTGCTGCGACGTTTGACCGTTACCTGAGGGAGCTCAGACGGGATCGCGAGTTGGATGTATGGGCGAAAGAAGTCGCCGGCGAAGCGGACGATCGCATCAGCCAGAAGCGGCAGCTTGGGTACCTGCGCTGGGCACGGCGAATGGAGCAGCTCCGTTCGGAATTCGAACTTTGCGCCGGAAAGATCAGCGAACGCTCACAGGAAATAGGTGTGCAAGTCCGAAAATACGATCTCATCGATCAGCAGCGCTGGGAAAACATTCGTCTCGGCATCGGCGCTGAACGGACTTGGTTCTTCTCAGTCGAAGTCAGGCGAGGTGCCTCGAACTTGCGGTATTACTTCTTTTTTGGAAAGCACTACTGGTCGGAGCTCGATGATGATCACGATCGCTCCGAACAGCGGGTGTGCCTGCTAATAAGTGAGAGTGAGAGCGGCGAGGAAGCCCAACGATTGGATCAGTTGGACAATACTCCGATCAGTCTGCGCGAAATCTTTGTCGTCGATGATAATCTCGTCCGGAAGCGGCGCGATGAGGCTGCGGGTCACGACGTCTACGACAGGGAGGTTTCGGCTCTACGGATAGCACAGGATTTCCTGCGCGACGTAATTCTAAGAAGACTGAGATGAAGTGGGATTCACCGAGAGATGGAGACTGTCGGGAATTCCGGAGGTGATGAACCAGATGCCAGTTACTCCGTTCCAAGGGTTGCATGGGGCTGGGCCGGTCGTTTGTTTATGGTCTCGTAAACCGGCGCGCGCAGCTTGTGTGCTAATGATCTCTCTGTTTTGGTCACATGGTTGCGCGCCGGAGGAGCCTAACGAGTTGGACAAGCTGGGTGTGGTCACGGTGAATATTAAGGACCTTTCGGTGCGGGCGTGGGTGGCCGACGAACGTGATGAGCAAGCCAAGGGGTTGATGTTCGTGACCGCTGAAGAACTGGCGCCGCTCGGCGACGGCACCGAGCGGGGAATGCTGTTTGCATACCGGCGCGATCAAAGCCTCGGCTTCTGGATGAAGAACACAGTCATCGACCTGGACATCGCGTACATCCGCCAAGACGGATCGATTATTCAGACGTTCACCATGACCGCCCTGAGAACGACGCCCTACGTTCCCCGCTCCGCTTATCGCTACGCCCTGGAGGTCAACGCCGGAGTTTTTGAGCGGGAAGGGGTCGGGGAAGGGGATCATGTCGAAATCCCAGAGTCTGTCCTAAAGCAGCCCCGATAGCCCGCCGACTGACGAAGCATCAGTGACCCGCGTCTCAGCGCGGGCCGCTGGTTTTCTACGCTGAGTCAGAGTATGCGCCGTTCGGCGCGGAAGGATAATGAGTTCGATGCGGGTATTACTGGTGGGGCCTGCGGAGGAGTTGCCGGGCGGTTTCGAGGGTCTGCTGGCGGCAAACGACTGGAGCGTTGATCGTGCGCCCGACATTGCCTCGGCTACGCAAAAGGTCAACGACTGCAAGACCGACGCCATCATCCTGAGCAGTCGGAACAGCCCCTCCAGAGAGGCGGACAGTTTTCTTCGATTCGTAGATTCAAGGCGCGTCGCCGCCCTGGTGGTAGGGGCTGAGTCGGGCGGAGCCCCGGCCGCGGCGGATTCACTGATCGACCTGGCCGGCGGCAACATTACCAAGGAGGAGCTTACCCGCCGTCTGGACCTGCTGACCAGATTCCAATCTCATCTGCGTCGGATGGAGCGTGAACTGGAGCGCATGCAGAAGCTGGGCAAGCGACTGAATCAGCATTTCCGCGAGATCGACGACGAATTGCGCTTAGCGTCGCGTTTGCAGCGGGACTTTTTGCCGCGCGACATCAAGGCCATCGGCCCATTGCATTTCTGTACGGTGTATCGGCCTGCCTCATGGGTGTCGGGGGACATCTTCGACATTCAGCGCCTGGACGAAAAACACGTGGGTTTTTACCTGGCCGACGCGGTGGGGCATGGGATGGCGGCGGGGCTGTTGACCATGTTCATCAAGCGGTCCATGGTCACCAAGCGGCTCACCGGCGATGCCTACGAGCTTGTCGAACCCGGTGCGGTGTTGCAGCATCTGAACGATGTGTTGGCTGATCAATCGTTGCCCAACTGCCAGTTCGTGACCGGGGTGTATTGCCTGGTGAACATTGAGACGCTGGTGATGCGCTTTGCCCGCGGTGGGCATCCCTATCCCATGCTGATCGGCAGCGACGGCCGGATTACCGAGCTCAAGTCGACAGGCGGGCTGATGGGCCTGTCTCCGGACTTGGAGTGTCCGACGGGCCAGGTACAACTTCAGCGCGGTGACAAGGTACTACTCTACACCGACGGATTTGAAGGGGCTTTCAGTGATTTCGCCGCTGGGGCTGATGATCACCGGCGGGGGTATCGGGTGCTGATTGAGTCTCTGGCCCGTTGCGGCGTATCGGAGTTGGTGGCCCGGCTGAATGAGGCCCTGGACCTGCAGGATGGTTCACTCCGGCCGGAGGACGACGTGTCGGTGGTGGCCATGGAGGTGGCCTCTACAAGCGATTGACGATTGACGATTGGGGATTGCGGATTGGGGATTGACGATTGACGCTGGTGCGAGAATCCCTTCTCGCACCCATTCCTTCGTGCCTTCGTGCCTTCGTGCCTTCCTCTAAATTAGGGCTTGCCATTCCTCCGGTATGGGGTATAGTTTCCCTGCCGTATTGGAACGAATCGACGAAAGGTGCATTTTGCGATGAAAAAGGGCATCCACCCGGAATACAGGCCGGTTGTCTTTCGGGACGTCGGCGCCGATTTTCAGATGTTGACGCGCTCGACGATCAAGACCAAAGACACAGTTACGCTGGACGGCGTCGAATATCCGTTGGTGAAGCTGGATATCTCCAGTGCGTCACACCCGTTCTTCACGGGCCAGCAGAAGTTCGTCGATACGATGGGCCGTGTTCAGCGGTTCCAGACCAAGTTCGGCGGGGAGTACTTCAAGTCCGCCGACAAGAAGGGCAAACCGGGCTCCCGAAAACCGCGTCGTTAGCTGCGTCCTTCAAGTATCAGGCCACGTCGTGACACCGCTCTTACCGCGTGGCGCGATGTGGTTTTTGGCTGCGCGTTGCCGGTGAACCACAGGTCGTCTTTGTTGACCCAAGCGAGCTCACCATGAGCGAAACCGTTGAGGAACGACTGATCGCCCGGCTTGGGGAGCTGGACGAACGCTATGAGTCGCTGAACCGGCAGCTCGCGGAACCGGAGGTTGCCACCAATCCAGCGCGAAGTGTGGCCATCGCCAAGGAACTGGGCAAGCTCCGCAGGCTGGTCGAGCCATTTCGTGACTTGTGCAAGACCCGGAGCGAGCTTCAAGAGGCTCACGAGATTAGCGCAGACCCGTCCCAGGACGGTGAGATGCGCGAGCTGGCGGAGCAGGAGATTTCCGAGCTTAAAAAGGAGTACGCGGTCCGGCTGGAAAGGCTAAAAGAGAGCGTGGTGACCAGTGAGGCGTCTCAGATCAGTTCGGTGATCCTCGAGATTCGGGCCGGCACCGGCGGGGCGGAGGCGGCGCTGTTCGCCCGTGATCTGTACGAGATGTACCTTCGCTATTGCGACCGGCATCGGTTTCGCGTCGAGGTGATCAACCAGTCCGGCTCGGACATGGGCGGGTTCAAGGAGATCATCCTGAACATCAAGGGTAAAGGGGTGTATAGCCACCTGGGCTATGAGGGAGGCGGGCATCGGGTGCAACGCGTGCCCCAGACGGAGTCCCAAGGGCGGGTGCACACTTCGGCGGTCACCGTGGCGGTGCTGCCCGAACCGGAAGAGATCGATCTGGATATCAACTGGGATAAGGACGTCGATGAATTCATTTCCCGCGCCGGCGGCCCCGGCGGACAAAACGTGAACAAGGTGTCGTCGGCGATCAGGTTGATACATCACGACACCGGAATCACCGTCTCCATGCGCGACGAGAAGTCGCAGCACAAGAACCGGGCCAAGGCCCGGCGCATCATGACCGCACGACTATATGATCATTTTGAGCAGCAGGCTAAGTCAGAAAGATCAGCCGTGCGCAGGTCCATGGTGGGCAGCGGCGACCGCTCGCAGCGCGTGCGCACCTACAACTTCCCGCAGAACCGCTGCACGGACCATCGCATCAATCTCGATCTCTACTCGCTGGACAAGATCATGCAGGGCGAGATGGAGCCGCTGGTCGAGGCCCTGGGCACGTTCGACAAAGAGCAGCAACTCAAGAACCTTTGACACGGGTTCCGTTTAATTCCGGCGCCATCCGAGCCGTGCCCGTCAGGAAGCGGTCCACGTTGTCCGGAGCAAGAAACCGCTCCCTTACGGTCGCGGTTCTGATTCCACACTGAAACGTGCGCGATGGTGCCCCAGCCCGTAGGGCAGCTCGGGGTGGGGGACTGACTTGAATGTGAGTGCGGTCGGGTTACCCGGTCCGTCCCCCACCCCTGGAAGGTTTGTCGATTTAGTCGTTTGGAGCGCTACCTGATGTAGCGCCACCCCTTGTGGGTGGCGCCCAACGCGGGTGCGCCACCCACAAGGGGTGGCGCTACAGACTAAATCGACAGACCCTGAAAGAGACGGGGCACTCGCTTTGACAGTCGACACTTCGGCCGGTAGATTCTGCGCAGCCCTTGACACATGACCTTCGGAGAGGCCTACATGGCGACCACTTCATTGACACTTTCCGGCAGCCGACGCCGTTTCGCCCGCCCCGAGAGAACCGAAATCCGCACCAACTTCGCGCGCCATGTCCTGGCCGACATGAAAGCCGCTTACTTCGCCGACGACCGGCCCTGGGTCGTGGGCTTCTCCGGCGGCAAGGACTCCACCGCCTTGGTTCAATTCCTCTACTACATGCTCGCCCGCCGGCCAGCCGACCGGCGCCGCAAACACGTCTACGTCCTGGCCTCCGACACCCGCGTCGAGGCCCCCTACATCGCCGCCCGAATCCGCAAGGAACTCGAAACGCTCCAGGCCGCTGCCGAGCGTGGCCACCTCCCGTAGCGCGTTTACCTCTCCGGCAGGTGGTGCGACTGGCGCTCCGCGGTCATGTCTCCTACAATCAATGGACGCGGTACAGCAGACACTCTTTCACCGGGCCTCGACCATCTGCCGATGCGCTAATCAATGAGCGACGCGTGACATACTTAACACAGAAATCCTGATAAAGCTCCGCTAGCGGCTCGTGGTTTGCATTACTGACTATGACGTGGGCTCCCCGCTTGACTGCGCGACGGCAGCATTTGGCTAGCCGTACTTGGTCTTCCCACGAGAAAATAACCTCATTATAGCGGCGGAAACCGTTGTTGTCGTGTCTTGTCGTAAATGGCGGATCCGCGTAGATGAGATCTCCGGGGCCGGCACACCCGATCGCTTCCTCAAAATCACAGACATGGAGACCGCGATTCTGCAATGCTCGCGATGCCCTTCGCAGTAGATCCTCATCGCACAGGACCGTACCGGGTTTACACCCAAAAGGAACGTTGAATTTGCCTTGTCGATTCACGCGGTAAATGCCGTTGAAAGCGGTGCGGTTGAGGTACAGAAACCTGACAGCTCTTGTTACTGGAAGCCGGGGCGTTCTAGCGCGGATCTCACGATATGCCTTCGGGCCGATCTCAAGTTGCGCAAGACGCGCGATCACGTCTTCGAGATTATCCCTCACCTGTCGGTACACGTGTATGAGCTCGGCGTTAATGTCGGAGAGGGATGCCGGCCACGTACGCAGACGGAAGAACAAGGCACCACCGCCGAGGAATGGCTCGATGTACCGGTTGTACTGTTTCGGAAGTATTAACTCAATGACTGAGCCGAGCCACCTCTTGCCCCCCGTCCATTTCAAGAACGGACGACCGCCCGTTGTGTTGTCAATGATTGATTTGCAAAGCTGTTGACTCATCTTTGTTCGCACGCCACCTGGTCATCGCCTGCTAAGATCCGGTCTACGAACTGTTCGAGTAGTCCCCCCGAGGGCTGGTTCGAGATCGAGGACTCTGTGTTGGCGAGAACGATCGGGATCAGGGCGTTCTCGTGACTGTAGCTAATTAGGTCGGCAAGCGTGCGCACTATCTCCGGAAAACCGATAAGGTCCTCCGGACGCGGCGAAAGGGAAAATTCACCTGTTGGCACATTGAGCGCCAGAACGTGATTCGTCCCGATCCTGGCAACTACCTTTGCGCCATAGTTGACGCGATTCCTATATGTGTGCTCGTTGAATGCGCGGCCGTGAATCTCCTCAACGATGTATCGAGTGTCTGGGAGAAAGTAGTCTCCGGGATTCGCCAGGGTTGTTGCGCACACGTCAGCAAAGGAACGTAGGCCACCAGTCTTTTCAACGCCGACCAAGTATATTGGTCGGCCACTGTCGCGCTGATCGGCGATCACGGCGCGGATCGGTTCAACGAGCCGTCCGAGCTGTGCCCGAAGAATCAGTGGTCCGTCGAGTAAGAAAAGCGTCCGCTCCATGATCGTTTTGCGATCACGAAAGCGAACGATGAAGGAAAACAGAACCAGGGCTTCAAGCACTGCCCGAAGGTTAGAAACCGTCTCAGCACGCGAGCGATCCTCGGAATCCTGCTCGAACAAACCGAGATAATCCGACAAAGTGTGTTCTTCCTGACATTCCGGGCAGTGAAACCTAGTCGCATGTCTGGGCAGGTCAAAAGGCCTGGCACACCCTAAACAGTTCATCGAGGGCGGTTCATCAAGCGCGGTCTGCCATCTACGGTATACGAGGTACGATAGCGCCTCGTAAAGCTCGTAGTGTGACAGGAAGCGATGGACAACCGTTCGTAACGACTGCCGTACGGTGAGTCCCGGGATGTTTACACCGGTTAGCGGCAATACCGCTAGCGTGTGATGTGTAAAGCGGCCGAGCATGGGCCGTACTTCGCGTGGATCGGCCATCGGGTGAGCGCGCAGGTGCTCAATGTCTTCTATCTTGATCATTTGGGCCGCGACCTGCACAAACCCGACTTGACGCTCCGGCCGAGCTATGTTCGGTACTGCCTGGTGGCCGCCATCCACCGTAATCACTTGCTGGATAGGACAATCGCCCTCAAGGGCGATCCGTCCGGTCGGTCCGGGAATTGAGCCATCCGCAGGCGGGGACCAATCCTCGAATGCCTCGATCATCCCTTGGATCATGGGGTCCTGGATGAGTTTGACGTGCCCGACTTTGTTGGCCAGCTCTGTGGGGTAGCCGTCTTTTGCGTATGCCATCCCTCAAAGTCCCTCGCATGCTATTCGCTGGCAGGCCCGAATCGTCTGATCTGGACTGGCAACGCAAAGCGGTGGCTTCGTGTTATCATGCGCACAAAACCCTTGGACTGAATCCGCTGCACGTCATCCGCCAGGTCGCGGAACGCAAACTTGCGCGCGACCTCACGGGCTTCGCGGTCGTCGTCGAGATGCGCGATGAAGAAGTTGTCCGTATTCTTGATGAGATCAGGCGAAATCGTCGTCATGGATTGCGTCGCGTAGACCATGGCGATATTCAGTTTCGCCCCCTCTTTCGCAAGAAGGTTGTAGATGCTGTTCAGGTCGGTGTCGTCCTTATTGAATAAGCGGTGTGCCTCTTCGAAATAGAACATCACAAACCGTTCGCCCACCCCGTCCTCCGAGTTAAAACGTCGGTTTTGTTCATGGAAAATCGCGCGGCAGAGACGATCGACAAGGTTGTTGCGCACGATCTCGTTTGACTGCGACATATCGATGAATACTGACGTGCCACTCGCGACGTGTTCTGCGATTTCTGAAAAGATCGAGGAACCCTGAGAACTATGATATTTGTTGAAGGGCCGAATGTAATTGTGCGCCACAATTGTGTTGTCCGAAAGCATTCGCAGAAGTTTGTCCTCCGTGTCGTTAAAGTAGGGCGAACCGTCGCTCGAATTCGGGAACCAGTTAGCGTCATCGTCATGTTGACGGCGCAGCGCCACGACACGTTGATATAACCTTAGTAAAACAGTGACAGGCTGCCCACGCTCCTCGAATCCTCCGTTTCGACCTGTTAACACACCCTGTACGTTTTGCACGAGGTCGTTCTTGACGTTCGCCTTGAACGTGATGGGTGCGGTACAATTCGCAGGTTCATCGAACCCAGCTCGGTGCAACAAAGCGTACCACATCCCCATTGTACGCCAGTAGTGGTTGAAACCGCTCCGGTCCTGGGCTCGGTTCGGGGCCTGGGGCGGATCCACTGGTGCCCAGTCCAAGACAGGTCGCCAGTAGCCAGGCAGCGCGCTGTTTTCGGTGTGCCACAGCGCGCTGACCAACGCGTGGCCAACGGACGGAAAACGATAGAAGTCGATGGCCAGCAGCCGGGCCTGCTGGAGTTCGAGCGCTCTCTCATCGTCGCGCAGCGGCTTTGGCGCGAGGGAATAACGTACGGACCGTTTGGGAAAGAGCGCGTACAGGCTCGTACGGTCCTGATCATTGATGTAGGTGTACTCACCGGACGGGTCGAAAAAGACCTGTGCCACATCGAGTCCCGATTCAAAGATCGCCTGAGCAATCACTTTGTTGCTGTTAGACTTGCCGAAACGGGTCTTGCCGAAGTTCGCGAGCCGCTGTGCGGCGGTTGGTTCACCGACAATATCACGTGGGTCGATCAGGATCGGTACGTTGACAGGATTGCCGGGCGATGGCGTTTCCGTATAGCGCAGCCGTCCGATCTCGACCGCGTGTTCGCACCGCACGAAGGAGTTAATCAATACTGTGAGGTCTTCGTCAGTGGGCATGTACGCTACGTAGGCGAACGGTGAGAAAAACGTATCAACATCGTTGCCAAAACCGATTCTTGACTCGTTGGCTTGCTCGTCTGGCTCGTCAAAGAAGGTGCCGACTATCGAAGCTTTGAGGGCCCCCCACAGGAGGTCCTGGTGAGTTAACGGATCGAGTTGAGCTTGCAGCTTGTGGGCCTGAAACAGCGTCTGTTGGACGGTTGACTCAACCGGGGTGGGTGCCGAATTGGTGACACGGGCAAGGACAAGTCTGTCGCAGAACGGCCGGTCTTCTGAATCGACCGCACGTGGATCCACGCGAAACAAAACGAACGAGCCTCGTGGGACGCCGCCGCAGTTACGCTTCCATGGGTCGCATGTCACGAAATGCGATTCCTCGAAATCGAACTTCAACAGCAGGCCAAGAAGACGGTCGGAATCCAGTTGATACCGCTGGGCAATGCGTGCAACAGGCCCAGCGGGTTCACGAATCTCCTGGTCGCCCTGCCTTTCGAGTTCTGAACTGATAACGTCTGCCATAGCCCTAGTTCCTTGAGCACGCCTTGTGCACTTTCAAGACCGAATAGCCCGCCTTAGACCAATCGCGTCCACTTTGTGCTCCGCCTGACGGCTTTCCGACAGGCCACGCTACGTTCGAGCATGGGCGGACCACGATGGTCGCCGACTGCCGCCGAACCCGGGCTCAACGACGCGGCTCGGACAGTCCGGGGGACAGTATACGCCTGTCTGCCCGGGTTGTCGAGAATTCGGACGGGGTCTGGACTGGCTGCCAATCCCAATTCAAGGCGGCAACAGGTCGCTGGCGAGGTGCGGTCCAAGGGCGTGGGGATCCGGCTTCTTTCGCGCACCCTCCCTTGCGGTCGCGGTTCGGAATGCACGCTCCCTTACGGTCGCGGTTCGGAATGCACCCTCCCTTACGGTCGCGGTTCGGAATGCACGCTCCCTTACGGTCGCGTCTCGGAGTGCAGTCCCCGGATGACTTTGACCAGCCGCGCTACAACTTCGCCCGCGAAATGGGCTTGGCGATTGTGTTTTCCTGCGTCCTCGAAAAACCGAAGATGCTCGAAGCGGTGCTCGGCGGCAAGATCAACCCGCAGCGCCTGTCCCAGCTCCCCGCGGGCGTTGCCCTCACACGACTCCCAGGTTCCGATGCTCCCATCGAAGTGCAGGCCTGGACGCCTTGATGATGATCCCTTGGGCAAGAAACGGGTGGGCGCAGTGCCCCGATTGCTTGGCTACGACTGAGCAGAGCAAGAGGCGGATCCTGTTGACAAACTGGTGGACGACGACGGCATCGTTTACATTCCGGCTGTGCGGGGCAAACGAACGGCGGCGGATCATCTGCGGGGCGGTATTCGCCGCTTTTGACCACCACGGCAATGTGACGGGCATCGTTCTTTTCGGTTCTGGCCTTGTGGATGCCCTTTTTGGCATGCCCCGTGACGACCCGCGGATGCGAGTCTCCTCCGGGCTTATATCCCGGAACAGACCAGACTGGGACTCTCATCCGAACACGTATTACTGGTACTATGCCACCCTCGCCC
>JAZGDL010000365.1:0-2041 GCA_036477795.1 Phycisphaerae bacterium
GCGAAACTGGTCTGCTGCACGGCCACGAGGAAGCACGACGGCGGTTGAAAAAAGAGGTGGAGTACCGGCGCTACCTGCGCGAGCACCACCGCCGTTTTGACTGACCGGGCGCAAAACCTCGATGCTGCCTGCAATCGAATCGCCGCCGACCTGCCCCGCGACGGCGGCCTGGAGGCCCTGCCGGGCCGCTAGGGCAGTGGTGGGGACAGATTGACATCGCAGATCCCTCGTCGTGTGTTGGGTTGGAGGCTGAACCCACCCAGGTCGATGGAGTATTGTGTCGACGCATTCGGGTCGGTGACATCGTGGTCGTCAACTGGGACGGTGACAGCCGGAACATAACGCTTTTGGCACGAGCGGACTTCCCGCAGATTGAAACGATGGTACAATATCTCAACACAACCCCCTACGAGGAGGTGTCATGATGTGTGATTCATGTGGTTGCGACATGCCCGACAAGGGACGAAGCCGTTTCCGGACACTGTTGCTCGCCCTTAGCTTGGCCGCCCTGGCGTCCTTTACGGCATCCACCGGCTTCGCCAGCACCGTTATTCTGTCCGCGGCCGATGAATCAGCTTCAACCCAGCTCACTGCAACCTGCTGCGGCAATTGCATCCCCGGGGTTCCGTGCTGCGGCTACTGCACCCCTGACCAAAAGCGGAACTGACCGCTCGGTCTGCGGGTAGGCCATGGCACCCAGACAAATTGCCGGATTGGTTGCACTGTTTGCCGGGGTCATCGTTGTCGCGGCCGTTGCTGGCGTCGGCCTGTCTTGGCTTTTGTTTGGACGCCCTCAGACCTCACCGCCTGCCCTGACTGCTTCCACCACCCAGCCGGCACCAACTCAGCCCGCCGGGCCAACCACAAGGCCAGCCCTTTGGGACCCCGCCGAAAGCGTCACGCTGACCGGCAAGGCGATTTGTGGGACCTGCTTCCTCAACATGGGACCGACCTCGACACATCCGGTCGTCCTAGAGACTAAGCAGCCGTATCAAACCTTTGTCCTGGCCGAGAATGACAAGCTGAAGGAAATTGAGGCTCTCACCGGGTCCTGTGCGAACGGAGACTACGAGCTGACGGTCACCGGCGATGTGTTAGTCGTCGACGGGCGGAATGTCATGGTGGTGGATTCCTTCACGCATCGCATGGCGGACTCCGAGGCGCGCTCCGAGCCGGATGAGGATTCGTAGCGGGCTGCGTCTCTGGCGGCGGAAAGCGGGTTATCGACTCAGAACTCATCGTCAGGGACGAGTTCGTCCGCCGGGACGGTGAGGAGCACGACGAGCGTGTCCATCACGGGCATCCGCAGCGCGGCAAGCCCAGGTTCGTTCAAGCTGCTCAGCGAACCCCCGCTAAGCGCATGGTGCATGGCCGCTACGGACACGGCCCCCAGTTGGCGAGGAGGGCGAGGAGGTCGGAGACGCCGACGGTGGCGTTGCCGTCGAAATCTGGCGGTCCACCGGGATCGGCGCCCCATTGGGCGAGCAAAGAAAGGAGATCGGCCGGACCCGTCGCCTTCGAGCGAGCGCGCGAGCTCAACACGATCATCTTCGACAAGACGGGAACACTCACGGAAGGCGGCTTCAGCATCACCGATACTATTACGAATGGCAAGCGCGCCGAAAACGAAAACTAGCGCCGCAATGATCTCAGAATTGAAATCGCAAACTTAGCACCACCGTGAAGTCCGTTTCGAGGCGGGGGGAGGCGAGGTCCTGGAGGATCGGAAGCTGAACTCCGGCTTCAAGAATGAAGTTCGGCGTGATGTACTGAATGCCGGGTGAGCCAAACACCTGGACGCTGCCGTCGGTGATGTAGTTCGCATTGATCTCGCCAATCGCGTAGAGACCCCACGGACCGGTGGCATCGCACTCCCCGCCCAAAAGCAGATGAGTGTACGCCACGTCGCCGCGCAGCTCATCATCGCCGGCAACGCCGCCGGCCGTGTTGAACTTGTAAAGGAGGTCCGCGTCGACCCACCAATCACGTTCCTGGTGCGTCCAGACGGTCCCGATGATTGGATCGAAGCTCTCGCTCGAAA
>JAZGDL010000366.1:0-5795 GCA_036477795.1 Phycisphaerae bacterium
GGTCCCTCCCACGCGCGCCACGGCCTTTGCCCTATGATAGGCCGTCCGAGCCGCGCGCGGGACCCTCCCGTGGACTTCGGGGACAAGCTCCTCACCGTGCCAAAGTGGTACACTTTTACGCCGCCACGTGGCCGGTTTTTACTCCGCCGTTGACAATCAGGCCCGGATCCGCTCATTCGGATCTGACCGGCAACGCAATGATATCCCGAATCATGGCGTACACGGCGGTCCAGTCCTGCCCGCCCCGCCCCTGGGCCCGCGCCAAGCTGTAGATCTGCTGCGCCGCCGCGCCGAGAACCACCGGGACGTTCGCGCTGGCGGCGAGATCAAGGGCGATGCCCAAGTCCTTGTGGGCGAGGTCGATCATGAAGGCGGGCGACAAGTCCCCTTGTAGCACCTTGGCCGGGTAGGTGGTGTTGATGGAGCCCTGGCCGGCCGGGGTGCCGCGCAGCACCTCAAGGACGACCGCCTGATCGAGGCCTGCGGCATCGGCTAGGGTCAGCGTTTCGGCCGTCAGCACGTTGAGCACCGTGGACATGAAGTTGTTGACGATCTTCAGGCGCGAGCCAGTGCCCGGGCCACCGCAGTCGACGATCGTGTCACCCAAGCATTCAAAAAGGAGGCGGGTCCGCTCCAAGTCGGCCGCCTCGCCGCCGGCCATGATCAAGAGCTTGCCCTGCTCGGCTTGGATCGAGGTCCGCCCGACGGGCGCGTCGACCATGGCGATGTCGCGCTCCTTGAGCGCGCTTCGATTGGCGTCGGTCTCCCGCGGATGGACGGTCGACATATCGATGAACAGGGCCTCCCGGCTCATGGCCTCGGCGATTCCGTCGGTCTCGAACAGCGCGGCGCGGACCAGCGCTCCGTTGGGCAGCATCGTGACCACGAATTGCGCGCCCGCGGCCGCCTCGGCGGCGGACGCGGCGGCCGTGCCGCCGTTCGCGACATGCGCGGCGACCCTATCCGGGTCAATGTCGTAGCCGATGACCGCGTACCCGCCGGCAACCAGATTGCGAGCCATGGGCCCACCCATCTGGCCCAATCCGACGAACCCAATGCTTTCCATCTATCGTCTCCTCTCCCGCTGGAACGATCCCTGCCCAACGGACCTACGAAGGCATCGACCGGCCCCGCCGCGCGGCGCTCGCCTTGGCTCCGATCCCGCTGGAGTCTCCCGAGGTCTTGACTGTTTTCCCGGCGTTGTCCACGATTGGAGTCGCCATCGCCACCAATCGGAGATCCAGGTCCCCCTGTGCCAATGGGACGGGGTGCCCTATTCTGTTTCCGGGCTTAGGCAGAGTGATCTTGATCCGGCCACGAATGTCCGGGCCAAGATTACTCTGCAAATCCTTAAGAGTCCCGCAGGTTTTACGAAGCCCGCCCACGCGTGCCGTGGGTGGAGTTTCGGAAACCTGTTTAGGCCACGCCGTTCCACCGCGACGGTATCCTCGATCTTCTCGTTCTACGCGCTGGCCAGCCAGTAGTATCCCGTGGTCGAGATCCAAGGAATGAGAATCAGGATGCAGCAGAAAAAAAGCAAAACCATGACGAACGGAATGACGGCCCGGCTGATCGGTTCAATGCCCTGTTTTGAAATCGCAGACGCGACGTAAAGATTCACCCCAAGGGGCGGTGTTAGAAAGCCAACTTCAGAGAGAACAACGAACAGGATTCCGAATTGGACGGGGTCGATGTTGAGATCCTTCAAAATTGGAAGGAAGATCGGCGTAAGCAAGACGATCGTGCTCAACGTCTCCATGAATGTCCCAACGAAGACAAGAAACACGCTGATCAGGCCAAGCACGACAATCGGGTTGGAGGAAACCGACGTGATGGCTTCGGAAATTTGGCCCGGGATTTCATAAAGGGTGAGCAATTTGCCGAACGCCAGCGCGGGCCCCATGATGATCAGGACCGCCCCGGTCAGTTTCCCGGCGCTTATCATTGACTCGATGAGGTCTCTTGTCGTGAGCTGTCGCGTCCCGAGCCCCCAAGTGACGGCATAGACGACCGCGAGCATGGACGCTTCCGTCGGCGTGGCGATGCCGGCGTAGATTGTCCCCAACACCAGCACCGGCATCATCAGGGCGGCCTTACCTTTCCATACGGCCGTCAGAAACGGACCCCACGCGAAGGACTCACCCGTCGCGCGATATCCCCGGCGCCAACCAATGAATAGACAGTAGGCGGTAAGCCCGAAAGTAAGCAGAATCCCCGGAATAACGCCGGCCAGGAACAGTCCAGCAACCGAAAGGTTTGCCACGACCCCGTAGACAATCATCGGATTTGAGGGGGGGATGAGGATGCCCAAGGTGCCGCCGGTTGCCGCCACGGCGGCGCTGAACGCCACCGGATAGCCGGCTCTGACCATCGCCGGGATCATTACGCTTCCGACGGCCGCGGTGGTGGCCGGGCCGGACCCTGTCAACGCCGCAAAGATCATGCAGGAAAGGATGGTGACCACTGCCAGGCCGCCTGGCACGTTGCCCGCCAACAAATAGACCACCCGGACGAGTCGGTCGGTCAGTCCCGAGCGTTCCATCAGGTTGCCGGCCAGTATGAAACCCGGGATGGCAATCAGCGGAAAAAGGCCGGCCCCGGTGTAAAAGGTCTGGGCGATGTAAACGAGGGGAATCGGCGTCAACAGGAGGCCCAGCACCGTCGCGATGCCCAGGGCATAACCGATGGGAATCCCGAGCAGCAGCGCGCCGATCAGGCTTCCGAAAACGACGATGGTTATGTCGGACTCGCCCATAACCTAGAGTTGGGAGAGCGGAACCGTCGGTCCTTCGGGTGGCCGCCTGCGAAGATAAGACTGAACGAGACGGAAGCAGGTCAGCAGGAAGGCGAGTGGGATTATCGCGTAGATATACTCCATTGGAATTTGCAGCGAGAGACTGTACTCCGGGTGTTCCAATGCCGATTCGACGAGCAAAGTCCCTTGCCAAACGACAAACAGATTGAAAACGAGCCAAATGATGTCCCCTGGTAGAAACTGCCATCGGCGCCACGCCTTAGGCAGCAGGGCAAACTGAGCGTAAACCCTGAAATGCGCCCCTTCCTTGGTCGCCAGTACCGACCCCCAATAGAGGAGCCAGATAAATGAGAACACCGCCAGCTCCTCGGCGTTGTGGGTAAAGGAGGTAAAGAACGGGATAGGGACGAAGTAGCGGACGAATGCCGAATAGGTAAGCGAAACGACGAGGACGGTACACAGTACCCCGATGACGATTTGCTCCAGCCACGCATCAAGGAAACGGATCGGCGCTGAAAAGAGCCTCACTGAACGTGCTTCCCGACGCGTGAAGGGCTGATCACGGCCGCGGAGAGGGAATGTCCCTCTCCGCGGCCGTGATCACTGTGACACGATTTCATTTTGCGTTCAGCACTTTCGTAAACCACTCCTCGCCGATCTTATCTTTGTACTTAGCCCACACCGGCTTCACCAGATCCACGAATGCCTGACGATCCTTCACGACGTTGACCTTGACACCCTTTTCGCGAAGACGGGTCAAGCCGGTGACATGGGACACGGTCGACACCCAGCGCTGATATTCGCCGGCTTCCTTTCCAGCGCGCAGCAAGGCGTCCTGATTCTCGGGCGACAACGCCGCAAAGATCTTGTCGTTGATCAGGACCACGGACGTCCCATACCACACGTTGATGTACGAGTAGTTTTTCAGGAAGTCGTAGAATTTCATATCGATCATGCCCTGCGGCGGCCCCTCGAGCCCGTCCGCCAACCCCTGCTGCAGCGCACTGTAGAGTTCGCCCCAATCGATGGCCGTCGCATTGGCGCCGAAGGCGTTGTAGGTATCCACCATCACGGGGTTTTTCGGCACCCGGATCTTGATTCCTTTGAGGTCGGCCGGGCGGTTGATGGGCCGGATCTTGTTCATGATGGCCCGGTCCCCCCATTCGAAGATCGTGAGGATGCGGATGCCGCTGGCCTTGCGGTAGTTCTCGAACAGCTCCTTGCCGACGGGGCCGTTGATGACGGCGTTGGCATGCACGCGATCGCGGAAGATGAACGGCATAATGAAGATGTCCAGGGGGCGGTACCACATCGACGAGTTGTTGATGGCGATCAGCGTTATGTCGAGGGTGCCAAGCTGGACGTCCTTCGCCGTATCCTGCTCCCTGCCAAGCTGGGCATGCGGGAAAATTTTGACCTTGATCTCACCGCGCGTATAAGTTTCGACAAGCTCGGCGAGTCGATTGGCGCCCATGTCGTAAGGCGATCCCGTGGTCAGCCCATGGGCGAAGCGCAAGGTCTTGACGGTCTCTTTGATATACGGGACCTTGACGTCCTGCCCCAATGAAGGCGTTGCCGCCAACCCGAGTCCAATGAACAGCGCGGTTGCCGCGCCAACAATTCTGCGTATCATTTTTAGCCTCCCTATCTCTTCAAGGTACCGAGAGTTTCGCACGTCAACCATAAGGAGGCGCTTGGGAGTCGTCAACAGCTATATAGCTATTGACGACTCCCAAGCGCCTCGTTTAGGTTTTGAAGTCGACAACGGGCGATGCACATAAATACCAGGTGGCTCGACGGCCCAGTGCTCTCTGGCCTTCATCGGAACGAGGAAATTTCGGGAGTTTTGCATGGACGGATTGGACACCAACGCCTTCGTGAAGCATTTTGCAGAGACCGGGGGGAGGGGCACACCTAAATACGTTCAGTTGCGCGAAGCCCTCTTGCGCACCATCGAAGGCGGACATTGGCGGCCGGGCGATCAGCTACCCTCGGAACAGGACCTAGCCGAGTCCCTCCCCGTCAGCCTTGGCACGGTTCAGAAGACCCTGCGCTGGCTCGCTGACGAAGGAATCGTCGTTCGAAAGCACGGTCAGGGCACGTTCGTCGCCGGCACCTATCAGAAGCAGATGGAGGGGATCTGGCATTTCCGCTTCGTAGACGATGACGGCAAGACCTTGCTGCCGGTGTTTTCACGCGTCACTGGACGTGGTCTGGTGAAAAGGAACGGGCCCTGGACCGAATTTCTGGGTCCCGACAGTAGTGGATACCTTCGCGTCACCCGGCTTTTAAACATCAACGAGGAGTTCGAGGTTTACAGTGAGTTTTATTTGGCGGCGGCGCGGTTTTCTCCGCTTCTGGAAATGCCCTTGGACGAGCTCCATGGGGTGAACTTCAAGCATGTTCTCTCTAAGCACTTCAACGCCCCCACGTTCCATGTCCTCCAGCATATCCGCTGTGTTTCGATGCCGATCAAGGTATGCGACGCCATTGGGGTTGCACGAGACACTTACGGTTTGCGGATCGAGGTGTTCGGGCGCACTTACCGCGACGCACCGCTGTCCTATCAGGTCATCTATGTTCCACCGAATGGCCGCCGTCTCGAGATGCCTGGGTAAGCGCAGCAGCCGATTCTAAGTTACCGGCCGTCACGTCGTCTCGATCGCCGTCCGGCGAGATGTATCAAAATCAAGGAGGCCCATGCCGCATTCCACCTACCTGCCCGAGCGAATGGGAACTGCCGTCCTTGAACCCGCCGGCAGCTTCGAGGCTGGGTCGTTTCAGTCGTTCACTCTGACCTACGCGGCCGGCTATTTCGGAATCGACGACACCGGGAGTATCAAGGTCGTCCACCGCTTCGCCAGCGACATGGGCAAGCCCCAGTTCGACGATCCCTCCGCTCCCAACTATGTTACCGTTGAGGCCTCCAACAAGGCAGTGCTGGATGTGCGCTACGATGGAAAGCAGAACATCCGGCCCTGGGACAAGACCCTCTACATCAAGGTGGTGCGTGGGTTCCTACGCGAGGGCGACAGGATCA
>JAZGDL010000367.1:0-4371 GCA_036477795.1 Phycisphaerae bacterium
GGTATCTGGCCGCGCACTTGGAACGGATCCAGCCGGGTGACTATTTCGCCATGAACGCCTATGTGGAGATGAACGACGAGAACCAGCAGGCGCTGCAGGCGATTCGGCATGCGGTCCGTGATGCAAAGCGGGTGGCCACGACGTTGGTGTACGGCCCTCGGTTCCTACATTCGACCGGCCAGCTTCACAAGGGCGGGCCGAATAGCGGGGTGTTCCTGCAGATCACGGCGGAGGACGCCGAAGACCTCTCGATTCCGGGTCAAAGATATCCCTTCGGGATTTTGAAGCGGTTTCAGGCGCAGGGGGACTTTGAAGTGCTGGCTCAGCGGCAGCGGCGGGCGCTGCGCGTCCACCTCGGGCCGGACGTGCGGGCCGGCCTGGCCACGCTGGCCGGGATCGTTCAAAGCACGTTGAGCTAGTCGCCCCTCACCGTCCCCTCTCCCCCGACGGGCGAGAGGACAAAGATGAAGGGTGTGAGAGAAGGAGATTGGACCATGTCCGAGCAGGAACGTTTTGAGTTGAAGTGCATCAACACGATCCGGACGTTGTCGATGGATGCGGTTCAGGCCGCCAATTCCGGCCACCCGGGGACCCCCATGGCCATGGCCCCGGTCGTGTATTGCCTGTGGCAGCGCTTCCTGCGGTTTGACCCTGAAGACCCGATCTGGCCCAACCGGGACCGCTTCGTGCTCTCCATCGGGCATGCGTCGATGCTGCTCTACTCGATGCTACACCTGTGTGGGGTCAAGGCGGTCAACCCGAAGTACGAGATACTGGGGAAGCCCTCGGTGACGCTCGACGACATCAAACGCTTTCGGCACCTCGACAGCAAATGCCCCGGTCACCCCGAATACCGGTGGACCTCGGGGGTCGAGGCGACGACCGGCCCATTGGGTCAGGGGGTGGCGATGAGCGTCGGTATCGCGCTTGCCGGGCGGTGGATGGCCGAGTACTTCAATCGCCCTGAGTTCAAGATGTTCGATTACGCCGTGTACGCCCTGTGCGGCGATGGCTGCATGATGGAGGGGGTCTCGGGGGAAGCCGCCTCGCTGGCCGGGCACCTGCGGCTCCCAAACCTGTGCTGGATCTATGACAACAATAAGATCACCATCGAAGGACACACCCAGTGGGCGTTTAGCGAGGACGTGGCCACCCGGTTCATCGCCTACGGCTGGAACGTGACTCGGGTGGGGGACGCGAACGACCTGGAGATGCTCGAGCGTGCACTGCAGACCTTCAAGAACACGAGCGACCGGCCAACGCTGATCATCGTCGATAGTCATATCGCCTACGGGTCTCCC
This sequence comes from Phycisphaerae bacterium, assembly GCA_036477795.1. Classification (GTDB taxonomy): domain Bacteria; phylum Planctomycetota; class Phycisphaerae; order UBA1845; family UBA1845; genus JAZGDL01. The sequence continues at coordinate 1,302 of JAZGDL010000367.1, forward strand.
CACAAGCAGGACACGAGCGCCGCCCATGGCGAGCCGCTGGGTGAGGAGGAGATTCGGTTGACCAAGCGGAATTACCGCTGGCCGGAAGACGCCAAGTTCCTGGTCCCGGAAGACGTACGCGAGCACTTTCAAAACGGCATGGGCCAGCGCGGGCGTGCCCTGCGCAAGGCGTGGATGGAGCAGTTTAACGCATACAAGGCCAAATACCCGGAGCTGGCCGACCACTTGTTTCGTATGCAGACCCGGCAGTTGCCAGAAGGCTGGGACAAGGGTTTGCCGTCGTTCCCAGCCGATGCCAAAGGGATGGCCGGTCGGGAGGCGTCGGGAAAAATCCTCAACACCCTTGCCAAGAACGTGCCGTGGCTGATCGGCGGTTCGGCGGACCTGACCCCTTCCACCAAGACGCGGCTCACATTTGAGGGAGCGGGTGACCTGCTCGCCGCCAACCACGGCGGGCGCAACCTGCACTTCGGCATCCGCGAACACGCGATGGGCGCGATTCTCAATGGCATGTCACTGGCCAAGGTCCGCCCGTACGGCTCTGGGTTCTTGATCTTCAGCGATTATTCCCGCCCCGCACTGCGGCTGAGTGCGCTGATGGAAATCCCGGTTATCTATATCTTCACGCATGACTCGATCGGCGTCGGTGAGGACGGGCCAACCCACCAGCCCATCGAGCAGCTAGCTTCGCTGCGGGCTATTCCCGGCCTCATCACGTTGCGACCGGCGGACGCCAACGAGGTGGTCGAAGCCTGGAAATTCATCGCGCAGTCGCGGCACGAACCGGTGGTCCTGGTCCTGACGCGGCAGGCGCTGCCAACCCTGGACCGCACGAAATACGCGTCGGCCGAGGGCGTGAAACGCGGTGCGTATGTCCTCGCGGATGTGGACGACGGGAAGCCCGATGTCATTTTACTGGCCACCGGCAGTGAGGTGTCACTGTGTGTGAACGCCTACGAGCAGCTCAAGGCCGAAGGGATCAAGGGCCGAGTGGTGAGCATGCCCTCGTGGGAGATCTTCGAGTATTACTGCAGCAAACATCCGGAGTATCGTGAGAGCGTTTTCCCGGTGGCGGTTACCGCTCGGGTCTCGGTAGAGCAGGCGTCCACGCTCGGGTGGGCGCAGTATGTCGGCAGCACGGGCAACAGCATCGGTATGCATACCTTCGGGGCTTCGGCACCGCTGAAGGCGCTGCAGAAGAAGTACGGGTTCACGCCGGAGAATATCGTTGCGGCAGCCAAGGAGCAATTGAAGCTGGCGGAGAAAGGGTAAGCAACGCTAGCAGGCTAGCAGGCAGAATATCTTTAGTGCTCCGACGCTCCGGGCATTCTAGCGTCCTAGCGTTCCAGCGTTCTCGCTGCTGATTGCTGACCGCTGACGGCTGACCGCTATAGTGAAAGGAGGAAAAGCTATGCAATTGGGGATGGTTGGACTGGGTCGCATGGGCGCGAACATGGTGCGACGGTTGATGCAGGGCGGGCACCAGTGCGTCGTCTTTGACAGGAACCCCAAGAATGTGGAGCAATTGGCGGGCGAAGGGGCCACGGGGACGGCTTCGCTGGACGAATTCGTCCGCAAGCTGACTAAGCCACGCGTGGCATGGATCATGGTGCCGGCGGGCGACCCCACAGAACAGACGGTCATGGCCCTGGCAGAGCGCATGGAGGCGGGGGACATCATCATTGACGGGGGGAATTCGTACTACAAGGACGACGTGCGTCGCGCAAGGACGCTGCAGCCAAAGGAGATCCGTTATGTGGATGTGGGGACGAGCGGCGGCGTCTGGGGATTGGAACGGGGCTACTGCATGATGATCGGCGGGCCCGAGGAGGTGGTCACGCACCTGGATCCGATCTTCAAGACCCTGGCGCCGGGCCGCGGGGATATCCCACGGACACCCGGGTGCGAGAAGGTGGACGGCACCGCCGAAGAAGGTTACCTGCGGTGCGGTCCGAGTGGCGCGGGGCATTTCGTCAAGATGGTGCACAACGGCATCGAGTATGGTCTCATGCAAGCCTACGCGGAGGGTTTCGACATCTTTCGCAATGCGAACTCCAAGGAGCTCCCGGAAACCCATCGCTACGACTTCAATGTGGCAGACATTGCAGAGGTGTGGCGGCGGGGCAGCGTGGTGGGCTCGTGGCTGCTTGACCTGACCGCCATGGCGCTGATGGAAAACCCGACTCTTTCTGATTATACCGGTTATGTGCAGGATTCGGGGGAGGGGCGTTGGACGGTGATAGCGGCGGTGGAAGAGGGCGTGCCGGCCGATGTCCTTTCGGCGTCTCTCTCCACACGCTTTCGCTCGCGGCAAGAGCACACGTTTGCGGAGAAGGTGCTGTCGGCGATGCGGCACAAGTTCGGCGGCCACGTCGAGCGGCCCACCGGTGGGTAGCGATCAGTCAGTCCTGTCTGGTAGCGGCTGATCGCTTCCAGCGATTGTATTCAAGGAGGACCGCGATATGGTTCATATGGCGTTGCGTTCTGAAGCCGCGGTCGGCACCACGTATGGACGGCCGGGCGACCCGTGCGCGATAGTCATCTTTGGCGCGTCCGGCGACTTGACCAAACGGCTGCTGGTGCCGGCATTGTACAACGTCGCGTGCGACGGCTTGCTGCCCCGCAACTTCGCGCTCGTCGGTACGGCACGCCCCGACACGGATCACGAGACCTTCCGCGACCAGATGAGCAAGGACATCCGTCAATTTACTACGCGGGACTCCTTCGATGAGCACGTCTGGGACCAGTTGGTTCGTTGCCTCTACTATGTACCTGCCAATTTCGAAGACCCAGCCGCCTATCAGCGGCTCGCCCAATTGCTTGATGAGGTCAATGGCAAACATCAGACGCGGGGCAATCGCCTGTTTTACCTGGCCGTACCGCCCGTCGTGTTCGGCCTGATTGCCCGACAGTTGGGTGAGGCGGGATTGGCGCGCGAGGACAAAGGCTGGTCGCGCCTCGTTGTCGAGAAGCCGTTCGGTCGTGACTTGGAAAGCGCGGTGAACCTTGACCGCGAGTTGCAGGAGCATTGGCAAGAAGATCAAATTTGGCGGATTGATCACTACTTGGG
>JAZGDL010000368.1:0-4063 GCA_036477795.1 Phycisphaerae bacterium
CCCAGCCCACCGAACTGCAGGCCCGCGTTTTTGATCTGCTGGGTTTGTAGTCAGTCTGCGGCCCCCCCCCGAACCCTAACCTCCGCCGCCGCCGAAACTTGCGCTTCGCCCACCAGCGGAACTTCGGTCTACCGCGTGGTCGGAGCGTGGATTGGAGGGCGTGTCGGGCGGCGGATCGGGCTTGCCAGGCATTGGAGCCGAACGGTGCGGAGCGATTGGTCGACCTGCGCACGGCTTCCAGTTCGGCGTCGGTCTCCAGCCGGTTCACACGCCGCACCCAATCCGAAGGGCGAGTCATCGGCCCATCGGTCAGGTAAGTCGGGCGATCGCGCCTACCCCACCACCGCAGGCTAGACCAGGTCCAATCCTGCGAGCGCTTCACCAAGTTGGCCCGAAGCGGGTTACGTTCAATGTAGCGAAGCACGATGTACATGTGATCGTCCGCCTGGATCGGGAACGACTTGTACCGATCCTGCCACACGTGGCCGCTGCTTTGATAGTGCCGGTGGTAGCGTCGAACGTGTGAAGTGGTTAACCATTGCATCCACCGGCTCAGGTCTCCCTTGTTGAATGGCTGCAACGCCAGGTGGAAGTGGTTGGGCATCAAGCAGTAGGCCAGGACGCGCATCGGCAAGCGCTCGCACGCATCGCCGATCAGGTTCAGGAAGGCGTTGTAGTCCTCTTCCTTATGGAAAACCTCATGCCGACCGTTACCGCGGTTCAATACGTGGTAGCAGCCGCCGGCCAGCGATACGCGAACAGGACGAGGCATCCCTGCAGCCTACCACGTTCGGCGCCACACGTCAACCAAAAAGTGGCCTGACCCCTTTGATGTTTTTGACCCCTTTGATGTTTTTTGATCCTTATGACCCCTTTGATGTTGTGCCCCTTTGATGTTGTGACCCCTTTGATGTTGATGTTCTACCACCCGCAGGTGGCGTTCTTGTTCTGCTCCTTGAGCCAGTCCAGCAGCGGCTGGAAGTACTCGATTATGGCTGTGGCGTCCATGCGGCTTTCGCCGGTAAGGACCTTAAGGGCCTTGGGCCAAGGCTGGGCAAGCCCCATCTTCATCATGTCGTTAAGACGCTTTCCCGCATCCTTGTTGCCGTAGATGGAGCAGGTGTGCAGCGGGCCCTGGTGGCCGGCTACCTCGCAGAGGGCCCGGTGAAACTGAAACTGGAGAATGGTGGCCAGGAAGTAGCGGGTGTAGGGCACGTTGGCGGGAATGTGGTACTTGGCGCCGGGGTCGAAGTCCTTCTCCGAGCGGCGGACCGGCGGGGCAATGCCCTGGAATTCGGTCCGCAGCTTCCACCAGTGCTCGTTGTACTTGTCCGGTCCCACCCGGCCGGCGAACACGTCGAAGCGCCACTTATCGACCACCAGGCCGAACGGCAAGAAGGCCATCTTGCCCAGAGCACGCATCATCAGCGGATTGAGGCTGTCCGGCGGCTCCTGGTCGAGGTAGCCGATCTTGACCAGGTATGACGGCGTGACCGATAGAGCGATGGTGTCGCCCAACGCCTCGTGAAAGCCGTCGTTGGCGCTTCCCGCTAATAACGTCGACAGATCCTTGTAGGCCCGCTGGTAGTAGTTGTGACCGAGCTCGTGGTGCACGGTGGCGAAGTCCTCCGCGGTCAACTCGATGCACATCTTGATGCGGAGATCGTCCTTCCAGTCGATGTCCCATGCGCTGGCGTGGCAGACCACCTCGCGATCGCGCGGCTTGACGAACATGGACCGCTCCCAGAACGTTGCCGGCAGAGGATCGAGCCCCAGGGACACGAAGAACGATTCAGCCTGCCGCACCACGCCTCGGGCGTCGAGCTTTTTCTCGACCAGTATGTCGGTAAGGTCAAAGGCGCTCTTCTCTTCGGGTGCCACCAGATCGAAAATGTTGATCCACTCTTGGCTCCACATGTTGCCCAGCAGGTGGGCCGGAATCGGTTTGCCGGTCGGCACCTTGTCCTCGCCATATTGCTTTTGAAGCTGCGTACGCACGTAGCAGTGGAGCTGCTCGTAGAGCGGCTGGACCTGGTCCCATAGCCGGGTGAGTTCTTCTTCGAACTCCGCCGACGGCATGTCGTACCGGGACTTCCACAAATCGCCCAAGTCGCCGAACCCGAACTCCCCGGCCCCCTCGTTAGCCAGCTCCACGAAGCGCACGAACTTGCCGCGCATGCTCGGCGAGATGGTGCGCCACCCCACCCATGCCTCCTTGAGCGTGTCGTAGTCGCGGCTGGAGGCCAGCGTCTTGGAGAGATCGCCCAGGGTTTGGCACTCGCCGTCCTCACCTGGTGGGCAGTACTTCCCTGTGCCGTAGATGGTTGACATCTCGGCGGCGATCTTGGCGAGCTCGGCTCGCTTGGCCGCGTCCGAAGGGGCTGGCAGGCTCAGGCTGAGCTTCAGCAACTCGAACTTTCGCTTAAGCTTCTCATCGAGCGCCAGCTTCTCAAAGCGTTTAGCCTCTTCCGCTTTCCGCGAAACGAACCCCATCACCACTTCGTTGGCCCGGGCGGCCAGCAGATCGGTATCATGGGTAATGAAAGTCGCCTTGACCCATTCGCTTCGCTCCATGGCGATCCAAAGGTCAAGCAGCTCCGCCTCCAGCTCCTCCATGAACACAGCAGCCTCGGCGGCGGTCGGCGCGGCTTTCCGCTCGAGTGCTGCCTGGGGCGCTGCGGCGTAAGCCTGGAGCCCTATCGGCCCAAGCACCTGGCCGGCGGCGGTCAGCACGAACAAGAGGAGTGCTACGCGTCTCATAATTGTTGGCCTCGAATCAAGAACCGGTGGCAAACAGGCCGCGCCGTATTTCACGCCGAACACCTGCAAGTCCTGTTATTAACGTAGCGCCACCCCGTGTGGGTGGCGCACGCTCGTCCTGCGCCACCCACAAGGGGTGGCGCTACATTGGGGAGCCTCGCGGGCGACTACAGCATCCTAGCGGAGTTTGAACGATTCACAAGACCCGCCCATCGCTGCTGAGGAAGGCCTGCTAGGGTGCCCCATTCATCGCGCAGCGATGGGCCACCCGGCCGGAGTCGTCACGGGACCGTGTTTACAGACAATCTGAAACGCCTCCGCAACGGTCGAGGTCGAAGATCACCGCGGTGTCCTCACGATCTCTCTGACGTCTTCCAGCTCAGACCAGTCATTACACAGCACCCACGGTGGGCATATTATGCCTCCTCCACTGCCAGCGACGGAATAGCCCACCGGCATTCGAGAATCGGGGTCGAAGTACGTAACCAGGATCATGTGTTGACCTTCAACGAGCATCAGCAGCCCGCTGTCAAGGCACACACCGGTGAACGTAGCATAACCTTCTCCCGCCAATTCGAACGATTTCTGCAACGCCTCCAGTCGCGTGTCGTAGTCTCCGCGCGCCCCCGTCTCCAGGAGACCGGGAAGACATCCACACCCAGTGATCAACAATAACCATCCGACCCGCACGGTGGCTATTCCAAGACTCAGAGCGCATTTTCGCAGAACGTACACGGCCAGTTTGCAAACCTTCATATGCTGAGGTAAGCCTGTATATCAAACCCATCGGCCGGGTGGAAAGCTGGTCCCACACGGGATGACAGGATGCACCATTGGCTCCACTACTGCCGCTTGGACAACCACGCTGTTGCCGCACGGTGTGTGTCGACTAAGATCGTACTACGTGGGAACGACTTCAGGCAAGAACTCAAAACGCGACCGGGCAAAAGGGCCCCAGAAGCGAAAGCCGGCAGGGCGCTCCGAAACCTTGAGTGCCGTCTTCGATTTGACCGACTGGTTCGCCGGCACACGTGACTTGCAGGACATCCTCGAGGACATGGCTGAACGCATCGCAAGAGTTTTGAAAGTCAAAGCCTGCGGCATTCGCCTGTTGAACGAGGATACGGGCGAAATGGTGATCAAAGCCGTCTACAATCTTTCCTCGACCTACCTGGACAAGGGCCGCGTCCTGCTGAGCGAGAACCCCATCGACTCAGCGGCCATGAACGGCGAGACGGTCTATATTGAGGACGCAACGACCGACCCGCGGGTGCGGTTTCCGCAACAGGCCAAGGCTGAAGGC
>JAZGDL010000369.1:0-14245 GCA_036477795.1 Phycisphaerae bacterium
CTCAGAATTGGCGACGCTTTTGATGATCCGAGCCGCGACCGTAAGGGAGCGGTTTTCGCAGTCCGAAACATCTGCCCTCCCTTACGGTCGGGCCTCGGATAAAATGCCATCTACGTGAGACACTACATTAGATGGGAACGAAGCGATCGGCGGGTTTGACGTGGCGACCATTCACGTAGGCGCCCCAGGGCATCAACTTTCCGGATTGGGGCTTGATCTCGAGGATCTCGATGACGGCATCGGCTGCGGCGACGTGCAGGTTCTCCGTCAACACGCCCGGTTCTCCGTGGGGGGCGGCTCGCTCGACGATCTTGGCACGGGCGAGTGTGACGACTTCGTTGCGGGAGCCGTCGGCGGATTGGAAGCGGCACGCGGCCCCGGGCCAAGACCATAGGCCGCAAATACGCCGGACAACCGTTGCGGCGGCGGCGGCGAAGTCGACCCGGCCGTCTTGTTTCTTGAGCTTGGGCGCGGTGGTGGCCTGGCGATCGTCCTGGGGCACACCTTGGGGGACGCAGCCGCCTTCGAATTGCTCCAGGGCGTCGATCACGGCGGCGGGGCCGAGGTCGGCTAAGCGATCGTGCAACTCGTCGGCTGTTTCGGTTTGGCCGATGGTGGTGGTGCGGGCGGTGAGGATGGGGCCGGCGTCCATACGATCGACTAGTTTGAACACCGTCACGCCCGACGATCGTTCGCCGCGCATGATGGCCCATTGGAAAGGGGCAGCCCCGCGATAAGCCGGCAGCAGCGAGGCGTGAAGGTTGACGCATCCCCCGCGGATCGCGTTACGAAAAGCCGGACCGATCTTCTGGCCGAAGTCGATGACCACGCCGACGTCCGCCCGGCACGCAGCAACACGTTCCACCACGTCGGTCTCGTTGACGTTGGACGCAGTCACCACGCATAAGCCCAACTCGCCGGCTAGACGGTTTACCGGCGTGGGAGTCAGGCGCCGTCCCCGACCGCTCCTGCGATCCGGCTGGGTGATGACCAGCGGAATCTTATGGGTCGACTGGTGCAGCGCGCCAAGGGTGGGGAGTGCGAAGTCGCCGGCGGCGATGACCATGATGCGCATGGTCCGAATCCTTACCGTTTGGACGGAGCTTTGCGTCGTCGTCGGGCGGCGGCGTAATCGGCTTCGAGTTGGCGGATGATCCGTCGATTGGCCAGTTCCGCCGCGGCTGACATGTGATCGATCACCAATACCCCGTTCACGTGATCCATCTCATGCTGCCAGATGCGGACGATCAACTCATCCCCTTGGGCCCGCATCGGTTTGCCGGTCAGATCGAAGCCGTCGATAACGGCATGGACGGCGCGCCGTTTAGGGACGCTGACCTCGGGAATGGAAAGGCAGCCCTCATAAGCCTCGATCGCGCCTTCAAGGTCTGATAAAACGGGATTGACCCAAACGACGCCGGCGTCCTCCTCGCGGGTGGGATTGCAAATGAACATGCGGATGGGCACGCCGACCTGCGGCGCCGCCAGCCCCAGGCCGCCGGCCTCTCGCATCAGTACTTCCATCCGCCGGGCTAGTGCCGCCAGTTGGTTATCAAATGACTCCACCGGCTTGCATTTCTTCCGCAGAACCGGATCCGGGTAGTGCACGATGCGAAGCTCGTCAAGGGGGCGGGGAAGTTTCACGGAACGGGCACTCCAGGGATGATGGGCGGTGGGACATTGCCTTTCGAACGTACCTGAGATACTGTATAATACCGGTAGTGTGTGATTTGTAAAGGACTATCAGTCAAGGAATTAGGTCTACGAACGACGCATATAAGCTAGTGCTCCGTCATCATTGAAGCTGCGGGTTGCCGAATGGGAGGGCGAGGCTCCCGCCGAGCCTCAGGCACTAGTCTAGTGTCTCAGAGTTGGTGCATTCTTCGCGAACCGAGCCGCGACCGTGAGGGAGCGGTTCCGTCGGGGCGTAGCGTTTTCCCTCCCTTACGGTCGGGTCTCGGATAATATGCCATCTGAGTGAAACACTACATTAGATGCATGAGGGCAGGTGCCGCCTGAGAAATCATCCGGATTGTGTCATGCCGCCCGGATCGATCTGAACTCCATGGCCAAGAACAAGAAGAAAAAAGAGCCGGCTGATCCAGCAGAGGCTGCGGCCCGTTACTCCTGCAGCGAAACGGACAAAGCCAAGGCCCGCAAGTGGTTCGCCCGTGCCGGGGAGTTGGCTAACGATAAGAACTGGGACTACGCGGTGCAGTGCTACGTCGACGGTCTGGGCTTCTGGCCCGAGGCGGTGGAAGAGGGTCATCAGCCGTTGCGATTGGCCGCCTCGGAGCGGAGCATCCGCGGCGGTAAGAAGCCCGGCTTCACCGAGACCATGAAATACACCATGACCGGCAAGGATGCCAAAAAGGCCATGCTCAACGCCGAGTGGCTCCTTTCCCACGCCCCACGCAATATCTCCTACATGGAGGGCATCCTCAAGAACGCCAACAAGCTCCATTGCGAGGAGACGCTGGAGTGGATCGGACCGATCTACAGCAACGCCGCCGAAAGCGAAAAGAAGCTCAATCCCAAGCGCTTCGCCCTGCTGCGTGGAGTGAACGAGGACGCCGGCAATCGGGCTTCGGACCGTGGGGAGTCCGCCTTGGCTGTCCAATTCTATGAGCGCGCCGCCGAGGCGTTGCAGTTGCAGTCGCAGGCTGACCCCAAGGACTTGTCATTGGAGAATGAGCTGCGCGACCTGAGCACCAAGCTCACCATTCTCAAGGGGAAATACGAATCGGCGAGCACGTTCACCGAAAGTATGCGCGACGCCGAGGAGCAAAGACTGATCCACGACCAGGATCGGATGTTCCAGGCTGATGACAGCATGCAGGAGCTGATTGCAGCAGCCCAGAAGGACCTGGCTGCCAATCCGGACAACCCCGGCAAGGTGGAGACGCTGGTGGAACTCTTGTGCCGGCGGGAGAATGAGGCCGATGAGAACCGGGCGTTGTCCATCCTGGTGGACAAATACAAGGCCTACAGGGATTACCGCTTCAAGATGCGGGCTGAAGACATCCGCAGCAAACAGATGCGGCGGACCTGGCGGGCCGCCCGCGAGTCCGGAGATGGGCAAAAGGCCAAGGAGCTGCAGATCGAGTTGCTGAAGTTCGACATCAACGCCTACCGCGAGCGCGTCCAGCAATACCCCACGGACAACAAATTCAAGTTTGAATATGGGCTGCGGCTCTTCCAGGCCAGGAAATTCGACGACGCCATCCCGCAATTCCAGGCGGCCCGGGCGGCCCCCAAGATTCGGATGCGGGCTGAGCTGAGCCTGGGGCGGTGCTTTTACGAGAAGCGGTTTTTCGCTCAGGCCAGCGGAACGCTCAGCCAGGCGGTAAACAGCTACGACATCCCTGACGACGCCTTGGCCAAGGATTTGCGCTATTGGCTGGCCCGATCCATGGAGGCTGAGAAGCGGCTGGACGCAGCCCGCGACACCTATGGGGAAATCCTGCAACTGGACTACAATTTCCGCGACGTGCGTGATAGGCTGCAGGCCTTGACGGCTGGGGAAACTCCGTCAGAATCTTGAACCAGGTGAGCTTACAATCAACGCCAGGGAGAACTCAGCGTGCCCAGCACTAGATCAGCGAAGAAACGTGTCCGGCAGAACGCCGTTCGCCGGGACCGGAATCAATCCCGCCGCAGCGCCGTCAAGACGCAGATAAGGAAATTCCTCGACGCGGTCCACGAGAAAGATATCGATCGCTCCAAGGAGGAATACCACCGGGCCGCCAGGATACTCGACCAGACGTCAGCCGCGGGAACTTACCATAAGAATACAGCGGCGCGCAAGAAATCCCGCTTGGCGGCACGCCTCAATTCATTGCTGGCAGCCGACCAATAAATAACTTGTTGTCTGCGCCTCCGCAACGTGGGAGGCAGCGCATGTCTGACGTAGACCCACAGCGGTATGTCTCACGAGCGGGCACCAAGCTGGCCTTTGCTCTCGATCATTTCAGGGTCGATCCGACGGGCTGGGTGTGCGCCGATCTAGGCAGCCATGTCGGCGGGTTCGTCGACTGTCTGTTGCAACGGGGAGCCGGCAAGGTGTACGCCGTTGATACCGCGTATGGAACCCTGGACTGGCGGCTGCGAAATGACCCGCGCGTTGTCGTCAAGGAACGCACCAACGCGCTGCACCTGGTGCTCGACGAGCCCGTGCGGCTGGTGACCGTCGACGTGGGGTGGACGCGGCAACACCTGGTCCTGCCGCGAGCGGTCCAGTTGCTGGACCGGGACGGCGTCATCATCTCGCTGATCAAACCCCACTATGAAGCCTCCGAAAGTGCGCTGCGCCGCGGCGTCCTGCCGGACGATGAAGTGCATCCCACCGTGACGAAGGTGGTGAGCCGGCTCGCCGAGCTGGGCCTCAGGGTCGACGCGACCATCGAAAGCCCGCTGCGCGGGGACGCCGGGAACCGTGAAGTGCTCGCCCTCATTCGTCGCGGATAAGACACGCCACCGGCATGGTTGGACCTCAAGAGGGCATCTCGCCGCAATCAGGACAACCCTCACCAGGCGGACTCAGCTATCCAACGCGAGGGCCTCGCGTGCCGCACGCCGAAAGACGCGGCAGCGGCGCCGGGCGTCGAGTGCCGATTACCGGTCGGCCGACTCACCGGGATAGCGAAACGTCACGGCGAAATCCGAAAGGAAGGCAAGGTCTTCGCGCAAAGTCTCCCATCCCGGCTCCACGCTGAGGATTTGTTCCAGCCAAGCAACCAGGTCGTGGATCTTGCGGAAGGAGAGGCCCGCTTGGCAAAGCCGCGCCTTGATGTACTTTTCCGCGCATTGCTGGGCGTGGAAGCAGGCGCCATCGTAGTTCGGGTCCTTTCGGGCTCGGCACTCACGCTCCAGGATAGCGAAGTCGCCTTCGGCTTTGGCAACCCACTCAGCGGCGATCGGCTTCATAGAGCACCTTGCCCTCTTCCAGGATCTCCCGCATGAAGTCGTCGCCCATCTGCATCCGTTCGCGCACCTTCTGGGGAGTCCGCACAAGCAGGTCCACGGGAAAGCCCGGACGCAGTCTCATCCGAATCTGAACCGATTGGTTCACGCTCTTGCCCTCAAACGGAAGGATGACCAACAGGTCCACGTCCGAATCGTCCGTGGCCACGCCGCGGGCATGGGACCCAAAGAGCACCACCCGGTGGGGCCGAAACTCATGTCCAATCCTCCGGCCGAGTTCCTGAATTTGGCTCATGCTCACCATCGCGCGATACTTCCCTTACCGTCATACCCGACGCCCCCCGCGTCCATCGCCCACGGGGCACATGGTACTCGGAACGGTGGAGCGCGGCGAGCCGGCACGCATTCGTGTGTGAGGAGTCGCCCCTCGCGTGGCAACCTGGCGGGTCGTCGATTCGCTCTTCCAGCGTTCCAACGCACAGGAACTTGTGGACCTGGACATTCTTGGTCTGTCCGATCCGAAACGCACGGTCGGTGGCGTGGTTTTCCACGGTCGTGTTTCACCAACGCTCGAAATGGAACACGTGGTTCGCTTGGGGCAAGGTCGATTCAGCGTCACTTTAGGCGAGGTGGTGTCCCGACGGGGTTGCGATGCCATCGCCGTCGGAGTGTGGAGGGGAACTTGAGGAGCTCACCGTGACGACGTAAGATAAAGACGATGTAACATAGAAGGGAGCTTTCAAATGCGTCCCGGCCAAATACGCGAACATCTGAAGATTCAGCCGTTCCGGCCGATCCGCGTTCACATCTCCGATGGATCATCCTACGACATCCGCCACCCGGAGATGGCCTACGTGACGGCTTCTCAGGTGATGATTGCCCTGGAGATCTCCGAAGATGACCTCCCGGATAAGGTGGTGTTTTGCGACCCGGTCCACATCGCCCGCATCGAGCCGCTCGACGGAGCAAAGCCCAAGCGGCGCACCAAACGCGGGTGACAATCCCCCAACGCTGCTATAATTGGCAGGCATGTCAGACCGAAATCCCTCGAAGTGCATCACGTGACACTGAGCCGGCGGATGAAATATCGTTTCGTTGTCCTGACGGTGAGCTTGGCCGTGCTCATCGGGGGGATGCTGTGGGGCCTGCAGAAGCTCCGTCGCGACGTTGACACCGCATTTGAAAAGTACCAGGAAGCGCGACTGATTGAACGCGCCCAATTCAGGGTCGCCTATGCTCACATACTCCTGAAATCGGAGCCGCTGCGCCCCAATAGCGTCCACAAGGAACTGGACGGCGCGATCGAGTTGCTCGAGGAATTCATGGCACTGCAACACACTCAACCGAGCCGCGACCGTAAGGGAGCGGTTGTCCTGCAGGGAGCGGTTGTCCTGCAAGAGCCCGTGGAGCTGACCCTGGCCAAGGCCGCCTTCGACACGCTCCACCCTGCCGTTTCCACCAGTGTTGAAGATGTTGCGGATGGTGACGATTGGCTGCCCTCGGCGCAGCTCGGCGGTGCTCTGAAGCGGGCCCTCAACATCCTGGAACGTGCCAAGGGAGTGATCGACAGTGCAATGATACAAACCCGAGAGATCGCCGCGGTCAGGATGCACTCTACGATCGTCATCGCGGCGGTTTTTTCGGTGACCATCGGTGCTATCGGGGCGGTCATGAATCTGTGGCAGTACCGCAGCGTCATCCGGCCCATCCGTCGTCTTGGCGACAGGGCTCGGCGGTTGGCGGCAGGCCGGTTTAACGAGCACATCGCCGTGGACGGTGACGACGAATTCACAGAGGTCGAGGAAGAGTTCAATCGGATGGCCCGCGAGTTGGACGGCCTCTACCGTGAGCTGGAACAGAAAGTGCGCATCAAGAGCAAGGAGCTGATTCAGTCCGAGCGTTTGGCCAGCGTCGGGTTCCTGGCCGCCGGCGTGGCCCATGAGATCAACAATCCCCTGAACATCATATCCGGGCACGCCGAACTGTCGCTCAGACGGTCGCCCACGTCCGCCGGTGCCTCTGGCAGCCATCCGAGCCGCGACCGTGAGGGAGCGGTCTGCGCCGAGAACCTCCGCAGTCTCGAAATTATTCGAGACGAGGCCTTTCGGTGCAGCCGGATCACGGCCAAGCTTCTCTCGCTGGCCCGCGCCGGGCCGGATGATCGCAGCCGGGTCTCAATCCCCCATCTCATAGCTGAGGTGGTGTCCATGGTACAAGGCCTGAAACAGTATCGGGGGCGTCATCTCACCACCGAAGTGGCTGACGCCGTCGAGCTTTCCGTGCTGGTCAATGAGGTTGAGCTCAAGCAGGTCTTGCTCAACCTGACGGTCAACGCCCTGGAAGCCGTGGCGCCGGACGGCGGCTGGGTGGTCATAAGCGGTGGTCGAAGTGACGGCTGGGTGGAGGTCACCGTTCGCGACAACGGACGGGGCATGGCCCCGGAAACACTCGACCGGGTGTTCGAGCCCTTCTTCACCACCAGACGCGGTAGTGCCGAACGCGGCGTGGGACTGGGTCTGGCGATTACTCATGCCATTGTTGAATCACACGGCGGACGTCTCACGGCTGAGAGCCAAGGTTTGGGTAAGGGAAGTAGGTTCACCATACTGTTGCCGGCAGGGAAGAACGAAGTCCAATGACCGAGGGCGCGGATAATCTCAATCGGCGCATGCGGGTCCTGGTTGTCGAGGACGAACCCCGCCTGCGGGATGTGCTGGCCCGAGCCATCCCCGACATGGGCTTCGACGTCGTCGACGTCGCCCGAGCGGCCCAGGCCATCAAGACCTTCGAGCACCAGCCGCCCGACATCGCCATCCTGGACATAAACCTCCCCGACATGGATGGGATGGATCTGTTCGAAGTGATTCACAGTCAATGGCCCGGGACCCAGATCATCATCCTCACCGGGTTTGGGGATCTGGATGCCGCCAAGAAGGCGATTCATCTTGACGTGGTGGATTTCCTGACCAAACCCGCATCGCTCGGTGACGTGGAGGTGGCACTGGACCGGGCCCGTCGGCGTTGCATGGGCAACATCGAACTGCCCGTTCCCCACGGTCCGCCAGGCGACGAATCCGACGAATCACCAGAACAGCAAACCCGCACCCTGCAGACCATCGAGCGCGACAACATCCTTCAGGCCCTGGAACGTAACAACGCCAATCGGGCGGCCACCGCCGCCCAACTGGGCATCAGCGTTCGTACGTTGTACTACCGTCTCGCGGAGTATCAGAAACAGGGGCTTGGACTATAGACCAGCACTCGCATTGCAGTCGCCTCAGAATAGCGAATGGCGAATGGCGAATTCAGAAAGGGGATCGAGTAATCATTCATCATTCGCTATTCGCAATTCACAGATTGGCTACGACTTTGCGAAAATGGTGCCCGGTAATGGCCAGGCCCATCGCTTGTGTGAACGAGCGTCTGTGAAACAGCAGCGCTTTCGTCACGTATTTCCAGTACTCTCTGCGGCCGCGGGCCCAGAAACCCATGACCCACAGGGATTTGCCGAACGCCACTATCTCGTTCCACCTGGGGCGGACTTGGGAACCCTGCGGGCGGTACTCACTGAGAAAGGTCAGCGCCCGGCGGTAGTACACTTTGGGCGTATAAAGATGCTGCAATAGTGAACGATACCCTTCGATGAGCACCTCGCGGTCCAGTTTGGGAATGAAGTTGAGGACCGCGTCCAGGTTGTTCCCGGTGCTCTGGTGCAGGATGCGCCCTTCCTTCTTGAGCCTGGAAAACAGGCGCGTCTCAGGGAGGGCGGTGAGAAGCCCGACCATGGCGGTCACCACGCCGGCCTCCTGGATGAATCTCCTCTGCTGCTCGAAGATGCTGCGCTTGTCGTTGTCAAAGCCGACGATGAAGCCGCCCATGACTTCCATCCCCGCGTTTTGAATCTTCCGCACCGAGGCGATGAGATCGCGGCGCGTGTTCTGAACCTTACGGCATTCGAGCAGGCTGTCCTCGTCCGGCGATTCGATGCCTATGAATACTTTTGTGAAGCCCGCCCGGACCATCAGGTCAAGAAGCTCGGGGGCATCAGCCAGGTTCAGAGAAGCTTCTGTAAGAAACGAAACCCCAACCGCTCGTCGCTCTCTCCAGGCAACCAGCTCTTTAAGCAAAGCTTTAACCTTGGCCTTGTTGCCGATGAAGTTGTCGTCGACGATGAAAATCTCGCTCTTCCATCCGGCGTCGACGAGCGCGTCCAGCTCTTTCACCATCTGGGCGGGTGTCTTGACACGAGGCACTCGACCGTACATGACGATGATGTCGCAGAACTCGCAGTCGAACGGACACCCACGCGAGAGCTGGACCGCCATGGCAGCGTAATCCTTGAAACGTATGAGGTCCCACCGAGGCACGGGGGTGCTGGTAAGATCCGGCTTGTGCGGATCCTGATAGATAGCTTTGAGGTTGCCCGACGACATATCCTCGATGAGAGCGGGCATGATATGCTCCGCCTCGCCCAGAACGAAGTGTTGAATCTCAGGGAATTGCTCGTGTCCGGTGGTGAAGAGCGGCCCGCCGGCGATGATGGTCTTGCTCTTCGCCCTGCATCGCGCGACTATCCGATGGCAAGAATCGGCATGCACGATCATCGCGGAGATGAGGACATAGTCGGCCCAATCGATATCGGCATCCGTCAGACGCGAGACATTCAGATCGACGAGCCTGAATTTCCATTCCGCCGGCAGCATGGCAGCTACGGTGAGCAGCCCCAAGGGCGGGTAAGCGGACTTCCGGGAAATGAAGCGCAACGCGTACTTGAAGCTCCAGAATGTGTCCGGTGTGGCTGGTGAAACAAGCAGTACCTTCATAACGTCCTCGTGCGCACCTTCTGCGCTAGTGCTAGCCGGCTGCCCCTGTCTATGAGGTACCACGATTGCCTAGCCGTTGGATTGGAACATCTTACACAGGTATTGATGTCCCGGGCAAAGTCGTTCCACTAATTGGACGCCTGACCGCGCACCATCGGCTCGAAAAAAGGTAGTCGGATTCCTGCGATTCGTCAACCGGGTTGGTTAGTACGCCGCGGCGTGCTCAAAAACCAGCTCCTGGTCTACGGACAAGTCCTGGTGACGCTCCTCCCCGCCGTCCGGCCAGATGATACGTAAGGAATCGACCGATTTAGCCTGTCCCAGGCCGAAATGGAGCACCTGCTCATGCTGCGACAGGTAGGAGGAACCGCTTCTGACTTCAGCCATCATGGTGCTTGCGTTCGTGGTCAGGTATACCTTAGCCCCCACCGCATAAGTGTTCCCGCCAATTTGCCGCAGCTTGATACGCAGCCAGTGTCCAGTGGGACTGGAAACATTCCTTAAGACAAAGGCATCACCGCCGTGCACCAGCACCACCAGGTCCACGCGGCCATCTCGGTCGTAGTCCACCTGCGCGCCACCCCGGCCTACGAACTCGCTCGACAAACGCCGCGAAGCCTGTTCGGCTACGTCGATGTAGCCGCGCTGGCCGCGGTTCCAAAAGACGAACGCTCTCTGCGGCACCAGCAGTCTGTGGTTCTCCGCGCTTTCCAGCGTGCTTCCGTTGATCAGCCAGAGGTCGCGCTGACCGTCGTTGTCGAAATCGGCAAATCCAGTCGCCCAGCCGACCATGTCCAGGGAGGATTGGCCCAGACCGATAGCATCGGCCTCATCCATGAACCACAGGCGACCCTCGGTTTCGTCGCCCAACATTTCGTCGAAGGTCATGTTGCGATACAGGGCGTTTTCTTGGGCTAGCCAATGCGTGATCAACAGATCCTGGTCGAGGTCGTTGTCGAAGTCGGCCACGGCGATCCCCATGGCGCCGCGATAGTCGGCGGCCAGGGACCCCGGACCGATGTCTTCAAAAGTGCCGTCGCCCTTGTTCCGGAACACGCCATTGTTGGAAACGTCGTTGGCTACACACACGTCCGGCCATCCGTCGTTGTCCAGGTCCGCCCAACCGGCCGACAGGCTTTTGCCTTGCGGATCGGCGACGCCGGCCGAGGCAGCCACCTCCTGGAACGTGCCGTCACCGTTGTTCCGAAAGAGCGAATTGGGCAGCGGTGCGTAGGCCGACGGGTTCAGCGTGTAGGGTTGCTCCGTGGAGTACTGCTGCTTGAGAACCCCGCGATCCTGCTCTCGATAGACAAACTCCACGTAGTTGCACACATAGAGGTCCAAGTCGCCATCGCGGTCGTAGTCGGCCCACGAGCATCCGGCGCTGAATCGATTGTCCTGTACGCCGGCCTGGGCGGTCACGTCCCTGAACGTACCGTCGCCCCGGTTCTGATACAGGGCGTTGCGGCCGAACCCCGTAACGTAAAGATCCAGATCACCGTCGTTGTCATAGTCGCCCCAGGCGGCGCCCATCCCATAGCCCCCGAAGCCGACGCCCGCATTGGTGGTGACGTCTTGGAAGTGTTTCCCGCCGACGTTGCGATACAGCCGGCAACGTCCAGCCTCGCCACTGGATGAGGGCGGCTTGAGGATCGATCCGGCGAAGTTGACGAAGAAAAGATCGGTGAATCCGTCGTTGTCGAAGTCCCCGCAGGCTACACCCGAGCCCATGTCTTCGGGCAGCAAGGACCGACGCTCATCCGGAAAATGGCGGAAGTCGATCCCCAACTCATAGGTCACTTCCTCGAAACGGATCGGCGGCGTCTCGTCGACAAGCTCACGCGTCAATCTGGAGGTCAACCCTTCCACGGACTCACCGGGGACCACAGCCTGTTCATCGAGGCGGCGGCTGGCCATCGCCAAGGCGATTACCAGCAGGCACACCACCCCGCTACGTATCGCCCAGGTCACCAGCAATCGATGGCGCTTGTTCGATCGGCCCATCGGTCCAGTGCTCCTGGGCAGTTGAATGTTCCAAGGTTAAAGGTCAAAGGTTCGAATTCGCGACCTTCAACCTTCAACCTTCCAACCTCCAACTCATGTGCCCGGCAACACGCGACTTTGCGCTGTACGGCTAGCGTTCCACACGGATGGAAAGCGTATCGTTGGAAATCTCGGTGATGGTCGTCCTAACACCCGCTTCTTCACCGAACAGCCGGTCCAGAAAGGCCGCGTCGGCCTTCTGGTAGTTGAGAGCGGCGGTGACCAGCAGTTCGCCGGCTCCGGTCGGCGCGTGGAAGGCAACATCTTTGGAATCGGCGTCCACCTCACGAACGGGCGGCGAGGAGAGTCCCGGGCAGCTAAACGAGTAGGTCTCCGTATCGCTCATGCCTGGGAACATGGACCGTTTGAAACGGGCCCCCACCATCTCCCACAGGTTGTGCCGGTCGATGTCGTTGCCGTAGCGATCGATTCCTTCGGCCTTGAAGACCAGGGCATCGGCGTCCATGCGACCCTTCTCATCGGGCTGGCCGGTCTGGTAGACCAGCTCTCCGTGCTGGTCAACGACGGTCAACTCCACCCAACTACGGATGATGTCCAGCGGCCCGGTAGGAAAACCGTGCCCGGTCTTGCTGTTGGTCAAGACCACCCGGACTTCGATCTCCTGGCCCGGCTTGACGGACTCGGGACCTGTCAGTTCCAGGCGGATCACCGCCCCGGAAGTCCACTTGTCGCTGATTTCGGGGATTTCGATCTCGCCGCGCAGCCAGGCTTCAGTCAGAGTGATGTGCTCCTCGGCTCCGGGCAGTTTCATCAGAGCGGGCATGACCTGGTTGGCGCCCAGGAATCGATGCGACCGGTGCCTGCCGTCATCCGGGCTGCGGTTGTAATCGCCGGCGTCACCGGCTGCGGGGTCGGTGGAATCGGCCAGCGGCATATGGCATTCTCGACAGGTGATCGTCTTGGTGGCGTCACCCTCATGATACCAACGACTCTTGCGCCAGGTGTCGTACTGATTCTGCAACTGCACCCAGCCGATCAGGTTGACTTCCTCATCGATGAACTGCTTGTGGCAGGCGGCGCAGAACTCCGCGGTTTTGTAAAGCGGCCGGGCGAAGGTCTGCTTGTGCTGCTCGGGGTAGGCGCGGATTAGAAAGTCGCTGATCCATTTGTTCAGCGCCCCGTCCTTGCGTTCGCCGAGGTAGCGGACCGGTTGGGTCACGGTGTAGTCGGCGTTGCCCCGTACGTCGGTCTGGATGACCGAATGACATACGACGCAGGAGACGCCTTCGTCGGCGCCGACTGACGTCAGGCCCTCGACGTTAACGTTCTTGTTGCCCGACAGCAGGGCGATGGGATCGTGGCACCCGGCGCAATACCGGGTGGACTCAGCCCCGGTATCTTCCAGCATAATGCGCTGGACCGCCTGAAACGCCACGTCCGACGATGCGTAACGGTGGGCGCTGGGCTCCCATTCGCGGAGGATATCATTATGACACCCCGTGGTGCCGCAGCCGGCGGAGCCGGACAGCGTCGTCGGATCATAAGCCCAATTGCTGGCCGTCTGCACCAGGGAGGGGGCGAAGGGGCGGTCCTTTCCGTACTTCCAACTGTAGTCGTCTGGAAACTCGTTATGGATGGGGGCTTCGGAGTAGAGGATGGACGGAATCGCCTGTAGCAGCAGCAGTGCGATCGTGCTGCCTCCACAGATTTGCAGAAACGTCCGCTTGGCCGCGCGCATCGAAGCCGCAGCCTCCGGGGCGTTCACTTTACGTAGCCAGAGGGTGAGCAGATGGGCGCCAAGGACGAACACCAGCACCAGGCCGACGACCAGGTGCACCAGGTCCCATCCGTAGCTGATGCGCACGCCGAACAGCCCCTGCCAGGTCAACACCAACCCGGTTACCGACAGCACCAACAAAGCCGCCGCCGACAGGTAGCCCAGCAACTGGTAGTGATTGAACTTGCCCCGGAACCGGCGCAACCAATGCTGCCCCAGGTACCAACCGACCGGGGCGACCATCAATACACCGATCACCGTATGCAGCAGCACGCCGTACTGATTGAAGACGGAAAACGGCAGCAGGTAGATGGCCAATCCGCTGATAGTCTCGAAAAGCAGCAGCCCCAGGGTCACGCCAGTCGACGGCCGCCGCCATTCCGCGGCGGCATCAATGTTCACCGGTGACCTCACCGCCCGCCCGTCCGACGGCGACCCGGCACTACCCGCAACGGTTTCCGTATTTGTTGTTTCTGTATCCATCAGTTCATTCCCCCAACAATCATATAACTATAAGGATATGGAAAACCCGCAATTTGTCAAGTGCCCAGACGCTGGACCGAGAATCCGGCTGGGTGGCCCTGGGAGGTTAGAGGGTAAGGGAGAGGCCGGGGGCGACCGGCCTCCCCCTCCCCGTTGTCGCAACGGGGTCTGTTCCCCGTATTTACCGGCGTGAGGGTCTCTCACCGGGCGACCCCAACCGAAGTTGCCCCATAGC
>JAZGDL010000037.1:0-3992 GCA_036477795.1 Phycisphaerae bacterium
TCTACAGCCTGGTAGCCACCGGCGAGGAAACCATCCGCTTCTCAGCCAAGCTGGGTATCGCCGGGCAGGCCTTTCAAACTCAGTCCATGGTCAACGTGCGCGACGCCTACGCCGACGATCGCTTCAACCCGGCCATCGACAAGCAGACCGGCTACCGCACGCGCAACCTGCTGACCTTTCCGATGGCCGGGCACAACGGCGACATCGTCGGTGTGCTGCAAGCCCTCAATAAGCACCAGGGACCGTTCGACACCGAAGACGAAGAGCGTGCCGAAGCCCTCGGCCAGTTGGCCGGCATCGGCATCCAGCGACAGATGCTCCTCGACGAATACGCCCGGAAACAGCAGCTCGAGCGCGATCTTTCCATCGCACGCGACATACAGCAGCGACTGCTTCCCAAAGCCGACCCCAAAATCGACGGATATGAAATCGCCGGATGGAACAAACCAGCCGACGAGACCGGCGGCGATTGTTACGACTACGTCCATCTTTCGGACGGTCGCCTGGGCATCCTGATGGCCGACGTCACCGGACACGGGATAGGCCCGGCATTGATCGCCGCAGAATGCCGTGCCCTGGTACGGGCGCTAGCCTCCGTCTCAAGCCAGCCTTCCACGATATTAGGCCGTGCCAATGAGCTCCTCTACGACGACCTGGACAGCGGGCGCTTTGTAACCACGTTTCTCGGCGCCTTGGACCCCACCCGCCACGTCGTCGAATTCATCAGCGCCGGCCACGGACCGATCATCCATTACGATCGAGGCAAAGGCGCGTTTCGGGAATTCGCCGCTACCACGTATCCCATGGGCATCGTGGCCCAGATCGAGCGCACTCCGGCGGCCCCGGTGGCGTTGGCTGCCGGCGACATGCTCATCCTGATCACCGACGGTTTTTTCGAGTGGGCCAACCCCGACGGCGAGCAGTTCGGCACCAGCCGGCTCACGGCGGTGATTCACAAGTATCGCGACGAGCCCGCCAGCCAGATCATCGCTCGCATGCACACCGCCGTGATGGCCTTCGGCAGCCAGACCAAGCAAGCCGACGACCTCACCGCCGTCATCGTAAAGCGGCTCTAACCGCCGCATTCACCCGACTCACCGACAATCCACCCAACCGCGCCGCGAGCGCCAGCGACCGGTCCTCTAGACCAAGCGCGGGCCCCACCTGGCATCCGGTCGCTCCACCCGCTACCCATCGGAGCAGCGGGAGAGGTAACGAAGCTGTTGAAACCTGCGCGGGGTAAAGGAGCGCTTTCAGGCGATTTGGCGAAGATGCAGCCCGTGACGAGCCGTGAACGCTGAAAGAGCCTCGATGGAACGATAGGCTGGGAAACGGCAAGATATCCGGCTGAGACCCATGATCGCCGTTACATCGAGTAGCTCACTTTGGTAGAATACTCGGTTGAGATCTCGCGAATGGGAAATGCCCGCTGAAGAAAGGCCTGATCATGCATCCTTGCCGAAACATCTGTTGTCCACGAGCCGTCCTGGCTATCGCTCTCTTTGCGCCTGTATCATTGAGTGCCGGAACGGTTCACTATGTCGATGTCGACGCCTCGGGGCCCGTTCACGACGGTTCAAGCTGGTGCGATGCGTACACCGAACTCTACTCAGCGCTTAACGTAGTATCCGCGAGCGACACTATTCGCATCGCGGACGGAACATACACGCCTGAAACCAACGGGCTCGTTGATCGACGCTCCGCCACATTCTGGATACCTGGAAACATAACCATCGAAGGCGGATATGCCGGTTGCGGGGCGGTTGATCCGGACCTTCGCGACCTAACGCTTCACGAAACGACTCTAAGCGGGAACATCGGAACCGAATTCGACTTTGACAATTGCTACCACGTCGTCACGGCACAGAGCTTCCCCAATGGTTTCGCTACTCTTGACGGCGTTGTGATCGCGGATGGTAAAGCGAGCGGAGCCGCACCCAACAATAACGGGGCCGGCCTCTACGTATTGAGCGCAAAGATTCGCCTCCAAAGCTGTACCGTCCGGAATAACATGGCATTCGGTAAAGGGGCCGGAATATACAGCGAATTTGTTGGACTTGAAGCGGAAGATTGCGTGCTGCAAGACAATGACGCACTTTCAGGGGGCGGAGGTGTTCATCTACTTGCTTCTAATTCCACCTTTGCGAACTGCATCTTCAGTGACAACTCCGGAGCAAACGGAGGCGGAGTGCACTCGAATGGGAGCTTACCGAGTTTTGTCGATTGTGAATTCGCAGGAAACGACGCCAGCGGGGATGGCGGGGCGTTTTATTCGAACAAGGGCAGTAGTTTCGAAAACTGCATGTTGTCCAACAATATCGCCGCAAGCAGCCGGGGCGGCGCAATCCTTATCGGCGGCTCAAGCCCAAATACATTCATAGGCTGCTCATTTATGGAGAATCAATCGGTCTCCGACGGTGGTGCGATCTATATTTTTGATAGCGGCGATCTGCTGTTTCGAGACTGCCTTTTCAACAATAATTCTGGAGGGAATGGCGGAGCAATCTACAATCTGCGAGGGATTGGCACCTACCTCAATTGTCGCTTCGTGTCCAATTCGGCAGCATCGGGCGGTGGCCTTCACACTCGGGGCATGCAAACCCTCATCAACTGCCTATTCGCAGACAATCATGTCGAAGGCGTGGGCGGCGGAGCAACGTATATTGGAGGCGGCGCCGGTCCTACCCATATCAACTGCACGTTTGCAAATAACTCAGCCGACTTGGCAGGTGGCGTCTATGTTGATAGCACTGCCTCATCGTTCATTAACTCTATATTGTGGGGAAACGAAGATTTGGGAGGTTCCGAGGAACTCGCCCAATTGAATGCTCCCGGTGGAAATCCAACCGTAGTGGCATCCTGCATCCAGGGTTGGTCCATGCCGGGCATTGACGGCAATATCAATGACGACCCACTCTTTGTGAATCCTGCCGGTAACTTTCGGCTGGACGTCGGTTCCCCATCCATCGACACGGGTCTCGTGGGTGCGCTGCCGCAGGACATGTTCGATCTCGACGGCGATGGGAACGTGATCGAACCTCTCCCGCTGGACCTCGACAGAAACGAGCGCGTTGTAAACGCCGAGGTGGACATGGGCGCATACGAGTTTGACGCTCGCGAATGTGGAAACGGAATTCTAGAAGGCGCGGAAGAATGCGACGACGGGAACACTGTTAGTAGCGACGGATGCGACGACAATTGCCAACTCGAAGGGCCGTGCTGTTTCCCTGGTGGTGAATGCTTGGACCACGCCGATCAGAAACTCTGCGTCAGCGTGGGCGGCAGCTACCAGGGAGATGGGCTCCTGTGCGCCGATATCGCGTGCCCTGCGCTGCGCGGGGCGTGCTGTTTTCCTGGCGGGGAATGCGTGGACGACGCCAACGAGGATCTCTGCGTCAGCGTGGGCGGCAGTTACCAGGGCGATGGTACAACCTGTGTCGCCGGGTGCGCGCCCTGCGGGGACGCTGACGACGACAACGATATCGACCTGCACGACTGGGCAAGGCTGCAGCTTTGCTTCACCGGAACCGGCAACGCAAACAAGAACCCCCTCTGCGACGTGTTCGACTGCGACGGCGATACGGATATCGACCTCGATGATTACATGACGTTCCTGCTCTTCGCCGGCGAGTGACTTCAGGCTGACCGTCCGGGCGCGGATTGTTTTGCGGTATTCGGGGGACATACACTTTATCTCCCCCCCCCCCCCCGACCGGCCCCGGGGAAGCCGTCCGGTCCTGGTGAAGGATCGGAAGTCGACGTCGACGGCAATAGCGAGATCAACTCGGGAAGAAAGAAGAAAAGGGGACAGGGAAAGCGCCGGGATAAACCGGTCTGGAGTCGCCAATGAAAGAGTCGTACGAGGAAGGTCTAGCCAACCGCTCGGCCCCGAACCCTACGCTGGTGACGGCGACGTCGCGGGTGTGGCATGGGCAAGGGGTACACGCAGGCCAGGTATTCAGCTCCGAAATCACCACTCTCGCGTGCCCACA
>JAZGDL010000370.1:0-33191 GCA_036477795.1 Phycisphaerae bacterium
GGGGTGGCGCTACATTGGGGAGCCCCACGGGCGACTAAACCGACAGACCCCGCAGCGGAGGAGCAAACATGTCCGTACTCGTTGAGTTCTCAATGACTCCCTTGGACAAAGGTCCGTCGGTCAGCCGGTACGTGTCCCGCTCGATCGATATCGTGGACAAGAGCGGTCTGCCCTACCGGCTAAACGCCATGGGCACCATACTCGAGGGCCAATGGCAGGAGTGCATGGATATCGTCACCAGGTGCTATGAGCGAATGAGCGCCGATTGCGAACGCATCACCTGTTCTATCAAGGTCGATTACCGTCGCGACCACAGCGGCCGCCTGGAAGCCAAAGCCAAGCGCGTCGAAGAAATCCTGGGACGACCACTGAAAAGGGAATAACCTTCTTAGATTCATATAGTTACGGGAACTCTAACCATGCCCCGCGATACGCAGATCGAAAGTGTTGCCAAAGCCGTCGGAAAGATCCCCAGCGGTCTGGCCGTGCTCACCGCCGTTTACGGTGAGCGCGCTACCGCGATGTTGGCCAGTTGGATTCAGCAGGCATCGTTTGAACCGCTCATGGTCACGGTCTGCGTCAAGCGCGGGCGCCCCATCGAGTCGCTCCTTGACGACTCCGGCAGGTTCGTGCTCAACATCCTGGGTGGCGAGCCGAAGACGTTGCTGAAGCACTTCGCCCGGGGATTCGCCGCGGACGCCGATGCCTTCGCCGGACTCGATGTCACAAACAGCGAATACGGAGTGATGCTCAACGACGCCGTCGCGCGAATCGAATGCGCCGTCGTGGGAAAGGTCTCCGCCGGCGACCACTTCGTCTACCTTGGCGAAGCCCGGGGCGGGAGCGCCGACCAAGCGGCACAGCCCCATGTCCACATAAGAAAAACCGCCGCCGGCTACTAAGGGACCTTAACAAAACGGGGTGAAATCAGAGCCGCGACCGTAAGGGAGCGGGCGATGCCTGACGATTTTCCCGCTTCCTGACGGGCGCGGCTCGGTTTTGTTAGAGTCCCTGAGCGTGCGTTGGTTTCGCGGCGTAAAAAGGGCGTGCGGCACCCCGTTTATTGGCGCGGTCATAGGGTGCCGCAGCGAGTGGAAGACAATCCATGATACACAGTGCGCCCGTTCAGCAACTGATGAACTAGAGCCGCTCTGCGCGATTGAGGCGATGCCTCGCCCTGTTATATTATAACATCTTGTCTCTGAAATTCCAGTTCGCGAATCATAATTCCCCGCCCGATCGCCAGCCCCATGTTCCCGACCCGGTTCATCGGCGAATCACCGCTCCGGAAGCAAGGCAAATTCGCGTCTCCGGGTCGCGCCAAGATCGTCCGATCCGCCGCCTCGGCAATGGTCCGATCATCAACTTGATATCAGCCATAATACCAGGGGTCGCGCGTGTAGGCCGGTTCGCGCTCGGGCATACGGGCAACGACCCGGATTTTTCATAACTACGCCTGGCGAAACGGGATACGACGCGAGAGGAAAGTGTGGAAGTCGCCCGCAGCGTGGTCACCGCGGTGTGCGGCCTGGGCCCTGCGACTTATCGGAACTTCGGACGCAACGTGCCCGACGCCGACGCGCCGCCGGCCCGATAACATTTCGATGCGCAAGATCCGCGCCCTTGCGAACCGATCCAACCGCCAGGACCCTCACAGACAGTTCAGTCGATCCTTTGCGACTGATCGGCCTACCGATCTTGTCCGATGATGAGACTGACCGGAAACGGGGGCTGACCGTGGATAACTCGACGGACAACACGTGTATACCCAAAGGCGACCGGCCGAAGGTCTTCCTCGTCGATGACGACAAGGATCTGGTTTTCGTGCTGCGCGCCCATCTGGTGTCCGCGGGCTACAACGTCGCCACCGCCTACGACGCGGAATCCGCGCTCAGCCAGATCACCGCAGACCCGCCGGACGTCCTGATTGTGGACTACACGCTGCCGGGCATGAACGGCATTGAGGCCATCCGCTGCGTCAAGAAGAATCGGGCTACCACCGACATCGCCGTCATCATGATCACGGCTCGCAGCGAAACCGATCAGGTGGTCATGGCCCTGGAGGCCGGCGCCCAGGAATACGTGGTCAAGCCGTTTGAAGTGGCCGAGTTGCTCGCCCGCATTCGCACCGTCTATCGCCTGCGGCAGACCAAGCGCGCCTTGAACGACCTGAACGAAAAGCTCGTCAACCAGATCGAGGAGCGCACCAGTCGACTCCGTACGCTGTACCACTTCACCCGGGCTCTTAACGAGGCTGACACTCGCGAAGAAATCCTTGATCTTACGATCAACGCCGTCAAAGAGGTAACCGGTAGTCAACGGATCTCGATTCTCGTTGCCGAACCGGACGGGCAGCACCTGGTATGTGCTCGTGCCGCCGGAATCGATCAGAAGGTGGTGCAAAGCATCCGCATCCCCGTCCGTGAGGGCATCGCCGGTCGGGTGTTCACCAGCGGCAAGACCTACGTAGCCAGCGCCTGTCAAGAACACGGCGATTCGGCGAGCCAATACGAGAGTGATTGCTTCGTCAGCACGCCGTTGATAGCCACGTCGCTCATGACCCGTGAGGAAAAGCTCGGGGTTCTCAGCATCACCGACAAAGTCGGCGGCGGGGCCTTCGCCTGCCTTGACACCGCATCGCAGGTCAACGCCCCGACAAGTCGGGGCAACGACCTGCCCTACAGGTTTCTCCACCGCGGAGGGCGAGTTACACCCTTCTGGAATGCGCTCAGTCAGTGTTGTGCTATAAAGACATCCGGAAAGTGCTGGGCTATGTAGCTGAGGATGTGCCGTACGCTCACCACACCCAACGCCCGGCCCTCTTCTTCGATCGGTACGTGGCGGTAATCACCGACCATCATCCGATTCAGCCCGAACACCACGGGATCCTGAGGACCAAGCCGTTCCGGGTCGCGGGTCATGAACTCCCGTACCGGACGGTCGGCGACGATGTCGTACCGATCCACTACGCGGTTGAGGACGTCGCGCTCGGTGAACATGCCCACCATGGTTTCTGCGGAGTCCACCACCAAGGCGCAGTTGCGTCCCGTTCGGACCAGCCGCTCGATGGCCTCCCGCACCGTGGTGTCGGGCGAGATCTTCAGCGGATCACGCGGGATCAATCGAGCAATCGGGTCGTTCATCAACCTCCGCTCGATGCTGGTCCTGCCCGAAGGCACGTCCAGTCCGGTCAGGTCGGAATCGCATTCGACACAGTGATCCGTACCATCGATATTATGGGTATGACACGACGGACATAGCATGATTGCGCTCTCTCCTGCATGGCCACCATCGACGATTGGGGATTGTGGATTATCGTCAATCCCCAATCCCCAATCCGCAATCCCCAATCCGTAACCGGCACCCCAGCCGATTACCCCACGACCCAGGTGTCGCCGCCGACGAGAAGATCCTCCAGCCGTCCTTCGCCTTTGGATTCAATGGCCTTTTTGATTTGTTGATCGAGCATGGCCTCGTACGTCGGTCGTTCCACCGCCCGAAACACCCCGATCGGCTCGGGAAAGTCCGGATAGTACATCCGACTGAAGAGATAGGCAAGAGTAGGCTCCGGCATGCGCTCGTCGTGAAACAGCAGATCGTCCTCTTTGACCCCGTTGCCCAGCTTGACTATCTCCGGGTTGATCCCGTTGAGCCGGATCCCCTTGTCACGATTCTTACCGAAGATCAATGGCCGACCGTGCTCCAGCACGACAGTGGTATCGTCGCGCGTTTCCTTGCCCGTGGCATACTCGAAGGCTTTGTCGTTGAAGATGTTGCAGTTCTGGTAGATCTCGACAAACGAGGTGCCCTTATGCTGGGCCGCACGTCGAAGCACCTCGCCCAGGTGTTTCTGGTTCACGTCGTGCGAACGGGCTACAAAGGTCGCCTCCGCCCCCAGCGCCACCGACAATGGCTGCAAGGGGTAGTCGATTGATCCAAAGGGTGTCGATTTGGTCTTTTTGCCGATCTCCGAGGTCGGTGAATACTGCCCCTTGGTCAGCCCGTAGATGCGGTTGTTGAACAGCAGGATGTTGATGTCGATGTTCCGCCGAATGGCGTGCAGCAGGTGATTCCCTCCAATGCTCAGAGCGTCGCCGTCTCCGGTGGTCAACCAGACGCTCAGATCCGGACGGGCAGCTTTGATTCCCGTGGCCACCCCGGGCCCCCGCCCGTGAATGCTGTGCATGCCGTAGGTATCCAGGTAGTAGGGGAAACGGCTGGAGCATCCGATGCCGGAGATGAACACCAGCTTCTCCTTGGGTATGTCCAAGGTCGAAAGCAGTTTCTTCACCTGAGCCAGGATCGCATAGTCACCGCATCCCGGACACCAGCGCACGTCCTGATCGCTGGCGAAGTCCTTGGCGGCGAGCTGTTTCACCTCAACACCGACCGACATTTTTTCATCTGCCTTTTAACAATTCGTCTATCTTCTGCTCGATCTCGGAGATCTTGAAGGGTTTCCCCTGCATCTTGTGGTAGCCGACGGCGTCCACCATGTAATTCCCCCGTATGACAAAAAGTAATTGTCCGGAATTCATTTCAGGAATGAGCACCTTCTTGAAGGACCGAACCACGTCTTGGGTGTTCCTGGGCATCGGATTCAGATACCGCAGATGGGCGCAGGCCACGCTCTGCCCCTTCTCTTGGGCACGCTCCACCGCGGAGATGATCGCACCGTAGGTGCTGCCCCATCCCAGCACCAGCAACTCCGCATCCTGCGGGCCATCTACTTCCAACGGAGGAATGTCGTCGGCAATGCCCGCTACCTTGGCCGCCCGCAGCCGGATCATGTTGTGGTGATTCTCCGGATCGTACGAGACGTTCCCGGTGATGTTGGCCTTTTCCAATCCGCCGACCCGATGCTGCAAACCCTTCGTTCCCGGAACCGCCCACGGCCGGGCCAGCTTCTCATCCCGGCTGTAAGGTTGAAATGCCGCGCCGTTGCCCTTGGGGTGCTTAATCCGCAGGTCCGGCAGTTCGTCCACCTTCGGCACCAGCCAGGGCTCCGCCCCGTTGGCCAGGTAGCCGTCACTCAAGAGAATCACCGGGGTCATATACCGGGTGGCCAGTCGAAACGCTTCGATCGACAGGGCGAAACAATCGCTTGGACTCCTGGCTGCCAGCACCGCCACGGGACACTCGCCGTGCCGACCGAACATCGTTTGCAGCAAGTCCGCCTGCTCCGTCTTGGTCGGCAACCCCGTGCTGGGACCGCCGCGCTGAACGTTGACCACCACGATGGGCAGTTCGATCATCACCGCCAGGCCGATCCCTTCGGACTTGAGCGCCAAGCCCGGACCGCTGGTCCCGGTCGCGGCAAAAGCGCCCGCGAACGCCGCTCCGATAACCGCCGTGATCGCCGCAATCTCGTCCTCAGCTTGAAAGGTCTTGACGCCGTAGTTGGCATAGCGTGACAGCTCGTGCAGGATGTCGCTTGCCGGCGTGATGGGGTAGCTGCCGTAAAACAGTAGCTTCTCGGCGCGCATGGCTGCTGCCACCAGGCCCAGGGCAACGGCCTCGTTGCCGGTGACCTTGCGATAGGTGCCGGGCTCAATGTGGGCCTTGCGAACCTCATATCGGACCGCAAAATCCTCGGTGGTCTCGCCGTAGTAATAACCGGCCTTGAGCGCCTTGGAATTGGCCCCGGCCACCGCCGGAACGTTCTTGAATCTTTCCTCGATCCACTTGAGGGTGGGCTCGATGGGCCGTCCGTACATCCAGTAGACCAACCCCAGCGCGAACAGGTTCTTGGTGCGCAGAACCGCTTTTGTTCCAAGTCCGCTGTCCTTCGCCGCCTCGGTGGTGAGCCTTTCAAGCGCGACCCGAAAGACGCGGTATCGGTCCAGAGAGCCGTCTTCCAGCGGGTTTGAGTCGTAACCCGCCTTGGTGAGATTGGCCTTGTTGAAGGCGTCGGAATTGACGATCAGCGTGCCCCGCACGGCCAGGTCCGCGAGGTTGGTCTTCAAGGCCGCCGGATTCATCGCCACCAATGCGTCGCACTCGTCACCGGGCGTATGAATAAGGTTCTTACTGATGTTGATCTGATACCCGCTGACGCCGGCCAGCGTTCCCGCGGGGGCACGGATCTCCGCCGGATAGTCCGGCAGCGTCGCGATGTCATTGCCGAATATCGCCGACGTGTTGGTAAGCTGTGTTCCGGCCAACTGCATGCCGTCGCCCGAATCTCCGGCAAAGCGCACGGTGATGCTATCGAGTTGTTCGACCTTTTTAGCGGCCGCTCTCGCCCTCGGTGCGCCCATTTCTTTGCGAACTCCCTGCGTCATAAGGATTGTCTCATCGGATTAATAGGAAAGCGCGGGTTGGCTACGGTCGCTGCTTAGCCCCCTTCTCGCGCGGTGGAGAGCGCGTTCGGATCCGGCGGAAGGTTGTACACCGCCTCGGGAAAATGCTCCACGAGGTACTGAACGACACACTTCACCGAAACCACCCCAACAACATCACCGGACGCTTCAACGACGGGCATGTGACGATAGCCCCCATCGTTCATCCTTCGGATCACATCGGCTACCGAATCGGTCAGCAATAGCGTCTCAGGCCCAGCCGTCATGACCGTGCTGATCGGAGTTTCCAGCCGCACTCCTTCAGTCAACACACCCGTCAGAATATCTCGCTCGGTGAATATCCCCTTGAGGGCACCCTGCTGTCGCACTACCACGCACCCGGTCTGATGCCGCCGCATCAATGCAATCGTCTCGGCGATGGTCTCATCGGGCTCGACCGACACCGCTTCGCGCAACTCCAACGCGCTTACGCGATCCTCGATCATGGCATTTCTCAAAGTCACAGGCCCATGGCCTCCAGGTCCACTAACGAAGGATAAGCATCTCGCCAAGCAAAAACAACCACTAAGCACCAGCTTTCGACTCTTTATCGGCGGATTCCCGCCGGCAGTCCCCGTCCAAAGCCCACGGATTGCAATCCGTGGGACGGCAGTCCATGGGTCTCTCGAACCGCCATGCCACGCCACCCAACCACAGGGTTGTTCACGATTGTGGTCCTTTCATATATACTCGGACCACAACCATGACGGAGCACATCTTGGACATGGCCGCCCCACCGGATGTCTATCGGCAACGCCGGGCCAGGCTCGCGTCGCACCTGGTCCGTCCCCTGGTCATATTCGCCGGCCGGACCAGGACCCGCAACCCTGCCAACGACTACCCCTTCCGCGCCGCCAGCACCTACCTCTACTTCGGCGGGCCACCGATCCAGGGGGCTGCCTGGCTAATTCAACCGGACGGCCACGGCGACGACGCCGGCATCCTGATAAGACCGCAGGCCGACCCCGACGACGCCTTATGGATGGGGGAACCGCCGCCCGACGAACTGCTGGCCTCGGTGGCCGGGCTGGACCGATCAGCCGTCGCCGGGCCCGATCAGCTCCACCAGGCGCTCGCCGGCCGATCAGCCACGTCCATCTGCCCGCCTTGCCCCTCGGCGATGCAATGGGCCGCCTCTCTGGGGCTGGAACCCGCCGGTCCGGAAGAATTCCTGCCCATCATCGACATGCGCCTGATCAAGGACCGGCACGAACTGGAGGCCATGCGCCGCGCCGCCGAAGTCAGCGTGATCGCCCATCAGGTGGCCATGATGAACACCGTGCCCCATGAGCCGGAGGCCCTGGTCGCGGCCTGCTTCCGCTCGGTGCTCGACGCCAACCAGTGTGCACCCTCCTTCTCCCCCATCGTCACCGTCCGCGGCGCGATCCTCCATTGTACAGCCTACAACAACATCATGAAGCCCGGCCACCTCCTGCTCATCGACGGCGGTGCCGAGGAGCCCGGCGGCTATGCCTGCGACATCACCCGGGTCTGCCCGGTCAGCGGCGAGTTCACCCCCATCCAGAAGCATATCTACCAGATTGTTCTGCGTGCCGAACGCGCCGCCGTGGCTGAATGCGTTCCCGGACGCCGCTACCGCGACGTCCATGACCTGGCCGCCCGGGTCATCTGCGAAGGGCTGGTCCAAGCGGAGTTGCTGCGCGGCGATGCCCAAGAGCTGGCGGACCGCCGGGCCCACGCCCTCTTCTTCCCACACGGCGTCGGCCATCTTATCGGCCTCGACGTCCACGACATGGAAGACTACGGCGACATTGCCGGTTACTCCGACGGCCGCAGACGCCGACCCGGATTCGGTGACAAGTTCCTCCGCCTGGACCGCGACCTTAAAGCCGGCATGACCGTCACCATCGAGCCCGGCATCTACTTTGTGCCCGCCGTCTGGCAACGGGACGATTTGGTCAAGCCTTTCGCCGACTGCGTCAACCGGCCTGCTGTCGACGCTCTTTTGCGGGACAACTTCGGCGGCATCCGCCTGGAAGACACCGTGCACGTCACCAACACCGGTGGCCCCGAAGTGCTCACCAAAACGCTGCCGATCGAAGCCGACGCCGTCGCCTCCATAGTCCGAGCACAGGACAAATGGGAAATCCGCGAACCCCACGGCTGACCATGCATATCAGGGGCACCCACCCAGGCGGTCCCTACGCGTCTGGCCCGTTGAATGTTCGAAGGTTAAAGGTTCGAATTCGCGACTTTCAACCTTCAACCTTCAACCTTCAACCTTTTAACCTTCAACCTCCCCTCCGGGCACGTCGGGCCCGTCCCTGTGTCGCCCCCGCCGGCGGCGGTGGCACCGAAACATTGGAAGATGTCAGAGAAGAAGGTGACCTGCTGGTCCGGCACGTCGTTCCAATTGCCCTGCGTGTCCACCTCGATCCCGGCATCGGGCCCCGTAAAGGCCGGGCCTCCCGCGGCGGCAGTGTTTTGGAACTGTTTGAACAGGTCGGAGAAGAACGTGGTCTGCCCGTCGCCGCTGGAGTCGCAGTAAACCCACGTGGGATCGGCAGGCTGTACCGGATCCGCGTCCGGGCCGGCGCAGTCCACGCAGCGCGCCGTCACCGTCGGTCTGGAGTCCGACGCTCCGCCCGGGGCACTAGCACGACGGCTGGGACACACCGGCAAGCCGGTGACATAGAGCGGGTTGTTACCGTTGCTGGTCCATACCTCCGCTGTCAGGAAGTCGGCGTCCGCACAGTCAGCGGTGGTCTTGCCGATATTGACCAGACCTTGCGGACCGTCGTCGTAGTCCACGTGAGTCAGTTTCACCCAGCCCTCGTTCGTACTCGTGCCGTCATCGCCGCACTCAATGTGAAACGCCACCGCATCCGTAATGCTCGCATCCGGCTCGATCTGGATGTAGCGTGACGCGATGTCCGCTGTTACCGTCGGAGGCAGGGACTCAAGCAGACAGTTCTCATCGCAGCCGTCACCGTTGGCGGTGTTGCCGTCGTCGCACTCCTCCCCAGGCTGGATAATGCCGTCGCCACAAATGCAGTTCGAGGCGCAGTCGGGATCGTCGCAGTCGGTGAAAGCATCGCAGTCATTGTCGTTGCCGTCGCTGCAATTCGTTTCGGTACCCCCGCAGTCCGAATCGGGGGAGTCGGTACACCCATCGCAATCGTTGTCCAAGCCATCGTCGCAGACTTCCGGCAGGGCGCAATCAGCGGGACAATTGCTGCAATCCTCGCCCGGATCGCACAAGCCGTTGGGGCAGCCCGGCGGCAACTCGCAGGCGTCGTCGGTGCCGTTACCGTTGGCGTCACCCAAGCAAGCCGAGCCCGGTCCCAGGAAGTTGCCGCCGAGCCCATCGCAGCATGTCTCGTCCATCTCCACGCAGGCATCGTCGGTTCCATCGCCGTCGCTATCGTAGCAACACGCACCGAGGACAAAGCTGCACAGACTGCCCGCCCCCTGGAATGTTCCTCCGAGGATCAGGCAGCACTCCAGGTCCATGAAATCGAGACAGGACTCGTTGACCCCGTCGTTGTCCAAGTCGAGGCAGCACGCACCGAATGCCCCGGAGCACGTTGAGCCGCCCCCGAGGAACGTGCCTCCGATAGCGTTGCAGCATTCCAAGTACATCACCACGCAGCCATCGTCGATCCCGTCGCCGGTGTGATCGTGGCAGCAGGCACCGGGCGGGGCACAGGTGTTGGGAGCCCCCAGGAAGTTACCCCCAATGGCATTACAGCAGCTACTGTCCATGATCTCGCAGGCCTCCTTGTGGCCGTCCCCGGTGGTATCGTAGCAGCACGTACCTGTCACCCCGCACGCCCCGCTCACTCCTTGGGGTGTTCCGCCGATGCTCAGGCAGCAAAGCTGATCCATGAGTTCGCAAGCATCATTGGTGCCGTTCCCATTGCTGTCGTAGCAGCAATCTTCCAAACCGCTGCACAACGTGCCTGCACCTTGGAACGTCCCACCGATGCTGGCACAACAGGTGCTGTCCATGACCTCGCAGGCGTCGTCAGTTCCGTTCCCGTTGGTGTCGTAGCAGCATGCACCAGTGACGCCGCAGGCCCCGCTCACTCCTTGCGGAGTTCCGCCGATGGCGGCACAGCAGGTCTGGTCCATGAGTTCGCAAGCATCATTGGTTCCGTTCCCGTTGCTGTCGTAGCAGCAATCTTCCAAGAGACCCGCACACACGATACCCGGACCCAGGAACGTCCCGCCGATGCTGGCGCAGCAGGTCTCATCCATAATCTCGCAGGCATCATCTGTTCCGTTCCCGTTGGTGTCGTAGCAGCATGCGCCGGTGACGCCGCACGCACCGCTCACTCCTTGGAGTGTTCCGCCGATGGCGGCACAGCAGGCCTGGTCCATGAGTTCGCAAGCATCATTGGTTCCGTTCCCGTTGCTGTCGTAGCAGCAATCTTCCAAAAGCCCACAGACCGTACCAGCCCCCAGGAACGTCCCGCCCATGTTGTCACAGCAAATCAGGTCCATGATCTCGCAAGTATCATCGGTTCCGTTGCCGTTGCTGTCGTAGCAGCACGCCCCCTCGCCCAGACACACGGTCCCGCCCCCCTTGAACGTCCCGCCGATGCTGTCGCAGCACACTTGGTCCATGATCTCGCAAGTATCATCGGTTCCGTTGCCGTTGCTGTCGTAACAGCACGCACCCTCGCCCAGACACACGCCCCCTTTGAACGTCCCGCCGATGCTGTCGCAGCAAATCAGGTCCATGACCTCGCAGGCATCCTCGGTCCCGTTGCCGTTGCTGTCGTAGCAGCACGCCCCATCGCCGAGACAGGCGGTACCAAGCCCTTGAAACGTCCCGCCGATGGCGGCGCAGGAGGTTTGGTTCAGATCATCGCAGGCATCGTCCGTCCCGTTCCCGTTGCTGTCGAAGCAGCACGCACCCGGCTCGCAGGCGTCGTCGATACCGTTGCCGTTGCTATCCCCAAGACAAGCCGCGACCGGTTTTCCAGCGCAGGGTGTCCCAGGGGTGACCACGGCGCACTGCCCCGCGGCGTCGCAGCAGGGATCGCAGGCATCGTCGACATCGTTGCCGTTGTTATCGCCCAGACACGCGGGGACAACGATCCCTCCCGTCGGCCAGCAGGTCCCGATGGGCACCGGCCCGCAACCGCCTCCCCCGAACGGGAAGCAGCAGGTCTCTTCGCAGGCGTCGTCGATGCCGTTGGCGTTAGCATCGCCCATACACCCGGACCCGGGCGGCATCCCGGGTGGATCGGGCACAATGATTCCTCCCGCGGCCCCGCAGGTCTTGGTACCCACCGGCCCGCAAGGCAGAAACCCCGGAGGGGGCGGCCCGAAGAAGCAGCACGTCTCTTGGTCGCAGGCGTCATCGATACTGTTGCCGTTAGCATCGCCCCCACACCCTGGCACAACGATTCCTCCCGCCGGCCCGCAGGCGCTGATGGGGCCCGCCCCACAAGCGGCAAAGCCCGGCGGTGGCGGCGTGAAGGGGAAGCAGCAAACCCCTTGATCACAGGCGTCGTCGAGCCCGTTCCCGTCGGCATCGCCCATACACGCGCTCACGACGGTTCCTCCCGCCGGCCCGCAGGCACCCGCCGCGGGCTCCACCCCGCAGGCAGCGAACCCCGGAGGGGGCGGGGTGAAGGGGAAGCAGCACGTCCCTTGGTCACAGGCGTCGTCGATCCCGTTGGCGGAGACGTCGTTGTCGCCCAGACACGCGAGAACGGGGATCCCTCCCGCCGGCCCGCAGGTCCCGATGGGCACAAACCCGCAACCGCCCCCCGGGGACGGGAAGCAGCAGGCCTCAGTGTTAGCGGGGGGCTCGCAGGCGTCGTCGATCCCGTTCAAAGGGCTGCTATCGCCCATACATACGTTGACGGGCGTTCCTCCCCACGACGCGCAGGTCGCGGTGCCCACCGGCCCGCAAGGGGCAAAGCCCGCAGGGGTTGGGGTGAACGGGAAGCAGCAGGTCTGAGTCACAACACCTGGGGAGGGGTCGCAGGAGTCGTCAATGAGGTCGCCGTCGACATCGCCCCGACACGCGGGGACGACGGTCCCGGCCAACACCGCGACACAGGTGCCGCTGGGTACCGGCAAGCAAATGAAAGACCCGAGAAGGAAGGGGAAGCAACAATTCTCTTGCCCAGGGGGGGGGGGTTTGGTCGCAGGCGTCGTCGAGCCCGTCGCCGTCTGCATCCCCGAGACACGCGAGGACGACGATCCCTCCGAACCCTCCTCCCGCGGTGAGGCAGGTGCTGATGTCCGCCAGCGGCCCACAAGCGCTGAACCCCGCAGGGGGCGGCGTGAAGGGGAAGCAGCAGGTCGATTCGCAGGCGTCGTTGATCCCGTCGCCGTCGGCATCGCCCATACACGCAGTGACAACGATGCCTCCCGCCGGCCCGCAGGAACCGATGGGGGCAGGCCCGCAAGGGGCAAAGCCCGCAGGGGCCGGGGTGAAGGGGAAGCAGCAGGTCTCTTCGCAGGCGTCGTCCATCCCGTCCGAGTTGCCATCACCCAGACACGCCGGAACGATGGTCCCCACGCAGGTGCCGATGGCCACCGGCCCGCAACTGCCCCCCGGGACGCAGCAGTTCTCTACGCCCGGGCCAACGCACGGTGGCCCTCCCCCGCCAAATTGGAAATTAGCGATACGTGTTCGCCAGAGGCCATTAGCCGCAATATATTCGTTGGTGTACCAGAAGGTACAGTCGTCCACCGGGTCCACGTTCATCGAGCTGTAGTCACCCC
The DNA here is from genome assembly GCA_036477795.1 of Phycisphaerae bacterium. Classification (GTDB taxonomy): domain Bacteria; phylum Planctomycetota; class Phycisphaerae; order UBA1845; family UBA1845; genus JAZGDL01. The sequence goes on from JAZGDL010000370.1 coordinate 13,053, forward strand.
AATTGTTGAAGGGTTGTGAACCGTGACCGGCCATGACCCCGACCACGGTCGTCATCATTCCCAGAGGATCGCCAGCAACCCTTCCCGCGACCTCGATGCTCGGGAAAGGCCCGAACGCGTCGGTGACGCTATAGCCCATGGCGATGTCGCCGACTACATTCATGGCGATGCTTGACATCCAAAAGTTGAGCTCGATGAAGTGCGTCCCTTCCTGGAAGAGGGTCCAGGAGCCGGCGCCTACGCGACGAAGCTCAAACCAGCGAATCCCTCCGCGGTCCGCCGCACCCCCGAATACGTCGGTCACGAAACTTCCCAGCAGCGTCTCATGGGTCCCGAAGTTACGGTACTGGAGCCGCCACATGATCACCTCTCTAAGGGGATCGAGCGGCGGACCGGGGAGCGGCTGCCGAAAACATGACGAGGAAGTCAATCCGCACAACTCGGACTCGAACTCACTTATCGGGATGGTGTTCCTAAGCACGAAACTGGAGTGGGCCGAATCGGCGAAATCTACATGGAACTCCCAGATCTGTAGAAAGTCCGCGATGGGGTCCGGCATAGCGCTGTGCACCTCGTCGTCGACGTGCCGCATGAAAAAGTTCGGCGAACCCGCCGGAGGAGGAGTGGGGCCGTCCAGGTCACTGGGGGTTAGCGCCTGGAAGCCGAATCCGTCCAGCGAAGGAGCGCCGGCCAGCGTCGGGGGCATCCCAGGAGCGCGCTGAAGGGTTGCCGGTGAGCCGGCAAGCATGTTGGTGCGATCCAGGGCGTAAGCAGCCGGAGTACTCTCATTGGTAGACACATAATAGGCGTCCGGCCAGACGGCATATTTAGGGTAGTCGGGAAACTGCGGCGTAACGAAGTCATACACGCACCAGCCGCCGGTCACCGGATTCCCGGTCATGGAAATGTATACACAGAGATGGCGGTCATTTAGCGGGGCGGGTTGGGTAGAGGTAGGGGCGGGAAATTCGCTCATTAACCACCGCCCGGCGAGGTGGTCGTACAACACGATAGGATCGCCACCGCCTGACGCGCAAGCACCCGTGCCGCCACTGGCCGTCCAAATACTCTCAAGGGCAATGGGCCCGGCCATCAGGTCCCCGGTGGTCTTGTCATAAATGTTAACCAGCGAACCAACAGCTGAGCCGTTAACCGTCTGAATGTAGAAGTTCGTTCCCACGTCGCCCACGGTGTCGGGGGGGTAGCTGCCCGTGAAGCTCTGCCCTTCAAAGTTCAAACCCGTGACCAAGACAGTCGGCGGCCCAAGCGGAGCACTTTCCTGACGAAAACAGAGAGGATCCGGGCGCGGCTCGCTGGGCTGTGGAACCGTCCGAGTTAACGCCGCAGGATTTGTGATGCGGCGGGGACGCTTGACGATGGGATCACCCGGTTGCCAGGGCTTCGCTTTGGGGAGGTCACGTAGGTCCCCGATGAAGACGTGCGGGACGACCGGCTCGCTCTGGAAGACCTCTGTGACCAGCGTTGGGGTCGTGTCCTGGGAGGATTCGTCTTGCGCAAAAACCGAGCCGCTCAGGGCAGCCAGTGTCGCCATCGGTAGAACAGGCGCCCGTCCGTACGCGGCCGGGCCCATGATCAAACACGCCGCTGCCAGTAGGGCAACGCATCTGCCGGAGACCTTCGGGCCGTTGAAACGTGGCGGCCGATTGATTCTGGTATTGCGATCGTTGTCAATTGAGGTTCTCATGACTCCCTCCGAGTTGGCTGATGACGGATTCTGAATGTTCCCCCGCCCGGGATCTGAAATGATCGGACACCCGGACGAATTGCCAAACACGCTACACGGGTTTGCAGCTCGCCTGGTCGAAGAGATTGGTCGGATGGGTTCGGCCGGCCCATGTGCGAGACCGAGTATGATCGTAATATATCGCGTAACCCGAGGCCCTGTCAAGCCTGAACCAGAAAAATAGCGCTCCGCTGCTGCAATCTCTTGTCAATACCGCATTTACACCACAGCGCGGGTACCCCATCTTTCGGGCGTGTGAAGCGATCACTCCGTTTGGGGGCAGACGTTCGACCCCGAGAATCTTCGCGAAGGGTGGGGCCGGAGAGGAAGGTCCGGTCGGTCCCCCAACCTTCAACTTTCACCCTTCGCAAGGGGAAGTTATGCCGCAATTAGCTCAAGTCCCTTCTTGATCCCGATGTACATCGCCGGGTGGCCAATGTCCTTTGGACATGGGGGACGCGATGATATACACTCAGGTAAACCGCCCGACGATCATCGGCTCCCCCACCTCCAAAGGAGGTGGGCCACCCTGCCTCTGCGATCTCTGCGTGCTCCGCGGTGAATTAACCGGTGTAGCCGGCCTACGGGCACGTCGGCCCCGTCCATGTGTCACCCCCGCCCGCGGCGGTGGCACCGAAACATTGGAAGATGTCAGAGAAGAAGGTGACCTGCTGGTCCGGCACGTCCTTCCAATTGCCTTGCGTGTCCACCTCGATCCCGGCATCAGGCCCCGTAAAGGCCGGGCCTCCCGCGGCGGCAGTGTTTTGGAACTGCTTGAACAGGTCGGCGAAGAACGTGGTCTGCCCGTCGCCGCTGGAGTCGCAGTAAACCCACGTGGGATCGGCAGGCTGTACCGAAGCCGCGTCCGGGGCAGCGCAGTCCACGCAGCGCGCCGTCACCGTCGGTCTGGAGTCCGACGCTCCGCCCGGGGCACTAGCACGACGACTGGGACACACCGGCAAGCCGGTGACATACAGGGCGTTGTTACCGTTGCTGGTCCATACATCCGGCGTCAGGAAGTCGGCGTCCGTACAGTCAGCCGTGGTCTTGCCGATATTGACCAGAACCGTTCCAGCCGGGTCCTCCGGGTAGTCGACGTGAGTCAACTGCACCCAGCCCTCGTTGGGACTCCCGCCGTCAGTGCCGCACACAATGTGAAACGCCACCGGATCCGTAATGCTCGCATCCGGCTCGATCTGGATGTAGCGCGATGAGATACCTCCCGTTACGACCGGCGGCAGGCACGATAGGGGCGGCGCCGGGCCCGCCAATAGGAGCGGAACAATTCCAACCGCCATGGTGAACTGCCCGTTGGAGATGCTGCCCACAAACGTCTGCCCAAGGACCGCAAAGGAACCATCAGTGAACACCACACCACCGGAAGAGAGCGTCGCCACCGTCATCACGAACGCCGGCCCCTGTTCGCGCGTATGCTTCGCGGGCGCGGCCCCCGCGCCGGTAGACGCCAGCGCCGCGGAACCCGTCGCCGGCGTTTCAGGGTTCATGAGTCCAATCGCACCGGCTGCAAAGCCGGTCATCGTCACCAACACAACCATGTTTGTCCTAGGGCTACGTGGTCTTCTCATAGTTGATACTCTCGTATTACACTACCCTTTCCCCATCCTCCGGGCAGTTATCGAATCTCTGCCGCGCCGGTCTTGCAGAAGTACTTACCCCGCTTGTTAAGAACAACAGAGCCGACCTCATCATAGGTGCCCGGCACGAGATAGAAGACGCTGTTTGATGGCGAGGAGTCGTGCGCAGTTTGAACGCTCGTAAACGCTTGGAGGCAGGTGCCAAGGCTCTCGAAGGGGGTGGGTCCGATGTACACATTCTTCCCGGAGATGCACGGTTCGATCTCCAACGTGGGGCCCCCGCCGCGCAATCCGAGTTCATTGCTGATCTCCTCCCACTCCGCGACGTCGATGCAAGGTACTTGATTTGCTTTTCGCCGCTCCAGCTCGAGCAGGTCTTCCGGGCGCCCGCGCTGCACCAGCACTGCTCCATCAACGAGGTTGGACCATTCAGGGTAATCCCATTGCCAGGTATATTTGAAGTCGGCGTCACACCATCCACTGCCGCCGCCATTGATGTCCTGGATGACGCTGTTTTCCAATCCTCCGAAGCAGTCCCAGTCCACGCTCATCATGGTCGTTCCGCGAACCTCGTCCAGATCGAGTTCGTTCAGCCCGCACATGCGCCCGTGGGAGTAGTCGAGTTCCTTGAACAGCGCCTCGTCGAAGGTCAAGCCGAAAAAGAGCATGCGCGTTTTCAGGCCAAAGAGCTGGTACCGATAAGACATGGTGCTCGGCATGTTCGGCACGAAGGGCCCGACATAATCGGGATCGCTACTGTTGGCGCAGTTCATTATGCCGCAGTGAGACAGCCCCAGGTTGTGGCCAAACTCGTGTGCGATCGTGGCGGCCTGAAAATACTCTGATCCCGTATTATCCGGGCCTTTGCCCCCCAATGTGACGACGAAGTTCTGCCCGCCGTCTGCGCGGCCCGAGCTGCCCGTAGGTATGCACGTAGGTTCAGCGTCGCCGTCCGACACCTCTTGCCGATGCCCGAAGATGCAATAGTGCCAGGGCTCCGGGTCGCCCGCGTGATCGAAGTTGGCGGCCTTGAACTTGGCGAAGGTGTTCGGCACGGCCTTGCTTTGGTACGTAAAGAAATTGCCGCAGTCGGCATTCGGATCGGCGGCTAAGACGCACCAGTGGGGGATTACATTGTTCGCCGTGTTCAGGTCGATGATCAGCGTGTGGCCTTGGCACGCGAACATCTGGATGACTGCGTCCAGCACGAGCTGGCTGGGCTGATGATCATGCGTATCTGCAAGAACTCCCTGGCACGGGTCCTGGTCCGGGTCCTCGTTCGGCCCGATGCCCATGTAGTCGATCTCGATCCGGAATGTATCCGCCGCCGCAGGTCGTACGCCGGAAACCCCGCACAGCCAGAACACTACGCTCACTGAGACGGCAAGTCTATGTGTTGTATTCATGATTAATACGCCTTTACTGCAGACTGACCAGAACCAGAACCAATCCATCGGTGGCCTTGCTCATGGCCTTGCCGATGATCGCCCCTTGCGCCCGATCATAGTCGGTGACTTTCATCGCGTGGCCGGAAGTGGCGGAGGTCGTCAGCAGGTCGCCCGGTTGAATCGGCCCGTTCGACGCATCGACCCGGCAATAGACGCGGCCGCTCAGTGCGACCGGGTATTGGCCGTCGGCTTCGGTGCCGGACTGACCCATTAACATGCCCGGCTTAACGCCGCCGGCGCCGCTGACGATACCAGCCACCGTTCGGTCATAGGCATTTTGGCTGACGACGAGCCTGCCCGGCTGTTCCACGTCGATGCAGACGATCATTCCCGGCTCGACCGTGCCGCGCGGCGCGTGGATGTCGAACCGTTCTGACAAGTCGCTGCCTCCCTTGATCTCCAGGACGTCGGTGATGACGCGGCCCTCACCGGTTCCGTTGTAGTTGCCGTCGAGCTCGATCGTGGTGGTGTTGCTGAGGAAGTCGTCGTTTCGGATGAGAATCTGGCCTCCCGCGGCGCCCTCTTGCCCCCTGATCTCGACGGTCTCGGAGAGGCCGGTCTTATCGTAAAGAGAGATCTGAGAGCCACCGCCCGATGCGTTCGAATCGAGGATGATGGCGTTCTGGGCTAAGGCCGGGGCCGCCTTGATCTGAATCTTCGCGTCGTCGGAGCTGTCGGCGTCCAAGATAAGGGTGTCGACGTGGGCGCTGTTACTGAGGATGATGCCGGCACCGCCGCCCCCCGCGTTGGCGTCCAAGTCGATAGTCGTCTGGAACCCATCCGACATGGTGAACAGGGCACCGCCGTCGCCTTCGTCGCCGTCCAGTTCGATGGTCGGCGCCGCGGAGGAGTTAAAGAAAAAGCCGGCCCCGCCGCTGGTGGTGCCGCCGCTAAGGAGTACGCCATCGATACCTCCATCGTTGCGAAACACTCTCAACTCGCCACCGGAGCCGCCCGTCGCGCTCAGCATTACTGTTCGGTCGTTGCTCACGCTGCTGTTGTAAAGGAGAATCTCGCCAAACGAGGGCCCCCATAGACGGATCTGCTCCAGGCCGTCGCTTCCATAGGTTGTCAGCCGGTGCCCCGAGCCGTCCAGGGTGATCGTTGGGGCATCGGCGCCGTTCTCGACCGTCACCAGCCCGCCGCCGCTGCCGTCGTCACCATCAATAAACACGCTGGCGCCGCCGGTGCCCCGATAGAACTCAGCGAATCCGCCGACGCCCGGATTGTTGGAACTGCCCAACCGAGCGGTAGTGTCGCCGTTCTCATCGTTTATCCAAAGCCAGGCGCCCTGAGAGTGTTTTTGCAGCCTGGCCAGGACGGTGGGGGATGGACTGATCGCGTCCACCACCTGGAAAGCGAATTCCGCCTGGGCGATTCCGGATTCACCCGTGAGCGACAGGGTCGGGCTGGACGTGCCGTCGTAGAGGGTAAGCGCGCCTCCGGTGGTCGCGGCCTCGGCGAAAAAGCGGAACGAACCCTGCTCGTTACTGAGGAACAGGTTGGCCCCGGTACCTCCAACGGTGGCCGCCCGGACTCCGGCCGTCATGTCGCCGTCGTCGTCTGTCAGAAGGAGCTGTCCAGAATTGAATCCCCACAGGGCGACGTGCTCGTTGCCGTCGTTGCCGAAGATCGTGATCTGGTTGGACGATCCATCGAGCGTGATGGCTGGACTGGCGGAAGCAGCATCATAGGCAGTCAGTGACCCGGAGGTACCCGAGTCGCCCAGGACCACGTCATCAGTCAGCTCTTCGTTTCCGACGAAGTCCACGCGCATGGCGTGGGGGACGCCGGCCAACAGGATGCGGGGCGACAGCTCGGCCGCTGGTGGGTTGATTTCAACGCCGAGGTAGCGGGCCTGGCCCGTAAACAGCGACCCGTCCAGCCCCACGCCGTCGCCGTCGGGAAGGAGAACCGCGACGACTCCATCGTCCTGCGGGTCGATATCCACGCCCACGTCGAACGGACCTCCACCGGCCAGGGGTCCCGGGAGGACCGGATCGTCGTAGATCTTGAACCTCAGCGTGTGCATCCCCGACAGCGGGTCGCCCTGACCATCCGTCAAGCGAGCCTGGAAGCTGAGTTTCCGCGAGTTCCCGTCCAGCAACGGCAGAAGGGAGGGCGAGCCGTCCGGCTCCGCGGTGACCCCCATCGTCGCAGCCGGCGGGTCGAGCTCTCCCGCGTTGACCCAGATAACCGTCCCAACCACCGCGATCACAAGCACGGGGCTGGCTAGTTTGATTGTTGAATGTTTCATGGTTTCGTCTCCCTGATGGTGCCCATAATCTCAAGCTTCGCTGCCGCTAGGGCCCCGGCACCCTTTGTCCCAGGCAGATTACGTAAACGGCGCCCGGCGCGCCTGATGGAATCGGCGGAAACTTTCTGGTAAAATGAGGCTTGATATGAGCACCTCGGCGAACAACGTAACCCGTCTGCTGGCTGAGCTGGGTAGCGGCGACGGCTCCGCCGTATCGCGCATGTTTCCGCTGGTTTACGACGAGTTGCGCGCCCTGGCTGCGAGCTTTTTCACCGGCAAGGTGTCGAATCAGACGCTGCAGCCCACCGCTCTGGTGCATGAGGCCTACTTGCGCCTGGTGGACCAGACCCACCAGGATTGGACGGACCGGGCCCACTTCATGGGGGTCGCTGCCAAGGCCATGCGGAGGCTGTTGATCGACCACCTCCGTGCCCGACAGGCCCAGAAACGGGGCGGCCTGCAACACCGTGTGACGCTCGACGATTCAGCCCTGGCCGTCAGCGGAGCCGGGATACTCGACGCCCTGGCGCTCGAGGAAGCGCTTGAGAAGCTCGGGAGGCTCGATGAACGCAAGGCCCGCGTGGTCGAGCTGCGTTTTTTCTGCGGGCTGACCAACGAAAGCGTGGCCCACGTATTGGGCGTATCGCGTGCCACCGTCGTGGACGACTGGAGTTTTGCCCGCGCCTGGCTAGCGGTTGAGCTGCGAGATAATGGTACCGAATGACACCGCAGCAATTCAAACGTGGCGAGGAGCTGTTTCAGGCCGCACGAAGGCTTGATCCGACCGAGCGGGCGGCGTACCTGCGGCGAGCGTCGGCGGATGACGAAACGCTCAGGGCCCGCGTCGAGGCGATGCTGGCTGAGCACGACCGCCCGCCCGACTTCTTAAGAACGCCCATCATCGAAAAAGGGGAGTTGCTCAAAGATATGGTGCCGCGACCGGCGGATATCGACGGAGCCCATCCGCCGCAAAGCGTCGGGGGCTACACCATCGTTCGCAAGATCGGCGAAGGGGGAATGGGTGTTGTCTACGAGGCGGTGCAGGAAAACCCGCAACGCACGGTCGCTTTGAAGCTGCTTCGGCCGGGGTTCACCTCAGATAGCTTGCTGCATCGGTTCCGATATGAGGCCCAGGTTCTCGGTCAACTGCACCACCCGGGCATTGCCCACGTCTATGAGGCCGGCGTGGCCGACGGCGGTTCGGATCAAGGCGCGACGCGTGCGTCGTTGGGTCCGCAGCCCTTCTTTGCTATGGAATACATTTGCGGCGAAGCACTCAACGAATACGCCGAGCATGGTAAGCTGGATACCCGCCGGCGTCTCGAGCTGGTCGCAAAGATATGCGATGCTGTACAGCACGCCCATCAAAAAGGCGTGATCCATCGCGACCTCAAGCCTCAGAACATTCTGGTCGACGAAACCGGCCAACCAAAGGTCCTGGATTTCGGCGTGGCTCGCGCGACCGACGCCGATATGCGCACAGTGACGATGCAGACCAACGTCGGTCAGCTCGTAGGGACACTTGCCTACATGAGTCCCGAACAGGTGCTGGGCGATTCGCGGCAGTTGGACACACGCTCGGACGTCTACTCGCTGGGCGTGATTCTCTACGAGTTGGTGACGGACCGCCTTCCACAGGACGTACGTAACCACTCGATTCCCGAGGCAGTCCGACTTATCCGCGAGGAAGAGCCTTCAAGACTGAGTTCGATTGACAGGCGGTTTCGCGGCGACGTCGATACCATCGCCGCAAAAGCGTTGGAAAAGGATAAAGATCGGCGCTACCAGTCGGCGGCGGAATTCGCAGCCGACATCCGTCGCTATCTGCGTGACGAACCGATCGCCGCCCGCCCGGCGAGCGCCACCTATCAGCTTCGCAAATTCGCGAAGCGTAATAAGGCGCTAGTGGCTGGCGCCGTAGTGGTGTTCGTTGTGCTTGTGGCCGGAATTGTTGCCGAGCGCCGGCAGCGCGTTGCGGCGGAAAAGGCCCGTGCAGAGGCCGTCATATCTCGCGAAGAATCGGAAGCGGTCACGGACTTCCTGGTGAACATGCTCGCTTGGGCAGACCCCGAGAAGACCTTGGGCCGCGACATCACCATCGGCGAAGTGTTCGACATCGCGACCAAACGCGTCGAAACCGAGTTCCGTGACCAGCCCCGGATCGAAGCTGCCGTCCGTGCTATGTTGGGCCACACCTATATCAACCTCGGAGATTACATTGCAGCCCAAGAACAACTCACGTCCGCCTTGCAGATCCAAAAGCGGGAATTAGGAAACGAACACCCCAACACGCTGACCACGATGAACAACCAGGCCACCTTGCTGAGCCACCAAGGCGACCCGAGTCAAGCTGAGCGGCTTTACCGCCTGGTGCTCGAAGCCCGCCGCCGCGTCCTCGGCGAAGACCACCCAGACACGCTGAAGGTGATGAACGACCTCGCCACGGCGCTGCCCCAGGGCAAGCAGGCCGAGGCCGAGTCGCTTTTCCGCCGGGCGATACAAACCCAACGTCGCAAGCTGGGCGAGGATCACCCGGATACCCTGATCACGATGAGAAACCTGGGCAGCTTACTGATGAGTCAGGGCAAGCTGGTCGAAGCAGAAGAGTTGTTCCGCCATGTCCTGAAGCTCAGAGGTCGCGTCCTCAGCGAGCAGCACCCCGAGACGCTGCGCTCGATGGATGATCTGGCTACCTTGCTACGAGACCAGGGCAAGTTGGACGAGGCTGAGCCGCTGTGCCGGCAGGCGATGGAAGGCAGACGTCTGGTCCTGGGCGAGCAGCACCCCGTGACGCTGCGCTCGTTGAACGGGCTGGCTCATTTGCTTCAACTTCAGGGCAAGCTATCCGAGGCCGAGCCGCTGTGCCGCCAGTCCGTGGACGGGCTTCGCGGTGTGCTCGGCGAGGAGCACCCCCAAACGCTGACAGCGATCAGCCTGTTGTCTTTGGTGCTTATGGACCAGGGCAAGTTTGACGAAGCCGAGCCCGTCACCCGCCGGTTGCTGCAATCCTCGCGACGTGTGATGGGCGAGGAGCATCGTTACACGCTGGAGGCAATGAACAACGTGGCCGCTATCCTCAAAGCCCGGGGCAAGTTTGACGAAGCCGAGCCGTTCTCCCGTCAAGCTCTGGAAACCGCCCGTCGCATCCTCGGCGAGGAGCACAACACAACGCTTGTCTTGCTGAACAACCAGGCCGGCTTGCTACGCCGCCAAGGCAAACCGAGCCAAGCCGAGCCGCTGTATCGGCAGTTGCTCAAAATCCGCCGCCGCATCCTGGACGAGGAGCACCCCGACACGCTCACGGCGATGAATAATCTGTCCGCGGCGCTCAGGGACCAGGGTAAGCTGGATGAGTCCGAGCAATGGGCCAAGATGGCGCTGGACGGCGCCCGTCGCGAGCTCTCTCCGGGACACGCATTGACGTCACTTTTTCAGGTGAACTACGCCAAGTGCCTGACCCCGCTACAGCGGTATGACGAGGCGGAAGCACTTCTGCTGGAAGCCTACGCCGAACTGAAGGCGGCCTTCGGAGCACACCACAAATACACCCGGCGAGCGTGTGGTGCTCTGGTCAACCTCTACGAAGCCTGGAACCGGCCGGAAAAGGCCGCCGAGTGGCGTCAAGAGTTACGGAGCGAATAGCCGCGTAGCAGGTAGGGCAGGTGGTTCAACTGCCTTCACCCTCAGCAGGTAGGGCAGGTGGTTCACCTGCCTTCACCCTCAGCAGTAGGACTGAACCGGCAGGCTGGTGCGCTGCTTGACCGTTCGGCTGATGGCGTCAAGCTCTTCGCGGCTGAGCGATGTCACGCACTCCTGCGCCGGTGGGCGGGCGACGGTGTAGATCTGTATGAGGTCCAGCCGGGCCCCGGCGGTGCGCATCTCGTTCAAGCGATCGGTGAAGGCGATGATCTCCTCATCGGGCGGCGGACGGCCATGGACCCGCATGAACAGTGATTGGATGGTCACCGGACGGATGCGGGCGGCGCTAACGATGTTCTCGATCACGTGGGACAGCGGAAAGTTAGGACGGTTAATGATCTGATAATACTCCTCGGTGCCGGCGTCGAGCTTAGCCCAGATCTCGCCGTTGGACCGATCCATGATTCGCAGGCCGGCGATCACGTTCGGCCTGGTCAGGTAGCATGCGTCGGTGATCAGGATCATTTTCACCTGGTCCGGGCAGCGTTCGCGTTTCAGGTCGGCGGCGAGTTGCACGGCCTCGGCGAACACCGGGCAGGTGGTCGGCTCGCCGTCGCCGCTGAAGGCGACGTCGTTAAGACGTCTGAGGTGTTCGGGCGTGTCGGCGAACTCCGGCTCAGCCAGTAGCCGTCCGTCGACGGCTGCTGCCAGCAGGGTGTCCAGCTCATGGCGGAGCACGTCGACGTCGACGTGGCGCACCCGCGGTGTGCCGGTCCGGTCGACCTGGCAATAAATACAGTCAAAGTTGCAGGCCCTGTCCGGGTTCAGGTTGACGCCGATGCTGATACCGCGACTCCGCCGGGACACGACCGGGTACACATAGAGAAAACCTCTCCAGTCGCGCGGATGGTGCCGGAAATCCCTGACATTGGGTTTGTTATGTGACTCCATGGCGACACGTCTCACGGTCTACATCCGAATAGCGAATGTCGAATGTCGAATGTGGATTTGTGATCCGTGACTTCGCTATTCGCCATTCGCCATTCGCAATCCTCTCAAGACCCTGTGGCAAAGGCCTGTTCAACGCGATCGCAGATCAAATGATAGGCCAACTCGTGCGCTTCCTGGACCCGATCGCCGCCCTCGGCGTCGATTTTCAGACACATATCGCAATACTCAGCCATCAGGCCGCCGCTTTGCGATGTGAAACCTACAACGACAGCCCCTCGCTCCTTTGCGGCTTCGAGGGCGCACAATACGTTCGGCGACCTGCCGGAAACGCTCAGGGCCCAAACGACATCGCCCTCGGCCACCAGCCCTTCCACCTGCCGCCGGAAGATCTGATCACCGCCCAGGTCGTTGCCGATCGCGGTCAACGATGACGAGTCGGTGGTGAGTGCGATGGCCGGCAGCGCTCGACGGTTGCGTTTGAACCGACCCAGCAATTCCGCGGCGATGTGCTGGGCGTCAGCCGCACTGCCCCCGTTGCCCAACACATACACCTTGCCGCCCCCACGAAACACCTCGATGATCCGAACCGCGATGGATTCCAGAAGTGTCACCTGCCGCCGCACCGATTCGACGGCGTGGAGATGATCATCAATCTGTTTGTTCATATCGATCATCGATTGACGAGTTGACGCCGGCAGTGACTTTGTCGTTTGACAGACGCCGAAAGCGTCGTCGCCGCTCCCTCACCCCATACTCCAACGCACAATTCGAATGTTGACCCACCACTAGGATAGTCCATTACGAATGCGCTCCAGGATCGACGTGGTGCTGAAGCCCTCCACAACCGGGACCAACCGCACCCGCCCGCCGATACTCTCGACGAACTCACGCCCCACCACCCCTTTGACGGCCCAATCCTCGCCTTTGACCAGCACGTTCGGCCGAACGCGCTCGATCAGGTGCAGCGGGGTAGGTTCATCAAAGATTACAACATAGTCGACGCACTCCAAGGCCTCCAGCATCCTGACGCGAAACCGCTGGTCGTTGATGGGCCGGCCCGCGCCCTTGCCCAATCGCTTGGCGCTCGCGTCTGAGTTGACGGCCACCACCAGCAGGCTGGCTTCATCACGGGCCTTCTCCAATAGATCAACGTGACCGGGATGTAGAATGTCATACACGCCGTTGGTGAGCGCCACCGTTTCACCGCGGTCGCGGCGCAGTCCCAACTCGGCGACAAGCTCATCAAGTTTGCGGGCCTTGCCGTTGCGACGCCGATCTTCGAGGCGCAGCTCGGCCAACATTTCGTCGGCGGTGATGGGAACGCAGCCGAACTTCTCCACCTCCAGCCCGCCGGCGATGTTGGCCAGCCGCACGGCGTCTTCCAGCGATGCGTCCGCAGCCACGGCCGCAGCCAGACACGCCAAGACCGCGTCACCCGCGCCGGTGTTGTCGTAAACGCTTCGCGGCCGGGTCGGTATGTGGGCCGGTTCCCGGCCTGCGCGGGCCACCACCGCGCCGTCGCGATCGAGCGTCACCACCGCCGATTCCACGTCCCACAGACGCAGCAACTGACCGATGGTTTCCATCACCGCGCCCGGCGAATCGAACGGCCGGCCGGCCACCAACTCCAACTCGTTGCGGTTGGGTGTCACTAGTGTGACACCTTTGTACTGGCTGTAGTCACTGAGTCGCGCCGGGTCGACGATGACCGGTATGCCCGCGGCGCGGGCGGCTGCCACGACGGCCTGGACCAGCTCCGAGGTGACCAGGCCCTTGGCGTAATCCTCAATGCAGACGACGTCGACTTGGGCCACGGCCTGCGTGACCGCCGCGGTCAGCTTCGCCGCGGTGTGCGGCGGCAGGTTCTCGGTGGATTCCTCGTCGAACCGCAGCAGTTGCTGGCGGTGCCGATGCTGGGCCAGACCCACGAACCGCGTCTTGGTGCTGGTGCCGCGGTCGTCCGCCACCACCAGACCGCTGCCGTCGACCCCCAGGTCCGAAAGGAGCGATCTGAGGCGCTGTCCCGCGGTGTCAGCCCCGATAGTCCCCATGCAACGAACTTTCGCGCCCAGGGCAACCAGGCAGGCTGCCACGTTGGCACTGCCCCCCACCCGCTCGTCCTGTTCCACCGCCCGCAGCACCGGGACCGGGGCCTCCGGGCTGATCCGCGTCGCATCACCGTACACATAGCGGTCAAGAATCAGGTCGCCGACAACCAGCACTCGCCGCCCGTCGAATGATCGCACGATGTGGGTCAAATCAGAGATCATCATTCGGACGAATCGCTTAGCGCGGATTATTCACCGCGGAGCAGGCAGAGCCCGCAGAGACGGAGTAGACGCTGGACCGAGAATCCCTTCTCGGTCCCCCTTCCTGGCGGTGTGGGACCGGCTTTCCAGCCGGTCAAATGATCCCGGCGCGCCGGGAGAAAGCCTGTCCCACATATGGGTGCGAGAAAGGATTCTCGCACCAGCACTAATGAGACAAGCGAGACTTCGGCCGTAACTTCTTACCATATAATGCTCTGCGATCTCTGCGGTATGAATAATCCAGGTTAGAGGATTCCCGCGCCGAAACCTTGAGAATCTTCAGTTTTTTCGTCGCTCATGGGCGGCTGTTCGTGGTCTCTACGTCGGGTGGCGGCATCCTGCTTGAGCTCCGTGATCATGTTTTGGTAGTCGTCGGGCTCATAATCATCATCGTGCTTACGATCGGAAGCGGCCGGTTGAGGCTCGGGCTCAGATACGCCGACTTGCTCTCGCTCTCGCTCTTGCTCGGGCGAAGCCATGCCCGTATCGTCCTTGGTGTCGTAGTCATCATCGTCGTCGAAGGAGGCTGGCTGGTATCCAGGCTCTCGCGATTTGCCGTACTCCTCGTCGTAGGCCTCGACGATCCGCTTCTGCAGCCGTTGACGGCAGTCAGTGTTGATCGGGTGGGCGATGTCGGCGTGCAGCTTCTTGCGTCCCGCGTCGTCCCGCTTAACACGGTCCGGCGCCAATTCGGCACCACAATCGTTGCAGAAACGGGCCCGCAGGTGGTTCTTCGACCCGCACGACGGGCAATGATCGGTCAGCTTCCGCGACGGCATGGCCACAAATATGCCCGATCCCCCTTCGATCAGCTTAATGTCCCTGATGACAAAGCTGCCGTCCAGGGTCACCGAGCAAAACGCTTTCAGCCGGTCCGTGGGGTTTTGAATCAGTTTGACGCGAACTTCAGAAATTTCCATGGTCATTCCTACTCAATCATCAGTGGGCCCGTCATGGTCTTCACCAGACGGGTCCCGGTGCCAATTCCTCTTGATACCAAAGCCGTTCTCAGGTTTTCCGCCTCCTCTTGATCGTCGAACAACACAAACGCCGCTTGCCCCGCCCCCGAAATGCGTACCGGTTTGTCCGCCAGCGCCCCGACCGCCTGATGGAGCGCCCGCACCCGCGGAGCTACTCGAAAGATGGCCGGCTCGAGATCATTCCTGCACAACGCCGCCAGATCGTCCGCCGTCTCAGCTTGAGTCATCGCCTGGGTCAGGTCACCGGTGACAACCCCGGAATCCGCGGGTAACCAGGCCTGGTACACCGCGCCGGTAGAGACTTCGCAGCCCGCAAAGACCAGCAGCACCCATCCCGACCACCGGAGCGCCACCGGTCTCACCCGTTCGCCCCGCCCCGAAATCTCCGACGCCGGAAGCGAAAAGAAAAGCGGAACGTCTGATCCGATTGCCGCACCCAGGCCGGCCAGTTCGTCTTCGCCCAGGTTCACTTCCCAAAGCCGGTTCAGCGCCGCCAGCGTGACCGCCGCGTTGCCGCTGCCGCCCCCCAGACCGGCCCCCACCGGTATCCGCTTGAACAACTCGATGCTTACCCCGACATCATACCGCCCATAGGAGGCAATCTTCCGCGCCGCCTGCACCACAAGGTTACGATCATCAGTCGGTAATCCCGGCTGATCGCAGGTCAGCTCAATGCCCTTGTCGCACTCTTGTTGGAACCGGAGCGTATCGGTCAGGTCCAACCCCACGACCACCGAGCGGATATCGTGATACCCGTCTTCCCGGCGGCCCAGCACTTGGAGCGTGAGGTTGATTTTGGCGGGGGATCGGCAAGCGAGAACACTCACCCGGCGCTGGTTGGTCGTCGTGGAGTCAATCATCAGTCGGCCGAAGTCATCAACGCGTTGGCTCAGCAGGACGATTGTGGGACCGAGTTTCCAGCCGGTCAATAACAGCTTAGAAAACCTCTCCCACATTCTGCGGCCCGGCACCGTCTTATTCGGACGGATAGTAGCCCCCGGGGCCGGCGTGTCAAGATTTCAACTGTTTCAACAGCTAGCGCTCCGTGACAGCTCGACTGACGGGTTAACGCCGGCAGTGACTTCGTCGTTTGGCAGACCCTCCAAGCGTAGTCTCCGCTCCCTAACCCTATACTCCAACCCACAATTCGAACGTTCCCGTGCCGCTAGAGCTCTGACCGCTGTCCCAAGGCGACACCGCGTTACAATCGTCACAGTTGCGCCATTTGGCCGCAGGCCCGCAAGTCTTTGTCGTATCTGCGATTATCGCGATGTGGGTTGTGAAACGCGAACTGGCCGCTCAGGTGCCGCATTCCATCCTGGATCAATCCCGCGGAGAAGATTCTGCTGGAGGGGAGGATTTTATGGGGCTGCAACAACCGCCCACCATGACGGGCGTCACAGGTGTTACCTCTGGGAGCCTCGGCTCGTCGAGGAATCAGTCCACGGTCAATGCCCTGAGCCGGTCGACGAGTCCGATTGCCGCCGATACGGCGCTATCCGTAAGGACACCGTCCGGCGGTCTACAATCTCCGGCTGATGTGATCGACGCCATGCTAAGCCTGGAAATGGCCACCGAGCAGCGTCTTCGCATGGTCATCGCCCTGCTCATCCTTCAAATGCTTCTGGGCAAAGACTCGGATGACTCGACGTCCAGCGCAAACGAGTTGGCTAAGCTCGCCATCGGGCTCGACGCCCTGGGAGGGCGCAACCAGCCGGTCATATTCACATCCACGCACATTGTTCAGATGCAGTATCAGTCCACGCTGGTTTACTCCGACCTGGCCGTCGAAACCTTTGCCCAAGCTGGTGGTGGCGGACAAGATGACCCCGGCTCACGGTTGGACGTGACCGCGTAGACAGGTGGTTTGCCGAAACCGCCCATAAATAGACAGTCCCAATGCAACTCGGCACGGGGGTTGACAAGTGCTGGTGCGAGAATCCTTTCTCGCACCCCGGAACCGACACAAGCCCACGGGTTGCAACCCGTGGGCTTTTCACAGGTCTGTCCCACACCGCCAGGAAGGGGGACCGAGAAGGGATTGTAATAAGGGTCCAGCGTCCCACAATTCGAACGTTGACGCACCACTAGCTCGCCACGCCGGTGCGCTGTAAATACCACAGATCCGGCGTATGAACGTAGCCCTATGCCGGCAACGTTGGTATTCTGGGGGCGAAGCAAGCCGTGAATGTCGCTAGCGGAGTGCACACCATGGGATCACCTTTTCCCGATTGGCTGAAATACGTCATCGTCAGCGCCTTAGCGCTTGCCGCCGGCGTAGTGGTGGGGGCATCGTTCACCATGCGGGAACGAGCCGGCCTCGAAGCCGAGGTCCGGCACGCTCAGACTCAAGTGGCTCAGGCGAAAACCACGCTGGCGTCGAAGGATGCCTCGATCGCCGAGCTCAGCGCTCAGCTCGATAGCGTCGGAGGGCGAATCGCACATGTGAATGAGCAACTCAGCCGATTCGAGGAGCGGCTGTCCGAGGCGGAGAGCCGGATACCGCTGGTGCTGAGCTTTGCCTCGATCGAAGCCCCTCCGCCCCTTGATCTCGAGCAAGTCAACTCGGAGCCGATCGCTGACGCGAAACCGAGTGAAGTGGTCGATGAACGCTGCACGGCCATTACGCTCAAAGGCACACGATGCAAGCGCCGAGCCAAAGACAACGGCAGCGGCAAGTGTTGGCAGCATCAGGACTAGGAATGGGTAGGGCAGAACGCATAGGGCTGTTGGCACTGTAGCGCCGTAGTCGGTATAATTGATGATCCAAACTGTTCTCGACGTGCCAAACCCAGGAGGGTAAGGTCATGAAAACGTTTCACAAACTCGTCAGTTCATTCTTAGCGGCCAGTGTAACCGTTTTGGCTTCGGGTCAGGCACTCGGGCAGGTCGCAGCTGCCCCGCCTGCCGCCCTCAACTCGAACGCCGTAAGCCATGACGGCGCCGACTCCGATTTACAAAACGCCGGTGACGATAAGGGAAATCGCGTTGGACCGGGTGAGCTTGAGCAGAATCAAGGGGACCCCCCTGCGCCCCCGCTCGTCACAGCCGATATTGCGTCGCGCTATATTGACGTCAGGCCGGATACGAGCGATCCACAGCCGGTGGCGCTGCGTGTGGAGTGCGGTGACCACGCAGGGTGGGTCAGGCTGGTCCACGTGGACTACGATGACGGGCCACAGGGCCTGGTCAACGTGGGGATCGCCCGAGAAGGCTGTGACGACGCCGAGTTCCACACTCCGGCCCAGTGGCTGGGCAGCGGGGACAAGCTGGTGGTGACCGGAGGGCTGGTTTGGCCTAACGGGGCCCGCCCGCGGGTGGTGGCGGTGTCGGGTAGTTGTAGCGCCCCGGTGGAGTCGGCCCCCGCTTGTCCGGGCGAAGGGGAACAGACGTGGCAGTTGGGGGATACCTCGGGAGACGGGCAGGTCACGTTCTTCGCCGACCTGTTCAAGATGTTTTTAAACAGCGCGGCCGCCGGATCCCCGGGCTGGACCGGGCCTGACTCCGGATACGAGGTGGATATGCAAGTGGGTTTGGCTAGCCCGGACGTTTTCCTGGAACCGGATCAGCAGGTCACGTTCTTTGCGGACATATTTTCGGCATTCAAGTGCACGTTCGGCGCTGGTGAGGGCTCCTGTGTTTGTAGTAATACATGGCCCTGCCCCCGTATCTGCGACTGTCCGTAGTCCGGCCTGTGGCGTGGGCAGACTCATTTGCTCGTGAGCGGAGAGCTTGCAGATCGCCTTATTGCACTTGGACTTCGATGTTGTGCATGCGCGGGCTGTTGACGTCGCGTAGTTGTAGCCGGACGGCGCGGCCGCGGAGCGCGCCGGCGTTCTTGAAGTGATACTCCAGGGTCCTGGTCGTTCCCGGTCTGAACTGGGTCAAAAGGCGTGCCTGGCGCAAGCGGCCGGGGGCGAGAGCGAAGGCCCGCATATTGAGCGTTTCCTGCGAACGATTGGTGACGTGGTGACGGACGATCAAGCGATCACCGGCCATTACCAGATGGCCCCACACGTCCAGCTCGCGCAAACCGAGGTTGAGCACCAGCGGGACCACCAGCCTCCTGTGGGACAGGCTTTCCAGCCTGTCATTGACCGGCTGGAAAGCCGGTCCCACAAGATCCAGCTCCACACGCACCACCCCGGGGCCGGCGATGGCGTCGCGCCCGTAATGAATCTCCAGCGGCTGCACGAACTTTCCCAACGGTGGAATGGACAACGAAAACCGCCCGGGCTTCACGGTCCAATCCCCGGGTGCCACAACTGTGACACGCCCGTCAAGGGGCTCAGACAGCGGGTTGACGATCTCCAGGTCATTCCGGTGAACGTCGATGCTGAATTCGATGAAGTCCGGGACCAGTTTGACCTGAGTGCGCAGGGCGATGAGCCAGCGCTCGACGCCCACAACGAAACTCGGGGCGGCGGTGAGATGAACGCGTTGCCGGCCGTCCTCGGTGCGGCTCAGGCTGACGGCCCGCCCCCACATGTCGATCTGGCGGGTCGCGGAGCCCAGTTGGATGTCGTGGTCCCGGCCGTCCGGCCCGGCGTTATCGTCCCACATGGCCAGCATGGTGCTCTCGCCCTCGTGGAATGACAACGCCGTGACACCCGGTGCGATGTACACCGATTCGCCGGGCGTGGCAGCGCCGAGCAAGGTGGAAACGGTGTGCAGCAACACGAACTCTTCGGTGGGCTCGGTGACTTCAGCAGCCGCCGAGATCCTGGTGTGCCAGGGTTGAGGCACCATGATCCTCCTGACACCGGCATGATGAGCGTAGATGAGGCGCTTGCACCAATTGCGATAGTGCCCCTGGTTTCCCACGCGCTGGGGCGCCTCCTGGAGATAGAGAGTGGATACCGGCTGTCCGTGCTTGCGGTACTCTTCGACGTGTGCCGCGATGTACCGCGGCAGCACGGAATGGTGCAGGGCGAAGCTCACCTCGTCGGCGATGGGGGGCCCTTGCGACGGCTCCCAGGAGAGCGAACCGGGCACCGTCAGATGCGGTGCGGTGGTGAGCTTCTCGATCTCGGCCCGCACCTGCTTGACCGCGCCGGCCAGCCGTGGATCGGCGATGACGGCCGGGTCGCCGTCCTGACCGATCTGCCACGAACGGAAGATGCTGGCGTAGGGAGCGAACACACGCACCAGTTGCCCGTTCCAAGTATCGGGGTCCTCGTTGAGCATGGCGAGCAGCGAGCGCTGGTAGGCGCCGG
>JAZGDL010000371.1:0-4091 GCA_036477795.1 Phycisphaerae bacterium
CCCATAGCTCCCACGGCGCGCCCTTCTTGTCCCAGTCGGTCAGATACTGCTCGTAAGCCGCCCGGACCTCGACCGACAACGCACCCTGCGAACAACTGCTGGTGTACACGGCGTGCTCGAGCAGCGGAAAGCGGCCGCGAATGGAGTCGGGTAAATTCGTCGTCATCTCAGCGGCCAAGATAGGCCTTCTTCAGATCTTCATGGTCAGCCAGCGCCGACGCCTCGTCGGCCAAAACGATGCGTCCCGTCGCCAGCACGTAACCATGATCGGCAATAGATAGTGCCATGTTGGCGTTCTGCTCAACCACCAGAATCGACACGCCTGCCCGGTGAACCCGCTGGATGATCTCGAAACTCTGCTCAACCAGGATGGGTGCCAGACCCATCGACGGCTCATCCATGAGGAGCAACTTTGGCTTCGACATGAGGGCCCTTCCCATTGCCACCATCTGCTGTTCACCACCGGACAGGGTTCCTGCCAGCTGGTTCCTCCGTTCCGCCAACAGCGGAAACAGCTCATAGACGTCGTTGAGATCCTCAGAAAAGTCGTCCTCGCGCAGATAAGCACCCATCTCGAGATTCTCGAGCACGGTCATCGGCGCAAACAGGCGCCGATTCTCGGGGACGATCGCCATCCCGTGGCTAATCCGGAAAGTGGTCGACTTGTCGGTGACGTCCATCCCGTCGAATTCCACCGTTCCGGAGCGCGGTTTGACGATGCCGAGAATGGTTTTGAGCGTCGTGGACTTGCCAGACGCGTTGCCGCCTAGCAGGCATACCAGCTCGCCCGGCTTTATTTCCATCGAGATCCCCTGCAGGATGTGGATTTGCCCGTAATAAGTGTCGACGTCCTTGACAGAGAGGAGCGAAGCCTGGTCGTTCATTTGGAGGCCGACGCTCCATATCCGAGATAGGCCTCAATCACCTTCGGATCGGTGGCCACCTCGTCGAACGTCCCTTCAGCGATTCTCTCGCCATGATCGAGGGCAATGACCCGGTCGGAGATGCCTTCCACCACATGCATGTCATGTTCGATGACGAGGATTGAATAGCCCACCTCCTCTCGTAGGCGGCCGATCAATTCGGTCATCTCGTGGGTCTCGGACGGGTTCATCCCGGCCGCCGGCTCATCGAGCATGAGGAGGCGGGGGTTGGTGGCCATCGCCCGCGCGATTTCCAAACGACGACGGTTGGCGTAAGACAGACTGTACGCGGGCTGGTCCCACCGGTACCCCATGAGCCGGTCTCCGAAGAACGCCAGTTTGCTCTCGGCCCATTCGGCAATTTGCTTCTCCTCCCCGCGAGCAAAGGGCGTCCGAAACGCGGACTGCCACAAGCGCCCTTTGGTGTTTCCGTACGCGGCGGCCATCACGTTCTCCTTGACCGTCATGTTGAGAAAGATCCGCAAGGTCTGGAAGGTACGTCCGATGCCAAGGTTGGCGATGGCTTCGGGTGAGAGACCGACGATGCTGCGACCGTCCATGAGAATGTCGCCCGAATCTGGCTGGTAGATGCCGGTGATCAGGTTGAACAGAGTGGTCTTGCCGGCGCCGTTGGGCCCGATGACGCTGACGATCTCACCGGGCGCGATTGAGAGGTCGACAGCGGTGACTACCTCTCCGCCACCCAGCACGGGATCCTGATCCGACACAATTTGACCGGCCCCCACCACCAGATCGAGGTTCTGGATCACCTGCAAACCACCAAACGTTTTAGAAAGCTCACGAAGCTCGAGAACCGGTTTCATATGATTTCTACCCGTCGAGTGCCGAGCAGGCCCTGCGGTCGCACGGCCATCATTACCACCAGGGCACCCCCGAATAGCAACTGTCGAGTAACACTGGTCTGGTCGACCAACTTGTTCTCCCACACCAACACCGCCAGATATATGGTGGGAATCAGTAGGGCTATTCGCCACCACCCCTTGACTAAGGTCACCGCCAGAAAGCCGGCGATTGCCGCCACAAAGGCATAATTGGTAATCACATCTGCCTGAGCATCAAGGATGAGCACCCATCCATCAACGACGCGCGAAGCGAAACTGCCTGACGCGGTGCCGGCAATCGACTCATCCCAGATGTTGCTGGCGACGGCGCGTACCAGGAACCCGAATCCGACAAGCCCACCACCCAGGATCAGAACGCGCTGCCAGGGCTTGATAGTCAGGATTAGTACGACGACAAGCCCACCGTAGAACAGCCACCCGGCCTTGCTCGGGTCACGCAGCACCTCGGGAACATAGGCGACGACTACCGCCCCCAGCACTACACCCGAAAGCGATCCCGACCCGCCCAGGATCACAGCCGCGTAGATCGTGATCAGCAGCAACAACTCGAAATTCGCCGGGAATACTCCCACCTGGACGGCTGCGAATATCGTCCCGGTGAGCCCGGCAATCGCCGCCCCGACCGCAAATGCGAGCATCTTCATCGTATTTACCGGTGTGGTCATGTGCTCGGCCGCCAGCGTGTCCTCACGCAACGCCCGCCAGGCCCGACCGCTGCGCGACTTATCGATGTTGTGCAGGCCGATGATCAACAGCACGACCAGAGCCAACGACAGGTAGTAGTAACGGTTGAACGTGTTGATGTGATATCCGAACAGCTGCCAATCCTCGACTCCGGGTATACCGTTGGACCCACCCGTTAAGTCGAGGTCCTCACTCACGAACGGCAGACGATCGAAAGGCAGACGCTCGAAGTTGATCACCAACTCCAAGAAGATCTGTGAAAAGAACAGCGTCATGATTGCCAAATAGTCACCCACCAACCGGCGAGACGGGAGGCTGAGAATCACACCGAGAATCCCGGTAGCCACCACGATGACTGGAATCGCGACTTCTGTTGGCCAATGGGCGGGCAGATGCTCGGACGTGACGATGGCATAGAAATAGGCCCCGAAGCCGTAGAAGGCGATGTAGCCGAGATCGAGGAGCCCGGCCCACCCGACCACTACGTTCAGACCCAGTGCGAGCATCGCCAGCAGCAACACGCTGATACCGATCCGGACGTCACTGCCACGCACAAAGAATGGATATGCAGCAGCCGCAGTAGCCACCAGTGCGAGCCGCCATCCAGGCGTCAACTGATCGAACACCCGGCGGGCCGGGGCCGTCCAACCCGTGTGTTGCTCTCGCCGTTCATCGGACTGTTCGACCCATTGGTCGACACCGATACTGACTTCGCCACCAGGAGGACTCGTCATCTCAAACCTTTACCAGCTCGGGCCGGCCCAGCAACCCCCTCGGACGAACAAGCAGCACCACTATCAGAATCCCAAAGACAATGAGGTTCTGATACAGGGCCCCGATGTAGCCGGTCGAGTACGCCTCGGCGAGGCCAATCAGCAGACCGCCCAGCATGGCGCCCGGAATGCTCCCGATACCGCCCACAACCGCAGCGGTGAACGCCTTCAGGCCTGCAAAAAAGCCCATGAGGTGAAAAATTCGCCCGAATACGAGACCGACCATCACTCCAGCTACACCGGCCAGAGCCGAGCCAATCAAGAACGTGACAACGATCACCTTGTCGACGTCGATGCCCATCATGGCTGCCGCTTCGCGGTCGAACGAGACGGCCCGCACCGCTTTCCCCGTGCGGGTGCGGCTCACCCAAAGAGTGAGCAGCACCATCAGCACCACCGCGGTCACAATCACCAGCACCCGCACCATCCACACCCGGATTGGCCCAAACGGAATGCTGGTCGAGAAGTCAATTAACGTCGGAGTGCTGTAGCTCCGCGACCTTGAACCGAACATCAGCAGCGCGGCCGCCTGGAGGAAAAACGAAGCCCCGATGGCACTAATGAGTGGAGCAATTCGCGGAGCCTCACGCAGCGGACGATATGCGAAGCGTTCGAGCGCAACGCCAATCGCAGAGGAAACCACGATCGCCCCGGCGAACATCAGCGTTATGAGGAGCCACACCGGCACGACGGGCGACGATGCCCCCCCGAGCACCGTCAGCACGCCGTAGCCGGCGAAAGCTCCGAACATATACACCTCGCCATGGGCGAAGTTGAGCAGCTTCAAGATCCCGTACACCATTGAGTACCCGAGGGCAAGCAACGCGTACACGCTTCCCAGCGTCAGG
>JAZGDL010000372.1:0-5248 GCA_036477795.1 Phycisphaerae bacterium
CAAGGGCCTTGCGCAGTTGGACCTCGGCCTCACCAAACTCACCGCGCTTCACGTGAATCTCACCGAGCAACTGCAAGGAGTCTGCAATGTCCGGGTGCTGTTCGCGGAGCAACCTTACTTGCAGATCAAGGGCCTCGTGGCACCATCGTTCCGCCTGCTCGAAATCGCCTTGGTTGAACATCAACTGGGCGAGAGCGTGGCGGGTCTTGGCAACCGACGAATGCTCGTTACCGTACTCCGCCTCCTTCAACGCCAGGGACTTGAGGAATTGTCGCTCGGCTTTGACGTACTCACCCCGTGCCACCAGGCACATGGCCAGCTTGTCCAGGAGCCGGGCATAGTAGAAGGGCTGACTGTGGTCCAGACCGATCTCTTGGCACAAGTCCAAACATTCATCCAAGAGCGGTTCGGCCTCAGCATACCTGTCCTGATCCAGAAAGCACAACGCAAGATTGTTAAGACTCTGGGCAATCAAATCCCGCTTCTCGCCGATCGCCAGCCGACGTCGAATGTCGAGTGCGAGGCGGTTCTTTTCCTCAGCCTCGGCGAACCTTGCTCTGGACCTCAGGCATGCCGCCAGATTGTTCAAGATCCGGGCAACACCCAGCGTCTCGCCGCGGCCCTGCTCGAGATAGTACTGAAGCACTTTGCGATAGAATTCTTCGGCGCTCGCATAGTCGCCATCTTGCCACATTGTGTTGGCATGATTGAACTGGGCCACGTTCAATTGATCCTCGATCTCCCGGCGGAGGCCGCGCTCCTGGACAAAGAGCCAGCCCGTAATCGCCAACAAAACCGCGAGGACGAGAGCAGCCATGGCTCCGAGTCTGGTGAGGCGCTTGCGCCAGGCGGCTCTTCGCCGCTGCGGCAGTGCTTCCAGGAGCTTGGCCAATCCCTGGGCGCTGCCCATGCGCTGCTCTTCATCGCCTTCGATGCACACGGCGATGTCTTCGCGCAGGACCGGGTCGGCGATGTCACGTTCCCACCCTTGCGCCAGCGGGCGCTCCAGGTCCCCTATCGCCATCTGATACAGGAACACGCCCAGCGCGTAGATATCGCCGAGCACCGTGAACGGCCGGCCCGCCAGCAACTCCGGCGGCGAATACATGCGGGTCGTCGCCAGACTGGAATCATCCGTCGAAAGCTCCACGGTAAACCCGGCCATGGTGATGTTGCGCCCCTGGAGTTGATCCTGATCCGTCAGCGTGCCAATGCCGAAGTCCGCCAGTCGCGGTCGCGGCTGACCGTCCTCATTCTCGTAAATCAGGATGTTTCCCGGCTTGATGTCCTTGTGCAGAATCCCGACTGAATGAGCCGCGGCAACGGCCCGCGCCGTCTGTGACACTAAATCCAGCCGCGTCTGCAGCGGCACCTGATCGATTCCGCCCTGGTCCTGAGCCCAGTCGATCAGACTTCCACTGGGCGTGAACTCGCTTTCCAGGAAGAACGGCGGCTCTTCGAGTTGCACTTCAAACAGCCGTGCGATGTCCTTACGATCGCCAAGCGCATCACGCAGAAGTCGAAACAGCGTCAGCTCGCGCTTCAGCGAGCGCAACCGATCAGCGTTGAAGCAGAATTTGAAGACACGGCGTCCTTTGGTTCGTTTGTGTTCGGCCAGCCAGACTTCGCCGAAGCCGCCTTCGCCGAGCTTGCGCGTGAGAACCCAGCCTTTCCGCTGAGGGACGGGCA
This sequence comes from Phycisphaerae bacterium, assembly GCA_036477795.1. GTDB lineage: Bacteria > Planctomycetota > Phycisphaerae > UBA1845 > UBA1845 > JAZGDL01. The sequence goes on from JAZGDL010000372.1 coordinate 1,690, forward strand.
GTCCACGGGCAGGTCGCCAGCCGAGCGTTTCCTCGTCTCCAGCCGCGACGGAGCGCCGGGCCTTGGCCGAATCCGGCGGCGCGCACAGTGGCGCGGAGCCATCGACGCCAACCTCGAAGATCTCGACCGGCTCATCGCACCCTTTGAGCACGTACGGCCCGTGAGCCACCCATTTGGTGCGTTGAGGCGCCGTTTCAGATCCCACCACACCGCGCCGCGCGAGGTCAAAGGCGCTGCGCGTGATCAAGGTCTGACCGCCCAGGGCGAGCGACATGATGCGGGCGGCCATTGGTTTGGCGAGGCCCTCCACCTCCACCGGCTTCGCGCCGCGGGCCACGTCCTCCGGAGTGTTGCGGTGAACGATCAGCTCACCGAGATGAACGCCCGTTCGAACTTGAAGCTTCGTTCCCAGCTCCTCTGAGAGTTCGGCCAAACCCTCGTGGTACGCCAGCGCATAAAGAACAGCATCAACCGGCCGGGCGAACAACATCAGGAACCCGTCCGTCTTGTCGATCTCCTGACCGCCATGGGTTTTGAGTAAATCGCGGGCCAACCGATCCTGTTGACTGAAGATCGACGCGGCCTTGGTGTCACCAAGCCGATCGACCAGGCTTGTGGAGTCAACAAGGTCGGTCACCAACAGCGTGGTGACGACGGTTTGGGCCGCAAATTGTGGCTGATCCGAAGCGAAGTCCATGCACTACCCCATGCCACACCTTGCACCATATCTACGGACAGCTGCCAGCGTGTGGTCCTAAGTGTACCGGAGCGACATGGTTCAGAGCGAGTGGGGTGTGAATTACAGATTCAACGATCTACTCGCGCCGGGGGCCGAGGGCCGGGGATCACGGCTCTCTCAGTTATCATCTGCAGCTGTACAGCAGCGTTGCAGCCGCTGGAGGAGTTCATCGAGGCTCGGTAGCCCTCCGTCGGCGTAGATCCGGCAGCGCAGTGCCGGCCGATCCGACGGGCTCCGGCCCATCAGGTCAACTCCGTTGACCAGAACTGTGGGCGCTCCATAACACAGCCGCGGATCGTCCTTTGCCAACTCCAGCAGATTGACCTCCGTGACCTTTAGATCAATCCCAAGCTCCGCCAGCGCCTTGGTCAGACGCTGACGCAGTTGCGGCGTGTTGGGGCAGCTCGGGAACGAAAGGAACTGGAGATTGACCGGCTGTCGGTTCTCAAGGAGATAGGCGTCGCGTTTTTCCTTTGACCACGACAAGAACGCTTTTTCACAGCCGGCGCAGCAAATGCCGATGTCGTAGCCCTGGTACGAGAAGGTTGGGGCATCCGCACCGAGCAGCGCACCGGAGATTGGACATGTTGCATTGAGCCGAGCAACCGGACGCGAGGTTGCTCCGGCCGGTCGGGTCGCGGCGCCGCCACTGTCAGTTTGTGTGGACACGATGGCGGCGTCGAACCCGGCCTTCTCCACGGCATCGACGAGCGTATCGTCGCTCACCGCATTGGGAGAATCGAGCACCACCCAGGCCAGTTTGCTCTGAAGATTCACCTCGACCTCACTCACGCCGTCAAGCGCTGCGATCGCCTTCGTCACGGAATCGACGCATCCCTGGCACATCATGCCGTTGACCTGCAAGATTGTCCGATCGTTCACCGCCACCGGCGCTGGGGCGTCGTTGAGCGTCCCGTCGGTGGCCGGCTTCTTCCCCGAAAGGATCATACCGGTGGATTTCCGCAGGGCGTCAACAAGTCGCTGACCGGGACGAAAACGCGCCGCATCTGCTCTCCGACCGCCACCGAGTTGATGGACCCAATCGATCGGCTTCGGCGGCTGATCAGTCCACTGCGCATCCTTGTCGTAGTACAAATAGATATCCCACGCGGGTCCGGCGTCCTCGTACAGCAAGTCCTTCGCAATGGCGTAGCCGGACTTGCGGGCCGGATCGTAGAATTGCTTGACCCGCGGATCATCGAAGATCTGCGACGATTTGATCGCAGCCTCTTTGTTGTCGGTCGGAAGCATGTCGATCCAGACGATGCTGACTTGAATATCCGCATCTGGATAGGCATTCAACACAGAATCGCCCACAGCTTTTGCGCCGAACACACAGGCTGGGCATGTCGAAGATAGAAGCGCGACAAACCGCGGCTTGCCTCGACCACTGTTGAAATAATCGATTAAAGGCTGAAGTGAACTCTTCAACGATACAGGTTCAGCTTGAGCTTCCTGCGAGATCATGGTCAGCGAAACCTCCGACAGCGAATCGCCCGGATTGTCCGGGCGATCTTGGGCCCCTGCCTCTACTGGCGCAAGGCTTATGGCCGCGATACAAATCATCAGTTCGATCGACACAAGAGCATTAGACATCGTGAATCTCCTGAAAGGTAGCGTCATGGGCGTTAGGACCATAAGGCTGAGCAGCTTGTTCGTATTGATCGTGCCAATCGTTCATATCGCCGTCGCCCTTAGTGCTTGAGCATTGAGCTGAGCGCCTGCATGGCTGAAGCCATGCGCTGCTCCGCTTCGAGTTGACCGCAGCTCGTCAGGCAGTTGAGCAACTCTTCCTCGATGAGCTTTACCGTCACTCGATTCAGTGCCGCCTTGACCGCCGCCGTCTGCATCAGGATTTCATCGCAGCATCGCCGTTCCTGAACCATTCGCTTCACGGCCCCAACGTGGCCCTCGATCCGGCTCAGGCCGTTGGAAAGGGTCTTGATGGTCTCATCCGACAAATATGCCTTTTTCGTCGTCTCGGTATCAGGCATGGGTACCTCCATATCTACCATATCCCCCCTGGGGGGATATGTTCCCGTCGAAGAGCGAAAATCCGAAAATTCTTGGGTTCCGCCCCGCCAGGGCCTCAGGAGGGCGGTTTCGTGGCCCTCGCGCGGTCGGTAGTTTGGCTGGTGGGTGAAAGGCTGCTACCTCGCCCCCGGCAAGCCCATCACACCGGTCGATAACGGATTGATCAATGAGCGCACAGACTACGAGCCAAGCGATGATCCAGGCGGCCAGCCCGACGATCTTCATGACGGACATGGCCAGAGCCGTGGCGTTCTACACCGAAATCCTCGGGCTCCGCCTTCAGTACCGGGCTGGAGATCATTTCGCAATGATCGACGCCGGCGACGGGCTATCCCTGGGTCTGCACCCCCCGGCCAAGAGCGCTGCCGCCCCCGCCCCCGGTATACGCCCGGGTCGATCCAGGTCGGCCTGAACGTCTGGAAGCCTCTGGCGCAGGTCGTCGAGACGCTTCAATCGCGCGGCGTGAGGTTTGGGCGACACGGACAAGACCCGATCGTGGACGACGGCGCCGTCAAGCTCGCGTTCTTCAGCGACCCCAACGGCGTCGCCCTGTACCTCTGCGAAACGGCGCAGCTAACATAGCGCACCGGCCAGTGGGCGCAACCCCCTTTCCCGAACCTCACCGGTCGTTCGCCGCAAGGCAAGCCAATCGCGGTGCGCAGCTCAAGCTCAGTCGAAGTGCTTGTCCAGCAGCTTCGCCAGCGATGAGCCGCCGCGCAAGGTGCGGAACCCGCCCTTGAGGGCCGCGTCGATCGTGCCCCAGCGCTCGTTCTTGGTCCCGGTGAT
>JAZGDL010000373.1:0-3670 GCA_036477795.1 Phycisphaerae bacterium
TTCCTGGCGGCCAACGAATCCGTGATGCTGAAAGGGACGCGCGTGCTGTGGCCGGAATTGGAGAGTTACCAGGACCTCATGACCGCTCGATTGATCCAGGGTGAGTACAGTTTCGACGCCGAGAAGCAGAACGAACCCGCAAATCCGAGGAACACGATCTTCAAGCCCGAAGACTTCAGGTATTGGGACGACCAGTACGAAAGTGAAGAGGCGCTGATCGCGGCAGTGGGGGAACGGGGCATCTTTATCGGTGCACTCGACCCCAGCCTCGGAAAGCCCGGCCGCAACCGCGACTTTACCGCGATCATCACTCTTCTGGTTGATCCGAAGAATGGGATCAAATACGTTCTGGACGCCGATATCACCAAGCGGCAGAACGACGAGATCATCCGTGCGGTGATTGACCACCACAGACGTCGAGGGTACCAGGCCTTCGCGGCCGAGACGGTTCAGTTCCAGGAGTACCTTGCCGACCAACTGATCAAGCAAAGCCGGCTGGCAGGCTTTCCTGTACCTGTGAAACCGACGAAACCGCACAGCGATAAGTTCGGGCGTATCCAGGCACTTCAGCCGGCCGTTCACAATGGTGAGATCCGTTTCAGCAAGCAGCACTGGTCGTTGCTTCAGCAGATGAAGCAGTTCCCGAAAGCCGCGCACGACGACGGTCCGGATGCCTTGGAGATGGCCGTCAAGCTCGCCCGGGGCCGGCGACGTCGGCGCCTCCGCTTTGGCCATCTACAACCCATCGCACCCGGTTCGGTTTCGTCGATCTTGGTGATGGACGATTGACTCGCTTACGAAAGATCCCTTGTCGAGTTGTTGGCTTTGTGGGCACGCCGGAACAGGGAGAAGCGCATCGGAGGCGGCTGGAGTCCAGCGCCTGCCGGCGCCGTGACCATGCGGAACCGGCCCAATGTCCGAGAAGGCCGCTTACGTGACGCTCGCCGCAATCACCAGGGATTGGCCAATCGGCCATAAGCCCGGAAGCACCTGATTCAGGAAAGGCCGATGGGCCCGCGTATTGCCGCCAGCGGCTCGGTGGCATGCCGAGTTTCTACTATCGGCGGGCAGCATTTATGGTCGGCTGAATTCTGGAACAGCACGGGGTTGCCTCGGAGGTCACAGCCAAACCACAGCCAGCGGGCGGTGTTTACTCAGTGAATGTCAGCGGGCACTATCGAACGGCGGTGAACCGCTCCAGCTTGACGCGCGGGGTGAGGTATTCCTCTCGAATCGGCTCCTCGTGGCAGAGATCCGTGGAGAGATATTTCTTGTTCGAATCCGGGAGGACTGTCGCCACCGTCGCCTCGGGACCGAGCTCTTCAACGAGCTGCATGGCCCCCAGGACGTTCGCGCCGGATGAGATGCCGACCGCGAGGCCGGCCGTTCTGGAAAGGGCCTGTGCCATGAGGATGGCGTCGCCGTCCCACGCGTCAACGATGTGGTCGAGTTCGTCAAGGTCGATGATGGAAGGGACAAACTCGTCGGAGATGCCCTGAATACGGTGACAGCCGACCTGGTACCCGCTCCGCAGGGTTGGGGAGTTCGCAGGCTCGAGCGGATGGATGCGGACCGAACGGCCGGTTCGCCGCAGATAGCGGCCGACACCCATGACCGTGCCGCCTGTTCCTACTCCCGCGACGAAGGCGTCCACCTGTCTGCCGAACGAAGCAAGTTGCTTCTCGATTTCGGGCCCCGTCGTGACTTCGTGGGCCTCGATGTTGGCCGGATTGTCGAACTGCCGGGGAAGGAAGACCTCTTCATGCCGCTGCCTGAAGGCTTCGGCCATTTCAATGGCGCCTATGAAGCCGCTCTTCTGGCGGGATACGGGGATCACCTCGGCGCCGAAGTTCCCCATGAGATGCACACGTTCCTGGCTCATCCAATCGGGCATGTAGATGCGAACCGGATGGCCGAGAGCGCGGCCCAGCGCAGCAAAGGAAATGCCGGTGTTGCCGCTGGAAGCCTCGACGATCGTGAAGCCGCGTCGCAGTTCGCCGGATTCATAGGCGCGGCGCATGATGTGTGCAGCCATGCGGTCCTTGAGGCTGCCGGTCATGTTTTCGAGCTCGTACTTGGCGTAGATGCGCCGGGGTTGGTCGTCAAGGCGGTACCGGATTTCCAGCATCGGCGTGCTACCGATGAGACAGTCGACCGCATCGATGGGAGAGGATTGGGGCCGCTGCGAAGTCGGGCGCCGGCCACGGGATGTCTGGCTGAGAAACGTCATCAGAGTGCTTTCCAGGCCCGGCTGGGCAACGGTGCGCGGGCCGCCTCCGGCTCTCAGGAACCCCACGCGCAGCCGAATCAATCCCGTCGCCTAATTCCCGATCGAATTATCCTCTTTTTCGAGGCCCAGTCAATACCCAACACACGTCGCGGTGGGGGCGGATCAGGAGGCAGGACGCGACATCGGGCCCATCCCCGGTTGCTCAGCGGACGCGCGGGGTTGGCAGTGCTATGGGCACGGCCCCCCAACTCGCCCGCAGTGCCAGGACGTCCAGGATGCCGACGGTGCCTTCGCCATCGAGGTCGCCCGGGCATGTCTGGGGCGAATCGAGGCACGGGTCCCAATTGGCCAAAAGACCAGTCGCGTCTGCCACGTCGGCCGGGAAGACGGTGGTGGTGTAGTGCCTCATCCGTCAACCTCGCGCCGCCAGCCGCACTCGGGGCAGGCACGCGAGACGTTGCCGCGAAGGACGGGGCAGCCAGGTATCTGCCGGGCGTGACAGGCGTGCCGTCGAACCGCCCGTGACGGGGTAGGATGCGGGTGTCAACGGGCCTTCGGCAGTGCGGTGCTGCTGAGCCCCCAGCCGTTAAGCGCCGCGTCTGATTAGAAAGGGCCATGCCATGGAAACTTGGGGAATCCCCCTTGCGGTAGCAATCGCCGGTTACGTTGCCGTATGCTTCGGGTTCATCGCGAGGAAGCAGGGAAGGAATCCCATTCTCTGCGGTGTACTGTCGATCATCACGCCAATCAACTTGGTTATTCTCGGGTTCTGGGCGTTCTCGCCGACGCGCAACACAGCGCATGTTGCACGCGACACCTAACAACTCGCAGCAGCTGCCGGGCCGCACACCGCCCCGCACTCCGGACACGCCTCATGGTCAGCGTGGCGTAGGTCGTAGCCGCACTTGATGCAGTGGCCGCGCTTGCGCCGGATGAGTCGGCGGAGGGCGAACGGGCCAGGGATGACCAGCCAAAGGATCGCCGCGTAGAACAGCGTGTTGATGGCGAAGCCGGGCAAAACGGGAATGAAGGGCGGCGCACGCGGATCTCCTGAAGACCATGGCTTCATAGCGGTCGTAATCCACCCACGGTGAGACTCCATATGCTCGCCTGCAACAAGTTCATAATGCCCCTCACGCCACAGGCAGAGCATTGGCCACCCCGTCGTGTTTCAAATCTCAGCCGATATGTAAATCGTGGACAGATCAGGAGATGAAGGCATTGTGGAGAGGCTGATTTGGGACGGCGGCGCGGTGTTTGGAACGGTACCTTGGGGGCCATGCTGACCACGCCAATGCAGATGTTGTTGCTTGCGATCGCTGGATGGCTGAATCAAGAGCAACGCGAGAAGATTGAGTTCTTGCAGGAGCAAGTTCGCGTTCTTCAGGAACTCCACGGAGGCAGGCGACTCCGCTTCAACGAGGATCAGCGGCGACGGCT
>JAZGDL010000374.1:0-3987 GCA_036477795.1 Phycisphaerae bacterium
TGCAGCCCCTGCGCCCTGGTGATTGCAACGCCGGTGGCCTACTTGTCAGCGATCGCCGCCGCCGCAAAACGCGGCGTGCTGATCAAGGGAGGCGTCTATCTGGAAACTCTGGCCCGTGCCAAGGCCATCGTGTTTGACAAAACGGGCACGCTCACCACCGGACGCGTGAAGCTAAAACAGGTCATCACCCACGACAGTGTTGCTGAGGATGAAGCCCTTCGCCTGGCGGGTGGTCTGGAATCATCAAGCAGCCATCCGCTGGCGGCGGCGGTGATGGCGGAGCTCGCGGAACAACGGCTGGAGCCCTACCCCGTCCAAGGGGTCACCGACGTTGCCGGTCGAGGCCTGTCGGCCACGTCGAACGGGCGTCGCGTTTGGATAGGATCGCCACGATTCGCCGCCCAGTACGTCGACGCCGCCCACCGCGACCTGTTCGAGACCTCGCTTCGCTCAGTCTATAGCACGGGCAGTGCCGCTTCCGCGCTGGTGATTGATGGGGTGCCCAACATCCTGGTTTTCGAGGACACCGTACGACCCAACGCAGCCCATACCCTGGCCCGGCTGCGAGCGGGCGGTGTAGAGCGTATCCACATGCTCACCGGCGATCATGAACTTGTCGCAGCCGCCATCGCCAAGGAGTTGAAGGTCGATGATTTTCGGGCGGACTTGCTCCCGGAGGACAAGCTGGACGCCGCCCGGGAGCTTCGCCGCCGGCATGGTCCCAATGTGATGGTCGGTGACGGGGTCAACGACGCCCCGGCGCTGGCCGGCGCCGACGTGGGCATTGCCATCGGGTCCATCGGAGCGGACGTGGCCCTGGAGGCGGCGGACATCGTTCTGATGAACGACTCGCTGGAGGGCGTCGCCTGGGTGCACGCCCACGCCAAAAGAACCGCGCAGATCGTGCGTCAAAACCTGTTTCTGGCCATCGGCGTGATCGTAGTGCTCGCAGGTTTCGCGTTGACCGGGCACATTCCGTTGCCCCTGGCGGTCATGGGCCACGAAGGCAGCACCCTGTGCGTGGCGTTGAACGCGCTGCGGCTGTTGGGTGGTTCAAAGTCGAGGGCGACCGTCGATTGAAATCGCTGATCCCACGGATTCAAAGCTGATCCCACGGATTTGAATCCGTGGGCTTGGGGAAGACGTCGCGGACGATTCTGCGCCGTCATCTTACGATCGGGCGTGAATGATTTGGCCGTCGTAGGCCAGGGCCATCCGTTCAGGGAGCCGGGCGTTGGTTTCAGCGTGCTTGAGTTCGTGGGCGATGTGGGTGAAGTAGGTTTGTCGGGCGTTGATGCGGCCGGCCATCGCGACGGCTTGATCGATTGTGAAGTGCGTGGGGTGGGGCGTGCGCCGGAGGGCGTCGAGGACCAGCACGTCCAGGTCGTCGAGCAACTCGAGCGAGGAATCGGGGATGCTGCTGCAATCGGTGCAGTAGGCGAAGGAACCGAAGCGGAAGCCAAAGATGGGCAGAGGACCGTGAAAGAGGGGGATGGGTATGATGCGCCTGGAGAACAGTTCCAGAGGACGGTCGTCAATCTCGTGAAGGGTCAGTTCCGGTGCGGTTGAGGGGTAGCCAGGGTCGTTCTCGAATCCGTATCTGAACATGGACTTGAGACGGACGGCGGTGTGGGGCGATGAGTAACACGGTATCGTTTTCTTCAAGAGCCAGTTGAACCGGCGGAGATCATCCAGGCCGCAGACGTGGTCGGCATGGTGATGGGTGAACAGGACGGCATCGACGCGGCGCACGTCGGCGGCAATGCATTGCAGGCGAAGTTCGGGGGCGGTGTCCACCAGAATCACGCGGTCGCCGTAATCGACCAGGATGCTGGGGCGGCTGCGCCGGTCGCGGGGGTCGTCGGAGGTGCAGACCGGGCAATCACAGGCGATCATGGGCACCCCGTGCGAGGTTCCGGTGCCCAGGAGGATGACTTTCATGCTGGAATTGTCATTCATGGCGAAACTCACAGGCCCCCAAGGGGGACCCGACGGGCCGATCGCATCGTAGCGGCGTGGCCCGGCCTTGGCCACCGGCGGGTTGACGATATCGCTGCCGGACTAGAAACTTCACAGTAATGATACAGCCCCAAGTGACAGAGCGAAGACAGGCCGTCCGCTACCCTTGGGAGGGATGGGACAAGCACCGCTGGAGACTTGCGGCGGTCGCCCTGTTGCTGCTTTGTGGATGCGCCACTACGCCCGAAGCGCCGCCGGTGACGGTGGCTGATGCGTGGCAGTCCTCGTCGCCCAAGCCGGTGGCGGAAGACCAAGCGGCCCGGTTTGTCCCGTCGCCCGATGCCGGCGATGTGGTGGCGGTCGTGCAGGGTGTGCCGATCACGCGGTCGCGGGTCGTCGACCTGCTCATCGAAAGTCACGGTGTCGGCCTGTTGGAACAGTTGATCGTGCTGGAGTCAGCCAGGCAGCGGGCCAAGGCTGAGGGGATCAGGATCTCAAAGGCCGACGTGGATGCGGAGTATCAGCGGTCGCTGTCGCTGCTGGTGGGGGAGTCCGGCGACAATGAGCCGGACTCGTTGCGCACCAAAGCCGGCGAGTCGATGCTGGAGGATATGCTGCTGCGGCGCAACTCCTCGCGGATCGAGTACATGCTGGTGATGGAGCGGAACGCGATTCTCCGCAAGCTGGTCGAGAACCGGATCGTTGTGGACCAAGCGTCGTTGGAGGCGGAGTTCAGCCGGCTCCACGGAGAACGGGCGCAGATCAGGCATATTCAAATCGCGTCGCGGGCGGACTTCGAAAGGATGCTGGCGGAGCGGGCCGGCGGTGCGGAGTTCGGCGACCTGGCTGTTCGTTACAGCGTCAACCAGGCCAGTGCCGAGCGCTTGGGCCTGCTGCCTCCGTTCACCAAGGACGACCCGAACATACCGGAGGTGATCCGGCGCGAGGCCTTTCTGCTGCCGGCGGGTCAGGATTCCAACCCGATATACGTGGACGGATGGTACCACATCATTCGTGTGGAGCGGCGCATCGATGCCGACAAAGTGTCGCTGGAGGAGGTCCGCGACGAAGTCGAGCAATCCCTGCGCCAGCGGTTGACGAACGCGGCAATAGTGAGATTACACGCTGAACTGTTCAACGAGTCCAAGGTTGAGATCGTTGATCCGGCGCTGGCCAAGCTTTTCTACGACCGGCATCCGGCGCAGGGGACGGTGGAGCGGTGACGCCCGTCACGCGAGCGCCGCCCATGAGGTCAGGCAGACCACAGATTGGCTATTGAGAGGGAACAACGTTGACCAGGCAAAGGAAGTTCAACGCTGTACTTCTGATCGGCGGCCCCGGTTCGGGCAAGGGTACCCAGGGTGCGGTGCTGGGAGCGTTTCCGCACATGCAGCATCTGGCCATGGGCGACATTTTCCGCGCTTTGGACGGGCAGAGCAAGATCGGGCGGGAGTTCTTGTCCTATTCTACGAAGGGTTTGCTGGTGCCCGACGAGTTGACCGTGCGGGTGTGGAAAACGTTTGTGCACAATCGCGTTGAAAAAAGAGAGCTGGACCCCGGGCGACACATTCTGCTGCTGGACGGTATACCGCGTACCACGGATCAGGTGGAACTCATGCACGAGCATGTCCAGGTATTGAAGATCGCCCATTTCGTGATCCGAGATCAATCGGTGCTCATCGAGCGGCTCAAGGGGCGGGCCCTGCAAGGTGATCGGCCGGATGACGCCGATGAAAACGTGATCCGCGAGCGGTTGCGGGTCTATGAGGCATCCACCGCGCCGGTGCTGAAGTCCTACGACGCCTCGCTGATAGCTGAAATCAACGCGGATCAGCCGCCGCTGGCGGTGTTGCGTGATCTGGCGGATTGTTTGGCCGGCTGCCTGCCTCCGACCATTTGACTGCCGATAGATAACACGGGAAGCGAGCCGTAGGCTTTAGCCTGCGCGGAGCTTCGCGCGGACTAAAGTCCGCGGCTCGCTGAAGTGCTTTCCGGTGCCCATGTAGTCGTGGAACTTATGAAACGCGG
>JAZGDL010000375.1:0-4338 GCA_036477795.1 Phycisphaerae bacterium
AGCATGACATCGATCTGGTGGTGCTGGCCCGTTATATGCAGATTCTGTCGGCTGATTTTGTGCGTCGGCTGCCCAACCGTATCATCAACATCCATCACAGTTTTCTGCCGGCGTTTGCGGGCTCGAAGCCTTACCATCAGGCCCAGGCCCGCGGCGTTAAGGTGATTGGGGCGACATGTCACTATGTGACCGAGGAGTTGGATTCCGGGCCTATCATCGAGCAGGCTTTGACACGCGTGAATCACCGTGACACCCTGGAGGATATCATCCGCAAGGGGGCCGATCTGGAGCGCTCAGCCCTGATGACGGGCGTCCGGCTGCATTTGGAGGACCGAGTGCTGGTGCACGGGCAGCGAACCATTGTATTCGATTGACCCGAGACCACCGGTGATCCGAGTTGGAACGTTGCCCTGTGAACGAATGTGACATCGGCTACGTCTCGCGGACGCTGTGGGCCCGGGGCATCAAGCGCGTGGTCGATGTGGTGTTGAGCATGGTGGGGCTGTTATTGGCGGCGCCGTTGCTGGCGGCGGCGGTGGCGGCGATGAAGTTGACCAACCCGGGGCCGGCGCTCTTCCGGCAGGTGCGGACCGGGCGGTGCGGCCGGGAGTTTCGGCCTTACAAGTTAAGGACCATGGCAGCGGGGCGCAGGCCCGATCCGGAGGAGATCGTGCCGTTGGATCATCCGGGCGTGACCCGCGTCGGGCGGCTACTGCGGCGGTTCAAGATTGACGAACTGCCGCAATTGCTGAATGTCTTGCAGGGCGAGATGGCCCTGTCGGGGCCGCGACCGACGTTGCCCGAGCAAACGCGGGTGTATGATGATTTCAAGCGGCGGCGGCTGCTGGTGCGGCCGGGATTGACCGGGCTGGCTCAAGTGAACGCAAGCGCGGCGATCTCCTGGGAAGAACGGATCAAGTACGACGTTCACTACGTCAAGCACCATGGGTTGCTCATGGATCTGGGGATTCTGCTCAAGACCGTATTGGTCCTGCTGTTGGGCGAGGCGCGGTTTGCCCGTCCGTTTGATGAGAGTCCCTACAGCCGCGCGCGACAATGACCGCCGCCGCTGGCTACTTGGCGCGGCAGTCTGGCGGGCATGACGGCGGCGGAGGCTTTTGTGGTGATCCGCGAGTGCTGGCCGACCGACGGACAGAAGCAGCCGGGTTGAAAAGCGATCGAGGGTGCCTCTACGGCTGCTGTCGATTTACGCTGTAGCGCCACACCAAGTGGGTTGAGCGCCCAGGGTCTGCGCCACCCACAATGGGTGGCGCTACATTGGAGAGTCCCACGGGACATTGGAGAGTCCCACGGGCGACCAAATCGACAGCCTCTGCGGGTGTGGTCTCGGACTTTCCCGGGAGGGGCTAGTTCACCTGCAATGGCCGTGCAGGCCGGAAAGAGTTGCCACATGGTCGACTCCAGCGCCGATTGCTGTTATCTTCATGCCGTAGATGGAAATAGCGAAGGAGTCACGCCATGCCGCCGACAGAGCACATAACGGTCACCAAGAACGACGGAGTGAACGTTGTCGAGTTCAACGATCGCAAGATTCTCGACGAACTCTCGATCACCGAGTTGGGTAGCCAGTTGCGAGAGGTGGCTGAATCGGAGAGCGCGGTGAAGATTCTTCTCAACTTCCAAAACGTCGAGCATATGTCCTCCGCCGCCCTGGGGATGCTCATCACGCTGCATAAGCTGGTCCAGGACAAGCAGGGGCGGCTGAAGCTGTCCAACATCCAGCCGCAGATCTTCGAGGTCTTCAAAATCACCCGATTGAACAAACTTTTTGAGATACACGATTCGGCGGCCCAGGCGCTCGGTTCGTTCTGATAAGGTCGAACGTCGGAAGGTTGAAGGTTGAAGGCTACAAAGTTGAGGCTCCCGAGACCTTCGACCATGAACATTCAACCTTCAACCTTGAACCTTCAACATTTTGTCAGCAGGGGAATAGTGGAGCCGGTCCCCCGATTTTGACCGGCGCGTTTTTTCCGATGTCGAAGTCTCTTCCGGATTACAACCAAGAGCAGTCCTACCGCACCATCCGAATCAACAGCACCCTTCAGGACGCCAAACTGCCCGAGGCTGAGATTCTCAGTGACGTGCGCCGTTACGGATATTGCGAAGAGGCCGAGTTCGCCATCAAGCTGGCTCTGGAAGAGGCCATGACCAACGCGGTCAAGCACGGCAACGGCAACGACGCCTCCAAGCAGATTACGGTCCGCTTCGACGTTGACGCCGACCGCGCGGTGATCATCGTACGCGACCAGGGACGAGGTTTTGACCCCGACAAGGTGCCTGATCCGACGGCCAACGACCGTCTGGCCCTCCCTGAGGGGCGCGGCATCATGTTGATGCGGGCTTATGTGGATGTGATCGAGTTTCGCGACAACGGTTGCGAGGTATATATGATGAAGCGTAACAAGTTGAAGGTTGAAGGTTGAACGTTGAAGGTTGAAGGTCGGGCCTTGGAACCTTTGACCTTTGACTTTTGACCTTTGACTTTCGATAGGGTAGGGCCCCCACTATGTCCATCATCGACACGCTTGATATCAAGATCTCTCAGTCAGACCGCCATGTCCTGATCACGCTGGTCGGCAGCGCGTCCATGGAGCACTGTGATCGACTCAACGAGTCCCTTCTTGAAGCATGTAAGTTGCAGCCGCGTTTGCTGGTCATCGATCTGAGCCGGCTGGAGTTCATCTGCTCTCTGGGATTGGGTGGGTTTGTGGTGGCCTACCTTCGTATCCAGAAGTACGGCGGACGGATCGGGCTGTTGTGTCCCATGCCCGCTATTCGTGACATGCTGGCGACCACCAAGTTGGGCACGCTCTTGCCCGTCTACGATACGCTTGACCAGGCCATAGCCGGCACATGAGCCATCCCTCCGCTGTGGGACAGGCTTTCTAGCAGTACAGCGCAAAGTAGGCGGAAAGTGTAGGGTCCGCGGTGCGGACCACCCCGTGACCGCCCACCAATCTCGCGTTCGTGGTCCGCAATGGCGGACCCTACGCGGCGAAATCGACAAGCTCCAGAGGAGGTGGGCCACCCAGCCTTTTCTTTCTCTTTTCTTTCTCGTCCCATTTTATTTCAGACAAATTCCTATCAGGAGCGCCACTAGTCCCACGAACACCATGAACATCACGACTAGTGAACTCGAATATTTCCGTGCGGAGTTTAAGAATTGCCATAGTGATTCCCACCCTACTCGAAGGCCCTTCGCAACGGAGGCTTGGTCACTTGGCCCTCGCAGTAGCGATGAATCAAACGGCGTTCCACACTCCGGACACCGTTCCTCACTCAGCCCGTAGAGACTGTGTCCGCACTGTGGACATTGACAACCACTGCTTCCGTTGATGGGCATGTACGCCTCCCGGTTTCTACGAACAGGGGGAGCAAGCAATAGACACAGATCGCAGAATCGAATAGGGGAACGACAAATTCGATTCGATGGACCCTAAATAGAGCATTCACTAGCCGGCACCCAGCATGGGTAGTGTCCCCAAAAGGAAAAGCAACGATCAGGCCACTCAGCAAGAAAAGTCGGACACCTACACGAACCGCGATTATCAGGGCATTCTCCGCGGCAACTCCAGCAAACGCATGCTGAACCGACACACCCACAGACCTGCAAGCCGATCCAGTGCCCTCAAAGCCGTTGGCAGCCTCATTTGGACCTTGGCGCCGTCCCGCTCGGCCGCCGCCGCTCCGGCCAACCATCCGAGACAAACCACTGCCAGTGTCACTCGCATTGGAACCATGGGTTCCTTCCTTTAGATTCGTGAGCCGCCTCACCTCGCCTGGTATTGGTGTTGTGCCGCAAGATCCGCTCGACCACAGAGGCCGCGACCGCGCCGTCTCCGATAACAACAACCTGGCCATTGACGCCGATGCCGTAAACGTGATACGCACTATGATAATCGGGCCTGTGCCGCTCTGTCAAGAATTGAAGATTGGTGCAAGTCCAAACAAGGTCCAAACATGGTCCAACAGGGGCACATCTGCGGCCCCGCAGATTCTGTCACCCACCGCCGGGTCCGTGACAGAATCGGCGGCTTGCAGGCTGAAGGCCTGCTCTGGAGTAGCCGGTGGCAAGCGTAGCGCCACCACCGGATGGCGCCGCCACGCAGCCACGTTTCATTTCCACAGACCGTTCGACTGGTCCAGGCCTCGGTTTCCTGATAGCATTCAGGCGGTTTTGCGTCGAGGCCGCGCTCGCGGCGCGGGATCGGCCATGCAATCGGTATCAGAATACTACAGATACTGCCCCAATCAGGTCGAAGTGAAAATATCCGACGCCGTGTGCGTCGGTCGGTGGCGCAACCACTACTCCTACTG
>JAZGDL010000376.1:0-4397 GCA_036477795.1 Phycisphaerae bacterium
TCCTCTCCGGCGTGGGCAGCGACTGCGGCATCGCCAACGTCAACATCGGCACCAGCGGCGCCGAGATCGGCGGTGCCTTCGGCGGCGAGAAGGACACCGGCGGCGGCCGGGAATCCGGCTCCGACGCATGGAAAGCATACATGCGCCGCCAGACCAACACCATCAACTACTCCACCGAACTCCCTCTGGCCCAGGGCATCAAGTTCGGTGATTGAAGTGAATCGAGCTTCGTCGGTCGAATTCGACACAGCTAACAAACTGATTTGTAAACTTCACGACACAATGCCGGAAGCGGCTCGCCGTTTGGCAGACACCATGAATAGGAGAGCCGGCCCCGGTTCGACGACACTTTTGAATAACAGAATGCGCGGGCCGACCGCGTCATCCGATGCCCAATGACGCAACTTTGACTAAGGAGAAAACATGAAGACTGTCCAGGCTCTTGTTGTTTTATTGGTTGGTTTAATCACGTGCGGCTGCCGGCTCACCGAGATCGGCAGCAAGCACAAGCTCGGTGTCGAGTACCGCCACAGCGGCGCCAACGATCACGAGGCCCAGCGCTATACCTTCCGGCAGGGCTTGGTCTTCAAGTGGGACGACGGCTCGGACACTACCATCACCTACCGCCGCCGTGATGTGAACGACGGCGCCGGCGACCATGACGACGGGGTCTGGATCGAGTTTTCCTATCCCGTTTGGAAGGCCCCCGACCGCAGAAAAGACGACCTCAGCCGACGTGTCCAAGCCCTCGAACGCCAGGTCGCCAGTCTGACTGCTGCACACGAGTAATGCCTCGTCGAGAAGCCTTTGCCGGGACGCACAGATCGGATACGCGGGTCGCCAGCTCGTGATTTCTTGCATTTGCGGTCTCGGTTCAAGATAATCGGGTATTGTGGCTGGGCCAACGCGGGACCGCGGGAGCTTATGCCCTGTAACTGAACCTGTGGGACCGGCTTTCCAGCCGGTCATCCACATGTGCGAGACGCTCTTAGATGCCTACCGACCGACCTCAACATGACGGCCAATCTAACGAGAGCGCCCAGCGCAACGGTGCAGGGCGGGCGGATGAGATGGGCCACGACTCGACGGAACCGGTGACGGAAACTGTGACAACCGATCTACGCGGGCGAATGCCAAAGACGATCGGTCGGTACCACGTCAGGCGCCTGATCGCCTCGGGCGGCATGGGCTCGATCTACGAAGCAATCCAGGAACATCCCCGGCGCACCGTTGCGGTCAAAGTGATGAGACACGGGGTCACTTCAGGGGCGGCTCTACGGCGCTTCGAGTACGAATCGCAAGTGCTGGCCCGCTTGCGTCATTCCGGCATTGCCCAGGTATACGAAGCCGGCACATATGACGACGGTACCGGTGTGGTACCGTTCTTCGCGATGGAGTATATACCAAACGCCCGGCCGATCACCGGATACGCCAGGCAAAAGAAGCTCGGCACGCGTGATCGGTTGGAACTGTTCGCCCATGTCTGCGACGCCGTACACCATGGCCATCAAAAGGCCATCATCCACCGCGACCTGAAGCCCGGCAACATCCTGGTGGATTCGCACGGCGACGTGAAGATCATCGACTTTGGTGTCGCCCGCGGGACCGATTCGGACCTGGCTGTCACCACTCTGCAAACCGACATCGGGCAACTCATCGGCACGGTGCAGTACATGAGCCCCGAGCAATGCGAGGCTGACCCCCACGACATCGACACCCGAAGCGACGTGTACGCGCTCGGAGTGGTCCTCTACGAATTGCTCAGCGGAAGGCTGCCTTACGACGTGCGCCGCGCCAAGATCTTCGAGAGCACCCGTGTGATCCGCGAGCAAACCCCCATGCCACTGAGCACCATTGACTCGGCCCTGAAAGGCGACGTCGAAACAATCGTCTTGAAAGCCCTAGAAAAGGACCGGGATCGTCGTTACCAATCCGCCTTCGAGTTGGCCCAGGACATACGACGGTACCTCGACGGGGAAGCGATTCTCGCCCGCCCACCGAGAATCATCTACCAGCTTCGCCTATGCGCCCGGCGAAACAAGGCGCTATTCGGGGGGATCGCTGCGGTATTCGTGGTGGCTGTGGCCGGGGCGATCGTCAGCACGTCACTGTACTTCCAGGCCCGTGCGGCCCGTTTCGAAGCGGAGCAGCAGGCTCAGAAGGCTTGGGCCGCCAACACCCGAGCCCAGGAAGCTTGCCTCCTGGCTGAGCAGCAAACCGAAAATGCCCGGGCCGCCGTCCGCTTCCTTCAGAATATGCTCTATACCGCCGACCCCAGTCGCATGGGGCGCGAGGTCAAGCTAGTCACCCTGCTGGACCGCTTCGGCGCCTTGGTCAAGAAGGCTTTTGGCCGTCAACCGGAGGTTGAAGCTGCTGTGCGCACCACCATCGGCCGGACCTACCAGGGCCTGCTCCTGTACGAACCGGCTGAGTCGCACCTGGCCGCCGCGCTGGACATTCGGAAACAGACCCTCGGCGAGGAGCACCCCAAGACTCTAAAGTCCATGTACAACCTGGCTGATCTGTTGCAGGGCCAGGGACGCCTGGAAGAGGCTGAATCACTCACCACCCGGGTGCTCGACATTCGCAAGCGTGTCCTGGGAGAGGAACACCCCGACACACTCAGTTCGATTGACGACCTCGCCTGGTTCTTCCAAAAACAGGGCAAAGTGACCGAAGCCGAGCGCCTGAAACGGATGGTGTTGGAGGCCCGCGAGCGAGTCCTCGGCCAGGAGCACGCCGATACACGACAATCCATAGGTTCCCTGGCCAACTTGCTGCTTGCCCAGGGCAGGGTGTCGGAAGCTCAGCGCTTATACGGCGGAAAGAAGCTACCAGACGACCTCGGTATCGAGAAGTGGTTCCAGGGAGAGTTCGAGGTGAACAACACCGGAAGCACTATCCTGGTGTTCTGGGAGACCTGGTGCCCGTACTGCGAGCGTGAACTTCCCCGGCTGCAAGAGTTCTACCCCAAGTACAGGGATCGGGGCTTGCATATGATCGGCTTGACCAAGCTCACCGAAAACTCCACCGAGCAAAAGGTTCGCGATTTCATCGACCAGTACGGGCTGACCTACCCTATCGCCAAGGAAAGCGGGGACGCCAGGTCCTACTTCAACGCTCATGCCGTCCCGGCAGCGGTAGCCGCCAGGGATGGTAAGATAGTCTGGCGGGGGCACCCGAAGAGGGTGTCCGAAGAGATGCTCGACGGCCTGGTCGGTCCGGGCGACGACGCCATCGGGCATCAATAGCGCCCGTCCTGTGGGCCTGGGCGTTCCCGTCCACGCGTAGAGACGCACGGAAGGCATCGCACGAGTCGATCCCGGCTCGCCAGGACTGACCTGTGCCGCCCGCCCGCAGATTCCAAGCCGACACTACACCAGAGGTTCGCCTCTTCCCCAGGCCCCGTCGGGCGGTACAATCCACGAGTTCGTGCTGCTCGGCACGACGGCGCTGGACTGTTGAAGACGGCTCTGCGCGGTTCCCGAAGATTGGACAGTCGCAGGAGCTTGGTGAAGAAAAGATAGGGGCTCATGGGGCTGCCAACGCCGGCCACCTCAGGGCCTGGGCCGGCAGTAGGAAATGTCAACACGGAAAGGATGAGGTTATGAAAACGCGAGTATTGTTGGGCGCGGCTGTTTTCGTAGCAGCGACGGCGGTGATCGCCGCGCAGGTCGCTTCACAGGACAAGGACAAAACAGGCCAGCCAGGGGAGGAGATGATGCAGGCCTGGATGAAGTACGCCGGACCGGGCAAATTCCACGCCCATCTTCAGCCATTGGTGGGCCGCTGGACGCAGGAGGTCAAGATGTGGATGGCCCCCGATGCCCCGCCGCAGATCGAGACCGGAACCAGCGAGTATAAGTGGATCCTGGGCGGGCGGTTCCTGCTGCAAACCGTCAAAGGAGACTCGACCGAGCAAGGCCCAGCGTTCGAGGGGCTGGGCATCATCGGCTACGACAACTTCAAGAAGAAGTACACTTCCATGTGGGCAGACACCATGACCACCGCCATCATGACCGCTCTGGGAACATGCGACGACTCCGGCAAGGTGTTCACCTTCATCGGCCGACACGACGACGTGTTCAGCGGCAAGCCGGATCAAACGGTCAAAACGATCACCCGCATCATCAACAACGACAGCCACGTGGATGAGATGTACATGACCGGCCCGGACGGAAAGGAGTTCAAGACCTTGGAGGTTACCTACACCCGCAAATAGCGGGTGCTTCACTCCTTCCAGGCGCCTGTCGATTCAATCTGTAGCGCCACCCCTTGTGGGTGGCGCCTTGTGGGTGGCGCCTTGTGGGTGGCGCCTTGTGGGTGGCGCCTTGTGGGTGGCGCCTTGTGGGTGGCGCCTTGTGGGTGGCGCCTTGTGGGTGGCGCCTTGTGGGTGG
>JAZGDL010000377.1:0-4375 GCA_036477795.1 Phycisphaerae bacterium
CGTTGTTGGTCGTATCGGTCCCCATCTGTCATTCTCGCGACACCATGCTGGTGAAATCCTCCAGAAGTCGCAACTTCACCCTCACGATTCTGATCTTCTCCTCGTCGGCCAGCGTGCTGTCCACAGATCTGTATGCGCCCAGCCTGGCCAGTCTGCCCGACTACTTCGGGACCAGTGCCGAAATGGTCAAGCTCACCATGACCTTGAATGTCCTGGCCTACGCCATGTGTCAGCTGATCTACGGGCCTCTTTCCGATCGCTTCGGGCGCCGCCCGGTGCTGATCGGCGGAATGACGGCGTTTACGCTGGCCGGGCTGGCTTGTGGGCTGGCCCAGTCCATTGAGCAACTCATCATCGCCCGCGTATTCCAGGGAATTGCCGGGGCAGCCGAGGCCGTGGTGGTGTACGCCGTCATACGCGATCTCTTCTCCGGCGCCGATCGGATTCGCGCTATAGCGCTTTTCGGTATTGTATTCGGGGCATCCCCCGCGGTTGCGCCGCTGCTTGGGGGTTACATCCACGTTTCCTTTGGCTGGCGGGCCAACTTTTACCTGTTGACCGTCGTCGCCTTTGTCGCCCTGGCGCTGATTATCAGATTCCTGCCGGAATCCTAGGAACCTGACCCCCATGCCATCAGCCTGCCGGAGCTACGCCGGGGTTACTCAGGCTTGCTCGGCAATCCCGTGTTTGTTGGATACGCCATTTTGACCGGCACCAGCTTGGGCGCCGTTTTTGCGTTTCTGACCGCCGGTCCTTTCATATTCATCAATAACTTCGGCGTGGCCACGGAGGATTTCGGCCTTTATTACCTGTTCATCGTGGCGAGTTACATACTGGGTAGTTTCCTGATCAATCGCGCAGCCCACGTTGTGGATCCCACCCGGTCCCTGTGGTTCGGTGTGACCATGGCCTTGGTCGGCGCCGGACTGGTCATGTGGCTGGTGCAGACCGGGCTGGAATCACCATTGACGATCACTATCGGCATGTGCCTGATGTTCTTCGGCGCCGGACCGGTTTTTGCCATCGCGCCATCCAAAGCCCTGGATGCCACGGTCAATCGCGTAGGTTATGCAGCCGCGCTACTCGGTTGCGCGGAACTGGCGGTGGGTGGCGTGGCCGCCGCCGTGATCACCGTGTTGCATGACGAGACTTCCATGCCGCTGGCTATCACCCTGATGGGTCTGGCAGGCTCGGCGGTAGTCGTATTGTGGTTCGTTGGGCGGTGCGAAAGGAAATCCATTTGAGCCAAAGTGTCCGTATACCGTCGCGGGAGATGGATTGCGAAACCGCAGTGAAGTTGTTACTAACTATCAAATGGCTAATGAAATATGGCGGCTGGACGCCACGGATGTGGTGGCGGGCATTCGCAACCGGGAATTCAGTTGCAGGGACGCCGTAAATTCGTGCCTTGAGAGACTGGACGCGGTCAATCCTCAGCTGAATGCGGTAGTGGAATCACGGCCCGATGAGGCGTTGGCCGCGGCGGACAAAGCCGACGAAGCGGTCGCGAACGGCGCAGACCTGGGCTTGCTTCACGGCGTGCCGGTGACCATCAAGGGCTGTCAAGACCTGGCCGACTGGGCCACCGTGAATGGGTGTGCTGCTCTTAAAGACAACATCGCATCAGTCAGCTCGCCTTGCGTACAGAACTGGCTGGACGCGGGTGTGGTCGTGCTGGGGCGAACCAATACGCCGGAGTTTTCCTGCCGCTGGGAAACCACCAATGATTTGTACGGCGCCACCAGTAATCCGTGGGACGCGGAACGAACTCCGGGTGGCTCCAGCGGTGGGGCAGCTGCCTCGGTTGCCGCCGGTATCAACCCGCTTTCGACCGGCACGGATCTGGGTGGCTCCCTGCGGCAGCCGGCCCAGGCTTGCGGGGTAGCATCCATGCGACCGGGCCACGGTCGCGTGCCGGACTGGAACGTTACTAATCCGGGCGAAGCGGGTATCGGGTTTCAGCTGATGAACGTCAACGGACACCTGGCGCGAACAGTGCGGGATCTGCGACTCGGACTGGCAGCCATGGCGCCGGGAGATTGGCATGATCCGTGGTGGGTGCCGGTCCCCTTGGGAGAGGCAGCGGTTTCGCCCCACAAGATCTCGCTGGTTCTCGATCCGGGCGGCAGCACGATGACCGAGCAGGTTCTTTCGGGCATCAAGTCCGCCGGCGCCAAACTTGCCGATGCCGGTTACACGTTGGAGGAAACGCTTCCCCCCGACCTGGAAGAGGCGGCCGACGTCTGGCGAATCATCTGCCTCGGCGAATTGATCTTGCTGCTGGAACCCGCGGTCAAGGACATCATCGGGCCCACACTGCGGATAGCATTCGACCATTACCGGCAGTTGCTGCCCGGTTTCAAGCCCGACATGATCCTGGACGCGCTGGCCCGCCGCCGCCGTGTGCTTCGCAACTGGCTGGAGTTTTTCGAGGAGTACCCATTGATCGTCGCTCCGGTCGGCACTGAACCGCCCAGTGCCCGGGACGAAGACATCTCTTCTCTCGAACGCAACCGGGAAATCGTGGAGTCTTTTCGCATGACCGTGGCGATCAATGCGCTGGGACTGCCGGCGGTCACGGTGCCGGTGGGCGTCAGCGAAGGCATGCCCCAGGCGGTCCAGATCATCGGGCCACCGTTCGCGGAGATGCGCTGCTTGGCGGCGGCAGCGGCGCTGGAAGCCCGGGTGGAGCCGCTAACCCCAATCGATCCCCGCTAATGTACCGGCATATGCTAGATTCCTTGAGTTCTTACCGGGACGAGGGCTGACGAGTGGCAGAGCATAATCATCGCGCACCGCTATCGGATGTGCAGTTGCGGGTAAAGGCGCTGGAATCCCTGCTGACCAAAAAAGGTCTGGTGGATGAGGCTACCCTGGATGCCGTCATCGATCACTACGAGCACAAAGTCGGCCCCCACGTGGGTGCCGAGGTAGTGGCCCGGGCCTGGACCGATCCGGACTTCAAGGCCCGGCTGCTGGGAGACGGCTCGGCGGCCATCGCGGAAATGGGTTTTGCGGGGCTGGAAGGCACGCACATGTCCGTGAAAGAAAATACACCGGACGTCCATAACATGGTGGTGTGCACACTCTGTTCCTGTTACCCCTGGTCGACCCTGGGTCTGCCGCCCACGTGGTACAAGAGCAATGCGTACCGCTCCAGGGCTGTTCGAGATCCACGCGGCCTGCTGGAGGAGTTCGGATTGACGATTCCGGACGACGTTGAGTTGCGGGTATGGGACAGCAACGCGGAACTGCGTTACCTGGTGCTGCCCATGCGGCCACAAGGAACTGACGGGATGTCCCGGGACGAACTCGCCGAACTGGTGAACCGTGATGCCATGATCGGTACGGCCATTGTCACGGTCCCCGGGTAAAAACATCCCCGGGTAGACGATGAATGGAATACACGACCTTGGCGGGATGGACGGCATGGGGCCGGTGGTTCGCGAGGACAACGAGCCCGTCTTCCACCACGAATGGGAATCCAGGGTCTTCGCCAACACCCTGGCCATGCTGGCTGCGGGGTACTTCAGCACCGACGAAATACGCAGGGCCATCGAGCTCATACCCCCCGAGGACTACCTCCGCTCCAGTTATTACGAGCGCTGGCTGGTGGGCCTGACCACGCTGATGCTTGAAAAAGACGTATTGACTCGGGACGAGCTGGAGAGCGGTCAATCTTTGCGCGCCGAAGGTGGCACCGCCTTGCCGCCTTTACCCAAGGAAGCTGCGGAATTCGCGATGACCAACCCGATGCCTGCCAATGTGGACATCGATATTCCGCCCAGGTTTGCGGTCGGTGACCCGGTCGTGACGCGCAACATGAACCCCTTGCATCACACCCGAATTCCGCGATATGTCCGGGGCAAGCGCGGCACTATCCATGAAGTTCAGCAGGTCTTCCTACTGCCGGACACGAATGCTTACGCTGGCCCGGACACGCCCGAGCGCGTCTATACGGTTGGGTTTTCCGCGCGGGAACTCTGGGGTGATGAAGCGCCGGCACGGGATTCTCTCTACATCGACATGTTCGACAGTTACCTGGATCCTGCGTAGTAATGCCCGGCCCCGATCTGGAAAGCCTGCCCGATTTCCCCGTGGACGAAGACGGCCCGGTCTTTAACGAACCTTGGGAAGCACGGGCATTCGCGCTGGCGGTCAGTCTTCGTGATCAGGGCTTGTTTAGCTGGAACGAGTGGTCCGAACAGCTGGGCTCTTATATAAGTGCCGCCCGAGCCCAGGGTGACCCGGACAGTGCTGCCACCTACTACCGGCATTGGCTCGCGTGCCTGGAGTCACTGGTCGTTCGCAAGGGTGTGGTGACTCCCCAGAGTCTGGCGGACGGTAAGCAGCGGGCTCATGAGGAACATCAACG
>JAZGDL010000378.1:0-16737 GCA_036477795.1 Phycisphaerae bacterium
AGAATCTGGTGTTCGGCGTGGTGTTCATTCTGGTGGTGATGCCGCTGGCGGTCTCGGGTACCTTGACGGCCATCCCAGCCGCCCTGCTGCATACGCTGGCCAGCGCGGTGGTGATTTTCAACAGCGCCCGGCTGGTGCGTTTCGGCGAGGAGTTGGAGCCGCACGCCCCCGCACCGGCGGCACCGGCGTCCGAAGTGCCCGTTGGAACGACTCCCGCCGTTGCCTGAGAAGTGTCCGGAGTCCGCACATCGTGATGATTCGCGAGCCGGCGGTGGCCGGCACCTTTTATCCCGATTCGCCCGGCGACTGCCGGCGAACCATCGAAGCGTGTTTCCGCAAGCGGGCGGCCGCACCCCCCATCGACGGGAGAATCGTCGGCGGCCTCGTTCCTCACGCCGGATGGGTCTGCAGCGGCAGGGTCGCCGCCTCCGTCATCTCCGCCATCGCCGACCAACGCTCCTGCACCGTGTTCGTTGTTTTCGGTGCCGTGCACCGTAGGCAGGGACCATTGGGCGCACTCTTTCCCGGCGGACGATGGAACTCTCCCACCGGCCCGGTCACCATCGACGATCGACTGGCAGAACGCGTCCTGAGTCATACCAATCTTATCGCCGATGATCCCTACGCCCACGAATCAGAGCACTCCATCGAGGTGCAGGTCCCCTTCATCCAGCACCTCTTTCCCGATGCCAAGCTCTTGCCCATCATGGTGCCACCTTCGCCACACGCCGTCGAAATCGGGGAAGGCGTCGCCCGGACGCTGACAGCCTATCGATATGACGCTGTGGTCCTGGCCTCCTCCGACCTGACCCACTACGGAAAGCGTTACGGGTTCATCCCCCAGGGCACCGGCCGCGAGGGTCTGGACTGGGCCAAGAACGTTAACGACCGCCGCTTGATCGACTTGCTGTTGAAGCTCGATACCGACGCCGTCATCCCCGAAGCGACGCAACACCGTAACGCCTGCGGAAGCGGGGCCATCGCCGCCGCCGTCGCCGCCGCCAAGGTGCTCGGCGCCGACCGTGCCGTCCTGCTGGACCACACCACCAGCGCCGAAACCATAGGGCCCGATCCCGAGAACAACGCCGTAGGATACGCGGGGATGGTATACACCGCGCCGTTGGGAATTGACGATTGACGATTGCGGATTGTGGATTTCACTCCGTCCCTTCGTCCCTTCCTCTCAGAATAGCGAACTGCGAATTCAGAATAGCGAATTGAAGGCTACTCCCCCCCCCTTCCGCCTTCCACCATTCGCCATTCGCCATTCTGCATTCGCTATTCGCTGTTAATCCCGCAAGGTTGACCTTATCGCCGACAGGCGTCATTATTCTGAAACTCGGTCGATTATCGCTTCACAGGTGTGTGCGCTTTTTTCGATCCCAAACTGTAAAACCCAGAGTCGTCGTACAGAAAGATGTATACAACATGGTCCGCGTCCTTTGTGTTCGAACCGTGCTCTTTCCACCTATGGGCAACGCCCCATGACCGATACCTGCACCATAGGCATCGACCTCGGCGGCACGGACATCAAAGCCGCTCTGGTTGATCGCGACCTGAACATCATCAAACAGACGACAACTCCCACGGCCGCCGACCAGGGATCCGACGCCGTCATCAACAACATCCTCGCGGTTGTCGATCAGCTCAAAGCAGCGCCCCCCGAGCCGCGGGATTCATCCCGCGCGGCCGCCCGGTCGGAGGTAGTGGCCATAGGTGTTGGAACCCCCGGCCCCTTAAGCCCCGGCCGCGGTATCGTCTTCCAATCAGTGCACCTGCCCGGCTGGCACAACCTTCCACTTCGTGACATGATCGCCCAACGCACCCGACTGCCCGTTGCCATCGACAACGACGCCAACGTCGCCGCCTACGGAGAGTACCGCGTCCATCCCAGCGTGAGCAACCTGGTCTTGCTGACCTTGGGAACCGGTGTCGGCGCAGGTACCATCCTGGACGGCCGCATCTTCCACGGGCACCACGAAAACGCGTCGGAATGGGGCCATATGATAGTCCACCCCGGCGGCCGACCCTGCAAATGCGGTCAACAAGGCTGCCTGGAAATGTACGCCT
Organism: Phycisphaerae bacterium; assembly: GCA_036477795.1. Taxonomy (GTDB): domain Bacteria; phylum Planctomycetota; class Phycisphaerae; order UBA1845; family UBA1845; genus JAZGDL01. The sequence goes on from JAZGDL010000378.1 coordinate 2,071, forward strand.
CCGCCGCCAATGTCGCACGACACACGACCGAGCAGATCCACGCCGGCACCGAATCATCCCTGGCCGACCGCCTGAGCGCCGGTAAGTCCATCGATGCCGCCGACGTCGTCTCCGCGGCCCGATCTGGAGACGCCCTGGCCCTAAAAACCTGGGACGAAGCCTGCCGCGCCCTGGCGGTGGCCTGCGTCAACATCCAACACGCCCTCAACCCTCAACGAATTCTTCTCGGCGGGGGCATGAGCCGCGCCGCCAATTTCCTGCTGGACCCGGTGCGCCGACACTACGATGCCATGCACTGGCACCTCCATCACGACCACCCCGAGATCGCTCTGGCCACACTCACCAACAACGCCGGCGTCATCGGTGCCGCCGCCCTGGCATGGGACGCCTGCGAATAAGGTCCAAGGTCCAAGGTCGAAAGTCCAACGTCTCGACCTTTGACCTTCGACCTTTGACCTTCGACTAACTGTATCTACGCGCTGGCAGAGCGGCGGGAACGCAGCACCAGCAGGGCGCCGCCACTCACCACGATCAAGCTCAGCACCACCTTGGCCCACGCCGACAGGGACGGCACCGGGACGAACGCCGTGGCGATTATCCGGCTGCTCCAGCCGCCGTCCGCTTGCGGACCGAAGATGGCGAGGTCGCACGGAAACGGATTCTCGTCCGGGTCCAACTGGGCCTGGGCCGCATGCAAGACCACCGACAGCAGCGGCACCACCACACCCGTCACCGGGTCTGTGGTCTCCTCGTTCCCGTTGGTCTGGACGGTCAGACGCGCCACCGCCTGGTCGCCAAGCTCCAACTGGGTTCCCCCGAAGAAGCGGTACAGGGCGTGACCATTGAGCGTATCTACATCACACCGCTCAGCCGTCCAGCCCGGGGGGGCCTCCATGTTGAAACAGCCTCCCAGTTGCCCGTCCCCGACCTCCACGTCGATGAAGAACTCACTGATGGGCAGCGGCGTTTCAGTCGGAATGATCGGGTTGATGTTCTGCAGCGACCAGAGGAACTCGCCGCATCCGGTATTAGGATCGAACTCAACGAACCTGGTTTCAAAGGCCGGGGGAATCTTCGTGGTGGGCTCCGGCCGGAACCCGTAGATGGTGATGTAGCTGATCTCGTACGTGGAACCCGGTGCGATTCGCGCTTCCACCTGAAGACCGATGTGGCTGTCGCCGCTGAGCTGCGGCGAGAGGCCGGGAACGTCGTGACCCACCCGGGGAACGTTATTCTTCCAGCAGTTGGGCGCCCCGTAGTTATCCCAGATGAAAAAGTCGGTGCCGAACCCGTATGCCGGACACCTACCGCCCGGGTAGTCCTGGTTGTCGCGAGGTGTTATGGTCTGTTTGGCGCAATAGTAAATGAAGTCGACTGAGTTGGGCACCACGCCGAATTCGTCCACAAGGTCCGGGTCCGGGTCGTGGTTGTCACGGGTGCGCAGCACCATGGCTGCGGTGGTCAGGTCACGGTCCTGAGCGTAGACCTGCACGCGTCCCAACTCGGCGAAGTCGGCGCCCACCAGGTCGTCCAGGTGGAAGCTGCCCCCACCGCCCCAGGGCATGTCCTCATCGATGTGCTTGACGATGATCCACTCGCGCGTCTGGTTCCCGGTGTTCTTGAAACGATAGGTCTGCTCCAGTTGGGCCCTTTCTTCGGCGGCAGGCCCGGGGGTAAGCGAGGTCACCGTCTGGGTGACGCTCACTTCCAGTTCCACGCCGCCGGGACCGGTCACGTTGATGACACTGTTGGTCGAAACGGGCAGATTGTCGGTTGAATTCTCCTGTTTGACTTCGAAAATCAGGTTGCCGTCATCGTAAGTGTCAATGTATCCGGCTTCATGACCGGAAAAGGCGCCGCGGTGGGTGCCGTTGCCAACCGTCGAAGGGTCGATGAACAAGAAAATGGTGGTGGCGAAGGTGGGCGCCTCAGGCCCCATTGGATTCTCCGGCTCCACCGGGGCCGGGCTGGGGTCGAAAAGGTCCGGCTGATCCGGCGGGCCGAATCCGTTGGCGAACGACCCGTAATCGTCAACTTGGACTTCCAGCCGCCCGTCCGTGTCCAGGGGCAAACCGTTATCGAGCGTGACGATCCCGCCATCGGCGCTGCTGACCGCCAGGCCCATTCCGACTACTAGCGCCGTCACCGTTACAAGCGCGATCCGCCACCTGTTGGTGCAGCTTCCAAATCCACAAACACTACGCATCACTCAGCCTCCTTAAGTTCAAGGTTGGCGGGATCATATATCCCCATCCAACAGTTCCCGTACGATGTCATGAAACAACCGACTCACTCCGCAAATCCACCGCTTCAGAATAGCGAATTGAAAATTGAGAATAGCGAATTTAGGGCTGCCGCCCCCTTCCACCATTCGCCATTCTGCATTCGCTATTCGCTATTCGTCCCGTCTGTCGCCGCCGCGTGCCAGAATTAGCAGGTGTATCACCATGGCCACGATGGCACCGGCCCCAAAAACGCCCCATGTATCGACCCACACCAGCGGTCGGCCGGTCCACGAGAGCACCCCTACGATGATCAGGGCGGCCGCCTCAATCCCCAACAGCGTCTTAAAATACAGCGACCAGTCCACCAGCGGTCCGCTCTGAGGCCCCGTACCCAGAGGTGAAGTCTCCAGAATGGCCTGGGCTTGCAGCACCGGTCGCCGCCAGACCAGGTAGGCCACCCCCAACGCCGCCAAGAGCAGAACCGAGAAGATCTTTCCCCAGCCGGTCAGACTCGGAACCTCGTATCCCCCGGCGGCTGCGGCCGGCGTTGGCCCGCCAAAGACAAGATACGCCAAGGTGGCCAGACACAGGGCCCCAACCCAGCATGCCAGCACATGTCGCAGCTTCATCGATTCGGTGCCTTACGATTGAACTCGTCGCTCACCTGCCCCACCAGCGGGAGAGTGCTCTTGAAAACGTACCGCCCCCGCCCTCCAGGCTTGAAGCCGGCGAACAGCCTGCAATTCAAGTGCCACGACCCGACGACACATTATGCCGGTTCCGCGAGAGGAATCGATTCTTTCATAAAGCCGTGAATCTAACCAGGTTATGACGAAAACTGAGGGTGGATTAGACCGTCGTTTAGGATAGCACATCTCAATTGAACAGGCCCCCTGTCCAGAATTCAGGCGCTTACTGTCCAGAAACCGTACCGGTGTGTATACGCGGCGGGCGCAATTCCGGCCCAGTTCGAAGTGGTCCGCACGGCGGACCCTACACTTTCCGCCTACTTTGCCCTATAGTGCCGAGCAGCCATGCGTGAACGAGCCCTACACGAATTTGAAGCTGTCTTCGAACGGGCTTCGATTCCGGTTCTGGATATACAAGAGATCGCGCTGGCCCGCATCTCCGTTGTGCTGACCGGATCGCCGCTCGATCCGTCCATGGTCAAGCTTGCCAGCCACCTCAAAGACCGCTTCAAGGCCGAGGTGCAGGTGCATTGGTCCGCCGGCGGGGACAGGGCCCTTGAAGATGCACGCGGAAGCGGCATGCAGCCGGTGGACGCTCCCTTCAACTCCACCGCCGAGCTTGTCGGCCAGATCGGCATCGGCCGGAGCCGGCTGGTGCTGCATCCCGACCCGGCGGATGAGGCTGATCGCACAGTTGGTGTCGACCACCTTGTAGTGGGCACCCAGCCACCCATCCTCCTGATCCGCCAGCCGATCGACGACCCGGGACCCGTGTTTCAAAACGTGCTCCACAGCCTTACCGGAAACTTCCAGCAGACCGCGAACTTCGCCTACTCATTCACGTTGGTGGCGGAAAGTGGATCGCTGATCCTGTTGCACACCATCGACGCCGGTGACCTCCTCGACGTCCGCGAAGCGCTGCAGGTGGCGCCCGGCATCGAGGCTGATGAGGAGCGAGAGCTGCTGGATCGTATGACCCATCATGGCGAACGCTATCTCAAAGGTGTCGCCCAAGCGGCTCGCGACAAGCCGTATGAGGTGCGCTATCGATTGAGCGTTGGAGACGTCATCACCACGGTGCGTAACGCCCTGGCACAAGAATCGTACGGCCTGCTGGTCGTCGGCCGACACACCGACGGGCACAGCCGCATCGACGCCGCGGATTACCAGTTGATGCACATGGTTCGAGACATTCCGGTATTGGCTCTCTAAGCCTATGTTGACGGTGTTGACTCCATCGCTGATCGCTTCCGTCGGTGCTCAGGCGGACATGGTGCCGGGTTACCAGACCTGGACCTTCGCCGCCATCCTGGGTGTAACCCTGCTGCTGCTGGCCACCGAGAGAATCCACAAGACCGTACTGGTCCTGCTTTCCGCCGGGTTCTGCCTCTTTCTGGGCGACGCATGGGGCTACTTTCCGCAGGAGCCGGGGCATCACCTGCCGGTCTACATCAAGATGATCGAGTGGGAGGTCATCGGCATCGTCATCGGCGCTACGGTTTTCGTCGAGATCGCGGCCCGCAGCGGTCTGTTCACCTGGATCAGCATCAAGATTCTAAAGCTAAGCCGCGGCGACCCGTTCAGGCTGTTGGTTTTACTCTCGATTTTGACCGCTGTATTCAGCGCTTTTCTGGACAACATCACCGCCATGATCATCGTCGGTTCGCTCACCGTGGTGGCATGCCGCAAGCTGGACCTCGACGCCACGCCTTTCCTCATCACCGAGGCTATCATGACCAACGTCGGCGGCCTGCTCACGCTGATCAGCTCCATACCCAACATCATTATTGGCAAGACGGCTGATATCAGCTACCTCGATTTCGTAATCGTGGCCACGCCCTACACCGTCGTCGCCCTGGCCGCCAGCATGCTCATCGCGCGCAAGATATTCGGCCGGACCGTGCAACCGCTGACCGATCCGGCATCCAAACAACATAATCTAGCCACCGTCGAATCCTTCGACGAGTGGGAGACGGTCAAGGATAAGCGCTTCTTCTACACCTCGATCTTCGGGGTCGTCACCGTCATTCTCGCCTTCGCCTTCAAAGCCCAGATCCCCATCCTGCGCGACTTCGGCGTTGAAGTGGTGGCCATGGGGGCGGCGGTCATCATGCTGCTCCTGCACGCCAAGGACGTCGAACACGACCTGGAGAAAGTCGAGTGGTCATTGGTTTTCTTCTTCGTGGGCCTGTTCACCATCATCGGCGTGGTGGAGAAAGCCGGCGTGCTGGGGGAAATCGGCGCGCTGTTGGCCGGCCTCACCGAGCGTGCCGGGGTCATCGGACTGATGTGGTTCACCGCGCTGTTCTCATCGATCACCGACAATATCCCCTTGGCGGCCATGCTCGGGAAAATCTTCGGCCCCACGCCGGAGATCGCCGCTTCCGTCGAGCCCGCCCAGTGGTGGGCGGTGGTCTTCGGCTGCAATCTCGGCGGCAACATCACCCCCATCGGCTCAGCCAGCACGGTGGTGGCCTGCACCATTCTCAAGCAGCACAAGCTCAAGGTCACGTTCCTTGGATTCGTCAAGATCGGCGGCACTTTCGCCCTGGCCCAGCTCATCCTGGCCAGCGGGTATCTACTCATCTTGCAGCGCATACTCGGGTAGCTCTGTGGGACCGGCTTTGCCCATGCGGGACCGGCTTTCCAGCCGGTCAAACCGCTGGTGCAAGAATCCGCTGGTGCGAGAATCCGCTGGTGCGAGAATCCGCTGGTGCGAGAATCCGCTGGTGCGAGAATCCTTTCTCGCACCTGACGCTTCGGGCTTCCCATCCCCTGCCGTGCAGGCCATCGGCGAAAGGATTCGCCGGACAGTTGGAGCGAGATGGGAATCTCGCTCCAGCGTGTCGCCAACTAGCGGAATTCGCTGCGGTCGATTTCTGAGACGGGCGATGGTATCATAGACTGAGAGCAGGTGTGCCCATGATAGAGTCCGTACATTTCAAGAATTACAAAGCCTTGCGGGACACTGTCCTCCCGTTGGGGAAGTTCACCCTGATCGTCGGTCCCAACGGAAGCGGTAAGTCCACCGCGCTTGAGGCGCTCCGGGGGCTTGGAGACCCTGGAACGGTCTCCGCAGAGAGCATCGCAACCGTCGGGGTAAGCCCGACCAAGACAAACCCTGTCGAGGTGTCTGTCAAGTTCACGAGCCCTCACCCAGGTGTCGTAGCAAGCAGAACATTTCTCCCGAGTGTACGAGGCCTTGAGTTTCCCTCTCCGAAAAACCCTCTTCCTCATGCAATAAGAGATCAATTGGCCTCATATCTAGGAGCCATCAGAGTCTATTCGCTCCAGGCGACCGCCATCGACGACCCCGTCAAGCTCGAGCAGAATCCACAACTTCAAAGCAACGGTGCTGGTCTCGCCGGCGTGCTGAACGATCTGATAGATCAAGACAGGGATCGTTTCGATGCTTTGAATAGAGAAGTCTCTCGGTGGTTTCCGGAGTATGAGGAGATCGGTTTTGAGACTACGCCGCAAGGACTGCGGGCGTTCTTTTTAAGAACCACAGACGGTAGACACAAGATACACGCAACCGAGCTGTCGCAAGGTACGCTCCTGGGGATCTGCATGCTTACGTTGGCGTACCTTCCCGAGCCGCCGCCGCTCGTGTGTTTCGAGGAACCCGATCATGGGCTTCATCCGCGACTGCTCCGGGATGTTCAGGATGCACTCTACAGATTGAGCCATCCCGAGAGCTGCGGCGAACATCGCGATCCCATCCAGGTGGTTGCCACGACACATTCCCCGTACATGCTCGATCTGTACCGCGATCACCCTGAGCAAGTAGTGATTGCACATAAAGATAGAGCCGAAGCCAGGTTTGAACGGCTGGTAGATCAACCCCACGTCGATGAAATCCTTCAAGGGGCGCCTCTTGGCGAAGTCTGGTACAGTGGGGTTCTGGGCGGGGTCCCGGCCGAGAAATGAAGCTCGCCATTCTAAGCGAGGCTCAAGCGGACGAAGCCGCCATCAGAATACTCGCTGAGGGAATCCTCGGTGAAAAGGTTGAGTCCGTTGCCGGTCGACGGATAAGGGGATGGCAGGGAGTTCTCAATATCCTTCCCGTTGTGGTTCTCGACGCACACTACAGGACCGACGCCGACGGAGTCATCGTGGTTGTAGATTCCGACAACACGCCAGTGCACCATCCAACTCACGACAAACCCGGCGGACAGAACGATCTCTGCCGATTGTGTATCCTCCGTCAGAAGATCGGCGAAGTACAAGCTCACCTCCATCCCATCCCCGCAAGGGAACCACTGAGAATCGCGGTTGGGGTTGCGATTCCAGCAATTGAAGCATGGTATCTCTGCGGCCGCGATACCCGCGTTCGGGAATCCGTCTGGGCAAGGTATTTGGACGGTCAGCCACGACCGTACACAAAGAATGAGTTGAAGCAGCTTATTTACGGAACAGATCAACCGCCGTTGCAGGCGGCGGTCGCGCGTGCTACCGAAGAGGCCCGACGCCTTGTTGAGATCCTTACGTCGCTTGAAGAGCGCTTCCCTGTGGGGTTCGGATCGCTGGCTAACGCTATTCGCGGTTGGTAGCTCAGGCAGACACCTCCAGATTAGGGCCGCACCGCCGTCGAGGCATTTGCGGATCTTATTTTTCCAAGGGCGTTTTCCGGCTTGGCTGGGCGGGTAGATAGCCCGCGACGGCTTCCTTGAGCGTCGTTTGGGAAAGATCCGAAGACAACACCTTGCCGTCGGGGCTTATCAGGAATTTGGTCGGCAGGAGTTGGACTCCGCAGGCTTCTGATGCCTGCTGGGCGCCGCTCTTGGCGCCGAACACCTGCGGCCAACTCATCTTGTGCCGGCGAATCAGCTTTTGCACCTTTCGCTCATCGCGATCGTCGTCCACGCTGATGTTAATCATGACGAAATCGTCCCGATCGCCGAACGCTGTGTGCACGGCCACCAGATGCGGAATCTCGGCCACGCAGGGCCCGCACCAGGTGGCCCAGAAAACAATCAACACCGTCTTGCCCTTGAGGTCGGCAGTCTTGATAGTCTTCCCGTCGAGCGTCACCAGCTCCAGCGACGGAAACACATCACCTTTCTGTAGTGCGACAACTTGCTCACCGGCTCCGGGGCCGGCTGACATGACGAATCGATGATCCGCCTTCCCGGACCTGATCACCTGCTCGGTGAGGGGCTTGTAGTCAGCCGCCTGCACCGAAACATCGAACTGGTCACTGGGGATGGTGTCCAACATGAATCGCCCCTGCCCGTCGGTGACCGTTTGCACCCCCAGCGTGCTAAATCCCCGCCAACTCGTGGCAAACAGATAGGCGCCGGCGATGGGCGATCCCTCCTCGTTAACCACGACACCTTTGGCCTCTTTCGAGGGCACCACCGCGAAATCGACGTGGGCCTCATCGTCCGGCTTCACATCCACGCGTTTGAGGTCCGGGGCGTAACCGCGCAGATAAACGGTTACTATGGTGTCACCTGGTGGCACCCCGGAAATCGTATACGCGCCGTCGAAATCCGTCCAGGCCCGCAGCATCGCTACGTCCATGCCGGTCCCCACCGACACGCGGATACCCTGTAGCGGGCGCTGCGTTTCGCCGTTGATAATCTTGCCGGCCACCCGGCCCGCGGCCAGCAGGCTCAAGAGATGCATGTCGTCAGTGGTGACATCCTCCAGATTCAGGTCACGATGGAATCCGGCGTCGGCTACGTAGCCCGGATGGCTCAACCGCACCTTCAGCTCCTTGCTTTTCGGATCAAGACCGCGAATCACTACAACCCCGTCGGCGCCCGTTGTGCCCGCCCAGCGATCGCGCAGAAAGTCGTCAATCGCTTCGACACGTACGCCTTCGATTGGCTTACCGCGCCAGTCCTTCACCGCAATCCGGCACAGCCGCTCAGGGCCCAGGCTGAGCTGCCACGTCTCGGCGTCCTCCATCGACGCAATCTCGCGCCGTTGCCGGGCGAACCCTACGGCGTTCACCGTAATGGTGGCGGGCCCGGGCAGCAGTTGCTCAACGACGAAGGCGCCCTCCGCGCTGGTGACCACGTTCCATTCGCGCCCGCCAGCCGTTACACGAACGCTGGCTGCGGAGACGCCGGTGCCGTCCCGGGCGTCCAAAACCCGCCCACTCCGCGTCAAAGCTCCCGAGAGCAGCACATCGACAAAAGGAGGTGGTTGGCCGGCGGTGATTTCAATCTCACGTCGGGCGGGCCCATATCCGGCTTTTGTGAATTCAACCACAAACGCTCCTGACAGTGAGCTGTCATGCCGAATCCGAAAATCACCGAAACCATTGGTCCGGGCCACCGCCAGCGGTCCCGGCGCGCCAGGAGGGGAATCTATCGCCAGAAGCTTTACCTCCACGTCGGCCACGCCCGCCCCGTTGTGGTCGAACACCTGGCCCTCAACCACGATCTGCTGTAAAGGAGCATCAATTGACTGCTGCCCGAACGTCCGTATTGCCGGGACGCAGAACAGAACCGTCAGGCACAGCGCAGCGACCTTTTTTCGTTTAGCGGTGTCGCGCGCGACACCCTGGACCACGGATTGCAACCAGTGGGTTTCACCCCGCGCGGTCCTTCGCATCCCCAAAAACACTCCAACTTCGCGAAACATCATCCCGCCCGGTCATCCGATACAATTAACATGCGCTGTTGCCGCTCAGCGATATATTGCATAAGATAACCGTACATGGTTCCGTCGAACAAGCGGGACCAACAAACCCCGCGCTTGCGCTTGGGGCTCTGATCACGATCGCGCCCCGCAGACGAGGCCTGCGAATCATGACCCAGCTTGAATCAAAGGTGCAAAAGGCCCGCAACCGCCTGACCATCAACCGCTGGGTCAATCATGCCTGTATGGCCTTGATGATCGCCGCCGGAGCGTTCGCAGCCCTGACCGTCGTGGTACGCCTGTTCGGATGGGAGGCACCGTTAGGCGTCATCGCTCTTGCACTCGTCGGCGGGGCACTGATCACCTCAGTCATTTGGGCCGTCGCCACCCGCATGGACATGCCGGCAGCCGCAGCCGCCCTGGACCAGGCCGGCGGTTTTCGCGAACGGCTCAGCAGCGGCCTCTATTGCGCTGCCGGTGAAGATCCATTCGAGAAGGCCGTCCTGGTCGATGCTCAACAGATCAGCGCAACAGTGACGGTCAGCCGGCACATTCGGCTGCAATGGCCGCCGCGGCTGGCCGGTGCCTCGCTGGCCGTCATCGCCGCGGCTGCGACGCTGCTTGTCCCATCAGGGGTGTTGGTTCAAGCCGACCCCCAGACTCAGGAAGACAGAATCGAAACAGAACGCACCATCGCCGTGGTCAGGAAACGCGCCGAGAAGATCAAGCGCATCGCCCGCACCAATCCCGAACTCAAGGAGTTGGCTGAAGATCTCGACAAATTGGGTGAGGCCTCCGACGGCCGTCTGCAGAAACCTGCCGACGCCAGACATCTGGCGCTAAAGAAACTCGACCGATTGTCTGACGCGCTGAAGCAAAGGCGCGAGAGTGATAGATTCCAGCACGCCAGGGAATTAAAGAAGATGCTGCGCAGCCTCAAGCCGCCCGCCGACAAGAACAATCCCATGGCGAAACTGGCCCAGGCACTAGCCCGCGGAGATTTCAAGTCCGCCCGTGAGCAGCTCAAACTACAGCAACAGATGCTTGCCGAATTGGCTAAGAACGAAAACCCACAGCAGATTCAGGCGATTCAGAAGCAGCTCGACAGCCTGGCCCGGCAGTTGGAAAAACTGGCCAAAGACGAAAGACTCGCCCAGAAGCTGCAACAAGCAGGCCTGAAACAGGAAGACATCGAGCGCATGCTCAAGAACCTCACCCCCGAGGACGTCGAACGTATCAAGCAGCAGCTTGCCAAGCAAGGCCTCAGCCAACAGGCCGTCAGCCAACTCATGCAAAAGCTCCAGCAGAAGCTCGGGGCACGGCAGTTGGCCGACAAACTGGCCCAGGCCCTGCAACAAGCGGCCGCCTCATGCGCTGCGGGCCAGCCCGGCCAGGCTGCCGACGGTCTGGAAAGCGCCGCCGGCCAACTGTCCAACTTGGAGATGCTCGAACAGGAGATGAACCAGATCGATGCGATGATGGCCGAGGCGCGGGGTGCCAGATGCAGCTTGTGCACGACTGGAAACAACCCGGTGCCCACCGGCATGGGGCCCAACATGATGTCGGGGCGCGGAGGCCTCGCACGTGAAACACAAACCAGCGTCTCCTTCGCAAAGCATCGCCAGAAGGTCAAAACCACCCGTGGCGCCATCATCGGGCAATACCTGGTCGACGGCGAACAGTACAAAGGAGAGATCGCACCCGCCGTTCACGAGCTCATCACCGCCGCGGAAAGCGATGCCACGGACGCCATCGACCGGGCCCGTATCCCGCGGCGTTACCACAAAGCCGTCAAGAATTACTTCAGCGACATTCAAGAGGAGCTCGCCAAGGCGAAGCGCCCGTTCGATGTGGTCGACGAAAGCGCCAAGAGTGAAGCCCAAACCACCCCAAGCGAGGATTGATCCCCCGCGGGGCGGGGGACGATTGCGGATTGTGGATTGCGGATTGCGGATTCCGCTTGTGCCTTCGTCCCCCTTCGTGCCTTCGTGCCTTCGTGCCTACTCTGCACTCTTCACTCTCCTAATTGCCGTCGCCGGCGGATGTGCCGACCGGAGCGAGGCGGTGGTTGTCTATTGCAGCGTCGACGAGACCTTCGCGCTACAGATTCTTGACGCCTTCGAGCAGAGCACCGGTATCGACACCCGCACCGTGTTTGACAGCGAAGCCGGCAAGACCACCGGCCTGGTCAACCGCATCCGCGCCGAACGCGGTCGTCCGCGGGCCGACGTCCTGTTTTCCGGCGAGCTGTTCAACACCATGGCTCTGGCTGATGAAGGTCTCTTGGCCGCCTATGACTCACCAGCCGCCGCCGACATCCCGCCGCGATACCGCGACCCGGCTCATCGATGGACCGCCATAGGACTTCGCGGCCGGGTGCTGGCCTATGACCCCAAACGCACCTCGTCCGACCAATTGCCCGACAAGTGGGAAGAGTTGGCCGACCCGCGATTCGCATCCCGGCTAGCGCTGGCCAATCCCATGTTCGGCACCACCCGCGGCCACGTGGCTGCCATGTTCGCCTGTTGGGGAGAAAAGCGGGCCCGCGACTTTCTGACCGGTCTTCATGATGCGGGGGCCCTTATCGTCGACGGCAACAGCAGCGCCGTCCGGGCTGTCATCGACGGCCGCGCCGACATGTGCATGACCGACACCGACGACGTATGGGTCGCGCAACACGACGGCGCCTCGCTGGACCTCAAGTATCTGGACATGGGCGACGGCGGCACCTTGTGGATACCCTCGACCGTCGCTCTCATAAAAGGTCGAAGGTCGGAAGGTCGAAGATCGGAAGGTCGAACGCAGACCTTTGACCTTCCGACCTCCCACGCACGACGCCTGGTCGATTTTCTGGTGTCAGCCGAGACGGAAGCCATCCTGGCCCGTTCCCGATCGCGCAACGTGCCGGTCCGCCCCAGCCTGCGCCGGGCGCTGGGCATGGAAACACCAATCGTTCACCAGTTTAGCGGTGGCGCGCGCGACACCCAACCCCACGCGTTGCATCCCCTGGGAAGTGCAACCTCATACGCCAAGATCGCCGCGCAATTGGAAACGAGCATTCGGGCCGTTCGGGAAATCCTGCTCAAGTGACCGCCCGCCGGTTGTGCAAGGTTTTCGTTTCTGTAGGCTTGCTCGCCTATGCCGCCGTCATCCTAGTGCCCATGGTTGCATTCGTCGTGCGGGTGATCTGCGACTGGGGAGCACTGGCAGACAAGCTGCCAGTGGCACCCACCGAGCAGGGTTTTTTTCTATCTGAGCGACAGTGGGCCCTCATGCTAAAGACCTTCGCACTGGTGACAGCCGCTGTCATCGCGGCGCTAGTCCTGTCACTGCCCGCAGCTTACGCCGTCGGCCGTTCTGTTCCTCCGTCCCTTCGTCCCTTCGTCCCTTCGTCCCTACTCTTCACTCTAGTCGTTCTGCCCTTGCTGCTTTCCCCCATGGTCCTGACCTTCGGCTGGCAGAGTTTCTGGAAGCCCACGGATTCGAATCCGTGGGATTCCTGGGCACCCTACGCCCGATGCGTCTGGAACTGGGCGTCGTGGGCCTGGCCCATCCCGGCCATTATCATAGGCTCAGGATGGTCCCGCATCGGCACTCGCGCTTATGAGTCAGCCCTCTTGGTCTCATCACCTGCCGCCGCCTTCATGGCGGCGGTTATGCCCAACCTGCTGCGGCACGTGCTGGTCAGCGCGTTGATTCTTGGCGTGGTTTTTCTCGGCGAATACACCGTCCCCCATGCCCACGGCCTGATCGTCATCGCAACTGAAATGTTGGCAACCAGTGTAAGCGTCTCGCCCGCCGAAGCCCTACGCCTGTCATGGCCGTTGATCGTCCTGCTGTTCTTGCTGATGCTCTTCATTCGATGGTTTCTATCGTCGTCGCTGCACCCCCGTGACGACGCCAGGCCTATCGATGCCGTCCGTTCGTTCAGAGGCGCAACCGCTGTCGTCGTCGGCATGCTCGTTGTCACCGTTGGGTTTCCCATCGTGCGCCTGGCCTGGCGTTCAACTCTGATCGCGGAAATGGTCGAGGCCCTTGCCACCTATCATTCCGAGCTGCTGGGCACACTCGCCGTTTGCCTGGCCGTGGGAATCGTGATCTCACTCATCGGCGTAGCCTGCGCCGCCAATGATCGTTGGCTGATCGCAGGCATTGCCACAGCCTGCCTGCCCGCCCTCGCGCCGGGGGCTCTCGTTGGCGAAGCCGTCCTGGCTGCCTACCAGTCCATCGACTGCATATACAACTACTGGCCCATCGTGGTCATCGGGCTCACCGCCCGCTACACCTGGATCGGCCTGTTTGCCGCCTGGCTGGCCGTCAGATCGGAATCAAAAGACATGATCGACAGTGCCGCCCTGGACGTCGCCGACTTCCCCACCGCGCGAATCATAGTGACCATGGGCGGCCATTGGCCGGTGATACTCTGCGGCGGCTTCATCGCCTCAGCGATGGCCATGGCGGACGTGGCCGTGGTCACCATCGTGCAGGTCCCGGAGCCGCGAATGATCTCCACCATCCTCATCGAGAAGTTTCATCGCTTCGAAACGCCCATGCTGGTGGCCATGAGCCTTTGGATGGTGGCCGCCGTCGCTCCCGGCGCTATACTGGCAGCCATAGTCTTTGGGCGCCGAGGATGATCATGCGCAATCTGAACGACAGGCTGGAAAGCCTGTCCCACATAACCTGTATGTGCCTGATCCTGCCGCTGGCCGCCTGTGACCCACCGCCGATGACGCCCAACGGCGTGGTGGGCGTCATCGGCCGGCAGGGTATGGGACCGGGCGAGTTCGGGTACCCGCGGGCTATCGCTTCCGGGCCCGACGGAAAGATCTACGTCGTCGATAAGACCGCACGCATTCAACGCTTCGACGCTGATGGAAACTTTGAAACCCTCTGGTCCATGCCCGAGTTCCGTGCCGGTAAGCCCGTGGGACTCACCGTCCATCCCGACGGGCGGGTCTTCGTCGCCGACACGCACTATCACCGCGTCATGGTCTTTGATTCCGACGGCAACGAGCTGGCCCGGTTCGGCGAGCGCGGCAACGGAGACGGCCGGTTCCAACTACCCACCGACGTCGCCGTCGACGCCGAGGGCCTCATCTACGTCAGCGAATACCACGGCAACGACCGCGTGACGCTCTGGAGGGAGACTTCCGTCG
>JAZGDL010000379.1:0-2858 GCA_036477795.1 Phycisphaerae bacterium
CCGCGCCACCAGTTTGTCGTTCTGATAAATGCCGTCTGCTTCTCGCATCATTGCTTCTCCGCTAAGAGGATTGGTGTTTCAATGCACATGGCCCAGGCTGATTCCTACTCCGGCAGCGCCGGCTCGGTGACGGTGTAGTCCACTTCCAGCGCGCGCAGGAACGCCAGCAGGTCAGCTTTCTCTTCCTCGGTCAACTCAACCGGTTCCAGGTTAATCCGATCCAGGTGTGGACTTCCTACCACTTCTCTTCTCTAAGCGCGCCATGTTATGAGCTGAGGGCGTGCCTGTGTCAAGAAAAATCCGAGCTCCATGGCGGCCAGCATGCAATCAACGGGCAGGCTGACTACCAGGTTCTTACATCGGTCGTATCCAGGGGTTGATTGGAGATAAGCGCCAGCCTGTCCGTCTTGCGCAGAACGTAGATCCCAGGCACGGATTCGACCACCGTCTCCAAGTCGGAGCGATCCACGATGCACAGGACCAGCGCCGGCTCGCCCAGTGCCTGCGCGAGTTCCGGGTAGCCTTCGTAGATGGGGAAGGCGGCGTGGTCGGAATAGAAAAGCAGGACGTTGTTCAGCCGGTGAGGCACCTGGCGGAAGGCTGTCACCCGGGCGCCGCGGGACGCAAAGTGTTTCACATAGGGAGCCAGCACTCGCACGTCGGTTTCTCTGGGCGGAGAGAGTTGCAGCGGGGTGGCATTGATGGCGAGGAAGGCGACGATGGCCAAGACCCCACAGGTCTTGGTAAAGATCAGCTTTCCCCGTTCGCGCAAAAGCTCCTGCAAGGTGGCGCCGCAAATGATGGCGGCGGCAGGGAAAATCGGCAACATATACCAACCGATTCTGGATTGCTGCAGGCTCAAAGCGAGCAGGATCGTGCCCACCCAGAGTACCAGCAGATAGGTGTTCTCGTCCTTCCGACCAGCGCGGCGGGCCCATCGGGCCATCCCGAAGACCAGTACTGGAAGCCAGGGCCAGTAGTGAAGGGCCAGCTGTTTGAAGTAGGAAAGATGGGCGTACCAGGGTTCCGGTTTGAGGAAAAAACCGCGCTGGATGATGAGCCAGCGGAAGTGGACATCGATGAACTGTTGACCCAAGGTCAGATACTGGTGCAAGTACCAGCTGCCGCCCAGCAGCAGAATCGTAAGCAGCCCCAACAAGAAGTAAGGGTTTAGGAACAGTTTTATTCGTTTGGCAGTGAGTAGATAGATAACAGTGATGACCAAAGGAAACAGCCCCAGGACACTTTTGGTGAGGACGGCCAGACTGATGCTTGCTCCCCAGAGGAGGAAATAGCGGCGGTCTTTCTGGAGAGCGAGGACGAGCGCGAACAAGGCGAGGCAAACAAAGAAAGATAACGTAGTGTCGACCATGGCGCGCCGGGCGTAGCGAACGAAGAGAAGTGTGGTGGTGAGGACAAAGGCGGAGAAGAAGCCAGCCCAGAATCCGAAAAGCCAGCGGGCGAAGAAATAGACTAGGACAACCGTGGCCACGCCCAACAGAGCGGAGGGGAAGCGGGCCGCGTACTCGCTGATCCCGAAGATCTTGTAGGAAAAAGCTACGAACCACATGTAGAGAGGCGGATTATCGGAACGAGGCTCGCCATTGTAGTGCAGGGTAATCCAGTCGCCAGTCTGCAATATCTCCTTGGCCTTTTGGGCGTAGTAACAATCGTCGTAGTTGGGCAGGCCGTTACCGGCCAGCTGGGAGAACATCAAGGTGATCGCCAAGAGCGTGACCAAGGCGAGGTGAAAGCGGGGGTTGGCGAACAAGTGATCGTAGCAGACTTGCCGCTCGGTCGGCGGAGGCTCAGAAGCAGGCGCAGCCATCGCTTAGTTCCTAGTCTGAGCGAAGGAAAAGATGTCGGAGCGGGCCAGGCCCCACCGGGTTAAGCGGAACCGCACGGCAGTGGCGAGACAGCTAAACCCGTACGTAACGCTGCGGCGAAAGTTGATGGAGGAGGCCTCGGGGAAGTACCGGGCGGGGCAAGTGATTTCGCCCACGCGGAACCCGGCATAGAGGATCTGACAGAGCATCTGATTGTCAAAGATAAAATCGTTAGAGTTCTTCTTCCAGGGTACAGTTTCCAAGACCCCGCGGCTGAAGGCTCGTAGGCCGGTATGGTATTCGGAGAGTTTAGCGCCGAGAAGAAGATTCTCGATTACAGTCAGAAAGCGATTGCCGACATACTTGTATAGAGGCATTCCGCCGCGGAGTGCCTGTCCACCCAGGATGCGGGAGCCGAGCACGACATCGAAGTAACCCGACTCGATCAGGGCGACCATGGAAGTTATCAGAGCTGGGGGATACTGGTAGTCGGGGTGGAGCATAACCACAATGTCCGCGCCACGCTCGAGGGCCGCGGTGTAGCAGGTTTTCTGGTTGGCTCCGTAGCCGAGATTTTCCGGATGGACGAGGGTTTCGAGACCGAACTTGGCCGCAATTCGGACGGTGTCATCCGTGCTGCCGTCATCGACCACGAGGACCTCATTAGCAAGGTCCAAGGGAATCTCCCGGTAGGTACGCGCCAGAGTCTTTTCCGCGTTGTACGCAGGCAAGACTACTATGACTTTCTTGCCCCGCATCATCATTCCGGCAGCGCCGGCTCGGTGATGGTGTAGTCCACTTCGAGCGCGCGCAGGAACGCCAGCAGGTCAGCCTTTTCTCCCTCGGTCAGCGTGACCGGCTTCAGGTTGGTGCGGTCGAGATGTTCATTGTCGAGCCCGCCGCCTAGCATCATCTCCACCGCCTCTTCCAGCGTGGCCACGCTGCCGTTGTGGAAGTAGGGCGCCGACTTGCTGATGTCGAGCAGCGTCGGCGTCTTGAAGGCGCCGCGGTCTTTGTCCTCGTTGGTGACCT
>JAZGDL010000038.1:0-3544 GCA_036477795.1 Phycisphaerae bacterium
GTTCCCTCGCGGGTCCAGCAGGGGAGTTTCTACGCCCTGCCGCAATCACCGCAGATTTTCAAACAGCTTTTCATGGTGGCCGGCTTTGATCGTTACGCACAGATCGTGCGCTGCTTCCGCGACGAGGACCTCCGCGGCAACCGGCAGCCGGAGTTCACCCAGCTCGACATGGAGATGTCCTTCGTCAAGCGCGAGGACGTCATGGACATGGTCGATGGATGCATCCGGCGGATCTTTATTAGCATCTTGGGCATCGACATCACCATCCCCCTGCCGCGCATGAAGTTCGCCGAATCCATGAACCGGTTCGGGATCGATCGGCCGGACACCCGCTTCGGGCTCGAGCTGCAAGACGTTACCCATCTGCTGCGCGAGACTGATTTCAACCTCTTCAAGAACGCCGTCGAATCCGGCGGCGTGGTCAAGTGTCTTGTGGTACCGGGCGGTGCCGAGAAACTCACCCGCAAAATCACCGACGGCCTGACCGGCGAGCTGAAGGGCATCGGAGGCGGGGGCTTGCCGCTTACCAAAGTGACGGAGAGCGGTGGGAAAACCGAATTCAGCACGGGCATCGCCAAATTCATCCAGCCGCAGTGCCGGCAGCTTTGCCAGGCCCTCGCAGCCAAGCCGGGCGATCTGTTGTTCTTCATGCCCGGCACGTTCGCCGAGGTCTGCAAGTACTTGCACCACTTGCGCACCCGCCTGGCCCAGATTCTCGATCTCATTCCACCGAACACGTGGGACCTGCTGTGGGTAATCGACTTCCCGCTGGTGGAGTGGAACGAAGAGATGAAACGCTGGGACAGCACCCATCACCCCTTCACCGCTCCCGTCGATGAGGACATCCACCTGCTCAAGACGGATCCCGGCAAGGTGCGCGATCAGGCCTATGACCTGGTCCTCAACGGCGAGGAGATGGCCGGCGGCAGCATTCGTATTCACCGGCGCGAAGTGCAGCAGGCGGTTTTCGATCTGCTCAACATCAGCGCGGCGGAGGCCCAGCTTAAGTTCAGCCACCTGATGGAAGCGCTGTGCTACGGCGCCCCGCCGCACGGCGGCATCGCCTTCGGGTTTGACCGCTGGGCCATGCTGCTGGCCGAGCAGCAGAGTCTGCGCGACGTGATCGCCTATCCCAAGACCCAGCGCGCCGTCTGCCCCCTGACCGGTGCCCCGGGCGAAGTACCCGACGCCCAGCTACAGGAGTTGGGCATCGACCTCCGCCCGGAAATAAAAGCCAAGCGCCAGGCCGCCGAAAAGTAGAAGCAACTGATGCTCCGTCCTGACCCGTGGTAGGCGCCGTATGTTCGGCACGAAATCGTTGATTATTTCGCGAGTTCCCCCTTAAAGCCCACGGATTGCAATCCGTGGGTTCGCACCCGCAACGAATAACCGATCCCGCTTACTGCTACCGCCGGTCACGACCGGCGGGGAACACCTCGATCAGATCGACCACAAACTCGTCAGACCCGACTGCGGAAAACTCCAGCCCCAGGTGCAGCAGCGAACCGCAGTTGAAATCGACGCCCAGAAGCGCCTCGAAGCCCCGGGCGAATCCCTCCTGTGGCACCGCCGCTTCCTCGGCGGATATATCGGCATCAGAGAAACCGACGCCGTCGACCAATGCAGCCTCGTCAATATCGTCGGCCAGGGCCCCGGCATTGGCGTCGATCAGACTGATCAGCGATCGGCTGCCGACCGAGAAAACCCGCCCACAGGGTAAGGTGATGATGCCGGTATTGGCGTTTCCTTCTAGTGTGGCCGTCGAGTTGGCGGCGATGAATCGGCTGTCCGGACTGTACTGGAAGAAGATCGGCGTGCTTCGTTCATCGGTATTGTCGAAAACGCCGGTGGTGAAGATCGCACGAAACGGCGTGTTGTTCTCAATCAGGACCCGGAAGTTACCGCGCCCCCCCGAACCGATCGGTGCACCGGCTGGGACCAGGCTGCCGCCGGCTCCGAATGTGGCTGTCTGATTCAGCAGCGTCTGCACGTCACAGCCGGCCCAGCCGACCGCACACATCGCACAGACCCAAGTTCGCGTCCAGCGCCAATTCACGTTTAGGTTGCGCCTCGCCAGTGGGTGCCCCATGTCCTTTGGACATGGGGAAGACGATGATATACGCTCAGACCGCCTTGGTGATGCAACCCGCCCACGATCATCGCCTCCCCCACCTCCAAAGGAGGTGGGCCACCCACCCGACCACGCCCCTACCGCATCGCGGGATCTTCCGGCTGGGCGACGGGGGTGGCCTGATGGATCCGTCCCATCAATTCAAAGGCAAGTTTCTGGGCCGCCACTGCCGGCTCAAAATACGCCACCATTTGCGGCAGTTTCAAGAACAGGGCGGTCTCCGCCGGCGTCATGCTCACGTTCCGCCGCCCCATGGCCTTGCCCGCCGTCTCAGCGAGTTTCTGAATATCACCTTCGGCGAACTGTCGATCGGTTATCCACGAAAACGATCGGACGAACTGGGGAAGCAGGCGACTGAACACCACATTCGCGCCGAATCCGATCACCGACCCCGTCCCGATGGTGGTTCCGATGGCCGTCTTGGCGTGGTCACCGATCACCGCTCCGACGAACATCTGCCCGGTATCAATGGGTTCGCCGTTTATCGGCATCCGAACGGTGCCGTAGGTGTTTTTCAGATCGGAATTGACCGTGCCGGCGCCCAGGTTCACCCACTGACCTACGTAGGAGTGGCCCAGGAAGCCATCGTGCTGCTTGTTGCTGTAGCCCTGAAACACGCACGCGTCGATCTCCCCGCCCAGCTTGCACCTCGGGCCTACCGACGTGCCGCCGTGGATATTGGCGTGGGGGTTGATCACGCTGCCACAGGCAATGTACGCCGGTCCGCCCACGTATGTGTGCGGACACACCTTCACGCCCTCCTCGATGACGATCGGACCGTCCGCGGCGTCCAGCACGACGCCGGGCATGATCCGCGCCCCGCGTTCGATACGAATGGCCCCTACGTTCAGGAGCACGGCGGAGTCGTGTACCTCACCTTCAACAGCCGCATCCGTCGCGCTCCACTCGGCGGTCAGGAGTTCCCTACTTGTGGTGATGACGTCCCACGGGTATCGCATCACCTTTCCGGTGGTCTCGATCACCCGTCCGAGATCGGCCTCACCTTCCATCAGTTCCGATCGACCGTCCGGGTCCAGAAAATGTTCCGGCCCCAAGCGTCGGGCGAGTTGCTCGTCGCACACCACGTACGCGATCTCGCCGTCACACATGCCGACGACGGGGTCCTGCCCGAAGGTCATGGGTTCATCGGGCAGCCATCGCCCGTTCACCAGAACGTCCCCCGCTGCCGCCGGCTGATTGATCGGAAGATTGAATCGCTCAGCCGCTACTTCCGCGATCCACGCCCGTGTCCAGAGTCCCGCGGGCTGTGCCCCTAGCAGGCGCTCAATGCGCGCTGCCAACGAACCGCGTCCGCAGCGCAACTCAAACACGGTGCGCCAATACAGCATGGGCAACAGGTTGGCGAATCCGGAATCTTCAAACAGAACGATCTTTGACATCACCCGCGACCAA
>JAZGDL010000380.1:0-3652 GCA_036477795.1 Phycisphaerae bacterium
TGATCGCATCAAGGCGCACGTCGCATCCCTCAGCCCGCAACTGCCGCGTCAGCTCAGCGGTCTGCTGCTTCAGATTCAATGCAAAGGCGTTGCCGTCAACGATCATTGCGCACATTCGCACTAGTTCTCCGTCACAGCTCGATTGCAAGCCCACGGATTCGAATCCGTGGGTTTCGCAGTGACTTTGTCGTTTGGCAGACGCCCCAGGCGTAATCTCCGCTCCCGCATCCCATACTCCAACCCACAGTGCTGGTGCGAGAATCCTTTCTCGCACCCATCCCGCGTGGGAATCCCTTCCCGTGGGCCACCACCAGGAGGGGGGACCGAGAAGGGATTCTCGGTCCAGCGTTCGAACAACGGTTTCGCGTCCCTGTCAAGGGTTGTTCCCGATTGTAGCGCTGTCGCACTAACCATTCCGCCAGGTAGCCGAAACGTAAGGCCACACATAGAAGGCCGACACGGTCAGCCCCACAACGCAGACGCCCAGCAACACCAACTTGATGATGCGAATCATTCGTTCAAAGGCGACCACGCGACGCGGGTCGGCGGAGAGGGCTTCCAGGAATTGAATGCGGTGGGCGATGGATGAATGTCGCCAACTGGGCTCCTCGAGGGGGATGCCGTTGAGCAGGGCCACGCGGTCCAGCGACGAGACGAAGATGCGTGCTCCGGTGGCGCAGAGACTCTTCGAACAACCCGGCGACTCACCCTCGCACGGGTGCATGCTGCACGGCACCTGGCACCGGGCATCCTCCTGCGGTGAAACACTTCGGGCACCGAACAGGTCCGCCTGCCGCTCGAACCGGCGCGACACGAAACCGAACCCGAAACCCCACATGGCCGACACCGCTGCAAAACCGCTCAGTTGAATGACGAACGGGCTAACGCGGTTCGCTCCCGGGCCATCCATCCCCCAGCGAAAGACCAGTTCCATCAAGCCCGAAGCGATCAGCATGCTGGCCAGCGCAAAGAGAAGGAAGAAGGGGATGTGCCTGTGTCGAATGTGCCCGGCCTCATGGCCGAAAACCGCCTCGATCTGCTTGTCGCTCATCGATTCCAACAGCCCGTCCGACAGCATCACGTACCGTACGCGCGCGAAAAGACCCATCACCGCCGCGTTTACAAACATGCCGCCGCTACGCCAGACCAGGATGTCGCGGCACTTTATCCCAATCCGCTTGCACACCGTCTCCAGATTCCGACGCAAGGGACCGTCCGGAAGCCGTTCGGTGGTCCAGATGCGTTTCAGAAACCACGGCGCGATCACAAAAACCCCAGCCGCTGCCATTCCCAGTATGATATCCGGAAGCCAGGGAATGGGGACGGCGCGGACAATCTCGCTCTCGTATTCGTACGACAGATCGACGAAGATCAGAATGATCGTCATCGGCACCAGCACGGTCAGCAGTTGATGGCGTATGTTGAAATCGAGATAGGTTCTCATGCCCCAGACTTTCTGAGGCCCGGCGCCGTGCCAGACCGACACATCCGCAATCGATCGCCGCAGGGCCCGATCGATCGGATAGCCAGCCCACAGCACCAGCACGGTCGCAGCCAGAAACGGGCTAAGAATGATCAATTCGGAAAGGGCTGGGACCTTCGCCAGGAGAGCTTGACCGTTGATGATCGCCGGCCAGTTCGTCAGCATGAGATCTGCGGCAAAGGTGAGCAGCACGAATCCACGCAGTATCATCACGTTGCGGTGATGGCAGTGCTGGGCATGGTGGACGCCATCCCGGTGGTTTGCAAGCGCCCGCATCGCCGAAGAAGACGCCGTCCGGGCCAGCAGCCAGGCCAGGAACAACTGCCCCAATACCACGGCCCATGATCCCGCCGTGGAGGTGATGAGCGGCCCCACCGGCAGGTCACGCGCCCACCAGATCAAGAGTGCAAACGCGATGACAACGTGCAAGTGCATCATACGCTTTCAATTGCGGATTGCGGATTGCGGATTGCGGATTGACGATTGACGATTCCGTCGTCGCAGCGCTACACATCCTTCGTCCCTTCGTCCCTTCGTCCTTTCGTCTCTTCCGCACGCAGTCGCCCGAAGTGGCTTGCCGTTTGGCAGACGCCGGAAGAGTAAAGAGTGACGGCTCCCCTTCGTGCCTTATGTATCAACACCCTCGCTCCCGCTTGAATGACCGTCCTCGTCAACATGATGCACATCTTCAGGTAAAAGGCCAGTTGTCAATGACGCACAGCGGGCCCCCCATCCTTCGCCCAGTATGTGTCTAGCGTACTGGGCGACGCAGGTTGACGAACCGAACGCCGGATCCGAGCCCCAAGCGCCAGCGCGGGGTAACTACGCCCACCCGTCGCTTGCGCTCGGGGCTCGGAATCGAGCACAAACACGCTAAACACCTAGTGCGCCCAAGGCGGAGCGTAGGAAACGGGTGTTTCGTCCGAACCCGTGTGGTCCCCTGGTCCCCCACCCGAGCACCGGTCGGCTGAAGCCGGCCCCCGGTCGGCCATCGCACTTTTCCCCGATAAACCTCTTTTTGCACGCCGAGAGTTGGCCTGCCGTGTGAGACTCGATAGGATAGACGCCTCGTGTTAGAATGCTGTGACGCGGTTGGCGCATGTTGAATTCAGTAATGTTATGATCGGAGATTGTTCCATGAGAACATACGTATGGCGAAACGATAGCAGAGCGACAATGCCGAAGAAACTTGCGGCACCGGTGATCTTCCTGGCAGCCTGTGTGGTCATCACGGCTGCCGGCCCCTCGACCGCCCAGGACCAACCCGGAGGGAACAAAGCCGATGCCCCGCGGCGCACGCGCGGCGAAATCCGGGCCACTCGCCAGTTGCACCGTCAGGTCCGTGAAACCCTCGACCTCGACGAGAAGCAGGCCAAGGTGATCGACGAGCTGTTCGAAGACCACCTTGTTGAACTGAAGAAGATCATCCGCGAAATGGAGGAGTCGCAAGAGGCCAATGCCCAGCGGGGGAGGAAAATACGGGAAGAACTCAAAGAGGCGAAGCAGGCCGGTGATGAGGAGCGTCTCCGCGCCTTGCGTGATGAACTGCGGCAGATGCATTCCGCCAGGTCGCGCTTGCGGCAAGTCGGTCCACAATTCAACGAGAGGGTCATCGCTGAGCTTAACGAGCAGCAGGCCAAACGGTACCGTAAGATGGCCTTCCATCTGCGACGTTGGGCCACTCTTCGAGCAGGGGGCAAAGACGGCCTGCGGTCGATCAACTCCGCCTTTCGCCAGCTTGATATGTCCGAGGAGCAGCTCGAAAAAGTCCGGGCGATCACCAAGGAATTGGGAAGCACCTTCGCCCAAACGCTCAACGATCCCAAAGGCCGTAGTGCCGTTACTGCAGAGTATCGTGAAAAAGTAATGGCTGTGTTGGATAGCGCGCAGCGCCGGCGCTTTCTGGAATTGGAAGAAGAGCAACAGGCCGCCGACCAACCGCCCCACTTCGGAGCCTGGAGGCCGGGTAATCTACGCTCACCCGGGCGAAAGAACCCGGGCGACCAGGAAAAGTAGGCGTAAGCGTTCGGGTGCGTGACACTATCGGCGGCTTCAGCGCCCCACGCTGATACAGCCTGAAAGGCTGACCTACAGTAGCCGTGGGCAAGTTCCGCCGAGGCGGGACGCCGCCCACGGTAACCCCAACACCCGTTCCATTCGACCCTGTAG
>JAZGDL010000381.1:0-8503 GCA_036477795.1 Phycisphaerae bacterium
TGGCCGCCCTGCTGTTGCAGAAGCTTCCCGGTGTGCGATCGATTGAGGAGCAGGACGGAGCGATCGTCCTGGAACTGGATGAACAGACCCATGACTTTTCGCACATCGCGTCGGCCCTGGTCAAGAACAACTTCAAGATTCGCGAAATCAAAGAGGAGGAGGTGAATCTGGAGACCGCCTTCATGCGTTTGACCAAGGGGCTGGTGCAATAAGGGGACAGGCAATCAAAGATTTCGCACGGATTGAGGATCGCTTCGTGGAGATTGTCGAATGGCCCACCCCAAAATAGAAGCTGCGGCCAAGGGGGACGTAACCCCACCAGTCGCCGAAGCGGCTGTCTTGGTCGCGCTAGTATTATCGACTTTCCTTACCCGAGGGTCAAGTTCAACGTGACAAAGGGCACAAATGCGGCGTACTGTAACTCTATAAGTAACAATAGATTACGGTTCTTTTGGGCTGCTGGGATTTCTTGAGTCTCAGCACTTCTGCTCGAAAGGGTTGACAAGATTGTCCGGCGTTCTCGAACGGTTGTCGCTTTGGTTTTGGCGGTTGATTCCGGCGAATCCCATTCTGGTGCGGGTGGTGCACGGGGGTTCGCGGCGGGTGCGGCATCTCTGGATGCGCATCGGCTACCTGGGGGTGCTGCTGTTTGTGGTGCTGGTGACCATGGTAGCCGACGTCGGCGGGTCGGTGTCTACGCTGGCTGACCTTGCCAAGGGGGCGTCCACAGTGTTCATGTGGGCGTCGATCACGCAACTGTCCTTGATGTGCTTCTTGGCGCCGGTGTTCACTGCCGGCGCCATCACCCAGGAACGCGACGCCCAGACGTTCAACATTCTGCTGGCCACGCCGCTGTCCAACGCCCAAATCGTGCTGGGTTCGCTGATGAGCCGGTTGTACTTTCTGCTGGTGTTGCTGCTGGCCGGGCTGCCCATCTTCCTGCTGACTATGGTATACGGCGGGGTTACGCTGGCACAGATCATACAGAGCTTTGCCATCGCCGGGGCGACAGCGGTGTTGACCGGCTCGTTGGCTATCTGCATCAGCATGATCCGGGTGGGGACGCAGCGGACGATTTTTTCGTTTTATCTGATGATCGGTCTGTATCTGGCGGCGGTGTACGCGTTGGGCAAGTGGGACGTTACCTGGATTGCCCAAGCACCGGCGAACGTGGACGGCGAGCGGTTGAGTTGGCTGGCGGCCTTTCACCCGTTTCTTGCTTTGGACGTGGCCCTGAATCGTATTCCGGCTCCAGAGACGGCGATGCTCGGTGATCACGGTGCTATCACCCTTTACTTTCTCGCCTTTCCCCATCGAGCGTATGTGGTGTTGACGCTCTTGCTGTCGTTGATGCTGACCGGTGTGGCGGCGCTGTTTGTTCGCCGGCCGAAGGAGACACAAGGCGGATTGTGGCAGTCGCTGGCCAACCGCGTGCTGCACCGCGGCGGAGACGAGCGCCGGCGCAAGCCGCGCCATGTGTGGAACAATCCGGTGGCTTGGCGCGAGGCCACCACGCGGGCGTCAGCGAGTGTGCGCGGGTTCCTGCAGATTGCCCTGATCGGGGGAGGGCTGTTAACGGCGATCCTACTGCTGTTGACCCATATCGATTCGGGTGACGCAGCCATTACGCGAAAGTGGCTGTCGGTGGTGCTGATGGTCGAGTTGGGGTTGATTCTTCTGGCGGCCACCAATACCGCAGCCACTTCCATGACCAGGGAGAAGGAGTCGCAAACGCTGGAGTTGCTGCTGGCCACGCCGCTGACCAGCCGGTATGTGGTATGGGGCAAGCTGCGCGGGCTGATCACCTTCACCTTTCCGCTGGTGGCGGTGCCCACCTTCACGGTCCTTGTCTTGGGGTTGCACGGTGTGTTCACCGGCGCGGACGATCCGGTGGTGCCGATCGAGGCGGCGTTGGAGACCGCGGGGCTCCTGCTGGCTTATGCGGCGGCGGCGTGCATGCTGGGCCTGCATGTTTCGCTGCACAGCAAGAAAACGGTGCAGTCGGTGATGGTGAGCATCGGCCTGCTGGTGGTGGGGTGTCTGATTGTGACCTTTGTTTGCGATTCAATCGTCACCTCTGCCGGCGTAGTAGGGGCTGCCATCGCTCCCATCACCCCGTTTACGGGCGTGGAGACGTTGGTGAACCCGGTGCGTTTGTTCGACGGCTCGGCCCAGAAGCTGGCGGCACAATTCGGTGCCGTTCGCAAGTGGTCGGCGGCGGGAAGTGGAATCACCGTGGGCATCTACCTGCTGACGGTGGGCTGGTTTTACAAGTCGATGGTTCGCAACTTTGACATGACACTTCGCAGGCAGTCCGCACAGTTGTGATGCTCATTCGTTTTGCAACCACGTTCCCCGAAAGACCTCTACCGCCGGGCCGGTCATGTACACGTGGTTATCGTCCGCCCACTCCAGCTCCAGCTCGCCGCCCTGGGCCCGGACCGTGACACTTCGTCCGGTCCGCCCGGTACGCGCCCCGGCGGCGCACACCGCAGCCGCCCCGGTCCCGCACGCCAGGGTGCGGCCGCTACCCCGCTCCCAGGTCAACAGGCCCACCCGATGGCGCCCCTCGATCTCCACAAAGTGCACGTTCACCCGCTCTGGAAACAATGAGTGACCTTCAATGGCACTACCATCCTCTTCGAGTGCGATGTCCTCAAATGAGTCGACGAAGAACACGGCGTGGGGGTTGCCCATGGACACGCAGGTCATTCTCAAGCTTCGGCCGTGGACTTCAACGGGCACATCGATTACGGCGTCGCCGTCCAGCGTCACCGGTATCTCCGAGGGCCCAAAGCGGGGAACGCCCATGTCGATGCGCACCTTGGTCACCTTCCGGCCCGAAACGCTGCACTCCGCCACCTTTACCCCGTCGTCGGTCTCGATCAGGAAACTTTTATCAGCGGTCAGGCCTCGCTCGTAGGCGTACTTGGCGACACAGCGTATGCCGTTGCCGCACATCTGGGCCCGCGAGCCGTCGGCGTTGTACATCTCCATGCGAACCGCGGCGCACTGCGAGGGGTGGATCAGAATCAAGCCGTCGGCGCCGACCCCAAAATGGCGGTCCGACACCGCCCGGGCCACCGCCGGCGCATCGTCCACTCGCTCCTCGAGGCAGTTGACGAAAATATAATCGTTGCCCGTCCCGTGCATCTTGGTGAACTTCATAAGGCACATGCTAATCGATCGACGCACAATCGACCAAGACCACCCGACGCCGAGAGCGCCGTCGGACCCACGGATTGCAATCCGTGGGCTTTGGGGGGGAATTCGCAAACAAATCAGCGACGTGATGCTAAGCTTGGAGGTCTATGTGCGGTGCTCCATCCTGCCCGGTCGAAACGCCGCCGGCGGAATCGGGCTCTCGATCTTCCGGAGTGTGGGCTTCGTTGGACTCCTCCTCCGGGGATCGCCCCTGTCCGCCGCCTCCTTCGGCGTCGGCGAAGACCGCGGTGTCCTCGTCGCCGGTTTCGATGGTGGAGCCGGCGTCGTCAATCGCCTGCACGCCGCGTCGAGCGGCCGCTCGCTGGCCGGCGCGCTCGGCGTCGCGGATCCTGGCTGCTTCGGCCTGCTGAAAACCAGCCTGAGCGCCGGAGCTGGAAATGTTCGGCGGGATTTCCGACATGGTCGCACTCCCTAACAGTGCGCCTCAGCCAAACGGGCCCATTTGCGTATCGGCCGACGAACCCCATCAACGCCAGCCGTTCAGCTCCTGCTGGCCCATTCTTCCGCGACCAGGAGGCGCCGCCCATCGGCGCCCGTGGACGCGCCGGTGCGCCTGATCTGTGACTTGAGCCTGGCCAATATCGAAGAATGCATCTGACTGACCCGGCTTTCCGACAGATCGAGGGTCAGCCCGATTTCCTTCATGGTCATCTGCTCATAGTAGTACAAGATGAGCACCAGTCGCTCCGCCCGGGACAAGCCGCGGGTGATCAACTCCTTCAGGTCTCGCTTTTGGGCCTCCTCCACCGGGTTGGAGCTGCGCTTGTCTTGAAGGATATCGATCTCACAAACCTCCCGGCTGGAGTCCGTCTCATATTGCTTGCGCGACAAGGAGACGACGGAGACCGCCTTGGCGTCGCGCATCAGCCGCTGGAACTCCTCACGAGGCAGGCGCATGTGGCCGGCGAGTTCCTTTTCCGTGGGCTGCCGCCCGTACTGCACCTCCAGGTCCTGCGTGGCCCGCTCCAACTTGTGGGCCCGGCTGCGTACCAGACGAGGCACCCAGTCCATGGAACGTAATTCGTCAAGGATGGCGCCGCGAATGCGCGGGGCGCAGTAGGTCTCGAATTTAACCCCGCGCGAAAGGTCGAACGATTCAATGGCGTCCACCAACCCGAAGACGCCGGCGGAGACCAGATCGGCCACATCCACCTCGTCGGGGAGTTTCGCGCCGATCCGCTCAGAGTTGTACTTCACGATCCCCAGATAGTTCTCAACAAGCTGGTTGCGCAGTTCCGCAGAACCGGTTGCCTTGTAGTCCAGCCAGAGTTCGCCGATGCGATCGTTGGTCTTGGACGTCTGCATACTCACCGCTCCTTGACTGTTGCCCGTTTTTCCCCGACCACTCCGCTGCGGGGCGGTCGTCGACGCACGATGTGGGACAGGCTTTCCAGCCTGTCATTTGACCGGCTGGAAAGCCGGTCCCACACTGCCCGACGCGAGCAGCCGATCACGTACCCATCGGTTCCGCATCGGTCTCGCTCAACGTTTTCTCCTGCTGCAACGATTCTTTGTTTTCTTCCGGTGCTTCTTCGGACCTCAGAAGCGCCCGCTCCCGGTCGGCCACGTATTCCCGGACGACAATGCGGGCGGCACAGCCGGTCACCAGGCCGATAATCGCGAACAGCACCATGGCCAAAAGCGCGCGCGACAGCACCACCATAGCGGGGTTTCCAACCCAAAGACCGCCGAAGATGCTCACGCAAAAGCCGAGCAGCCCCAGCGCCGCCGCGATAGTACGAGGCGCCGTCACCCATCACCTCCGTGCGAACACTGCGCCATCAGTATACGGCTCGGGATAAAACACGGATCGCGCCGCCAAGACAAGGCCTTTCGAGTCCGTCCGCGGTTTTCATGCAACCGTTGTTTAACGCCGACGACATCCGTACCGACGGCGCGCGTGCCGCGCCAGCATTCACGCAAAAAGCCCAACAAACTTCGCCACCAGCCCGCCGTTGCGAGCCGGAACCTTCGCGGCGCTCGCCTGAAGCAAACGTGCGGCAAAGGCCATCATGCAGATACTCGACGGACAGCGCGGATAGCTCAACACCATCGGTGTGCGACCGCGCACCGCAAGCTCTACATGATTATCTTGAAGCACATACCCACCGTCCGCAAGCCTAAAGTTCAAAAATCTTTCCGCCACCTCTGCAACGCGGGCAAACGTGCGTCTGGCTTCGACGCGGCCTTGGACCATGTTCACCAGAAGACGAATCGAACCGTGATATCTTCTTCTTACCAGGAGCTTAATTATTGCGTAGGCGTCAGTTAGGGACGTTGGTTCGGATGTACTCACAACCGTTACGCCGTCTGCCATGCGGGCGAAGGCCAGCACACTTTGCGAAATGCCCGCACCGCAGTCATACACCACAAAATCGCAGGTGTCGGCCAGCGATCGAAGCTGACGGACCAGTTCGCTGCGTTGCCGGGGGCTCATGTCCGCCAGGGCGGCATCGCCCGACGCGCCCGGTACGAATTGTATTCCGCCCGGCGCGTCGAAGGTGATCTGGGAGACCGTGCGCCGGCCGCACACCACGTCGGCGAGGTTATAACGAGGTTGAACGTTGAGCAGAAGGTCGGCGTTGGCCAATCCCGTGTCCAGGTCAACGAGTGTCACCCGCCGCCCGGCACCAGCCAGGCACACCGCCAGATTCACGGCAATGCTGGTCTTGCCCACCCCGCCCTTGCCGCTGGTGATGGCGATGGTGAACCCCCGCGAGCCATCCTCGGCGGCCGCAAGACGGCGCAGGGAGGCCGCTTGATCGCGTGGTGACGGATTGGTGTTCCCGATTCCCATGGGAATCATCTCAGGCGATCACGTGTGAGAGACCGGCTGGAAAGCCGGTCCCACAGCACCTCGCTTGCGCTCCGACGGCCACCGGTCTGACCCGTCGATGATCAGATCGGCCAGCCGGGACCCGCGCCCGACCTGGATATCATCGGGCACCTCCTGCCCGGTGGTGATGTACGACAGCTTAGCCTCGGCCCGCCGCAGGCAGTTCAGCACCACACCGAACCCGACGGCCTCATCAAGCTTGGTGAAGATCAACCGGTTCACGCCCATGCGATTGTAGCGATCCAAGGCCTGATTCAGTACACCGGTGCCGCAGTTGGCAGCCAGCACCAGATGCACCTCCCGAGGGTCGGCGGAGCGGACCAACTCGGAAAGTTCCGTCAGCCTGGTCTCATCGTTGGGGCTGTGACCTGCCGTATCAATGAGGATCACGTCGCAGCGGCCCATCTTGTTGAGGGCGGCGCGCATTTCGTCGGCGCTGGCCACGATTTCCAGCGGCACGTCGATGATGCGTGCGTAGGTTTGAAGTTGGTCAACCGCGGCGATCCGATAGGTGTCGATGGTGATCAGGCCAACGTCACGATTCTGCCGCAACCGGTACCCGGCGGCCAGCTTGGCAATGGTGGTGGTCTTGCCGACCCCGGTGGGTCCGACAAGGGCAATGACCGACGGTTTCTCGTTGGCGCGGAGCTTGACCGGGTCAGCCACCGGCAGCATGGACTCGACGTAGGACGCAAGCTGCTTGCGAATCACGGCGGGGCTGTGCAACTCATGTTGGGTAAGTTGTGATCGAATCCGGCGCACTAGTTGACCGGCGACGTCGTCAGCGACCTGGGCGGCGATCAGCCGTTGATGGGCCTCACGGAGCTTTTCGGGGAGCGTCGGATCGTGGACGGCTCGCGTCTCTGAGACAAGTTCCGTAACGGCGGACTTAAGGGCGCCGATCTCGCCGGAGAGTGTCGCGAGCTTGACCCACGGATTCGAATCCGTGGGCTTCTGCGGGGCATCGCTGGTGGAAACCAATTTGGTAGCTCCTTCTACCGTACTTTCGGCCTCCGTCTTGCGTGTGACGTTACCCGGCGTGGAGCGGCGGGGCAAGGAAAAAGCGGCTTTTGAAGCGGTGATTTCCACTATTTGGCGCCCGCGATAGCCCAAAACGCCGCCTTCGGTGAAACTCCTGGTGTGCAGGATCACCGCTTCGTTGCCAAAGTCGCGTTTTACCTGGGCCAGCGCCTCCGCCATGCTACCGGCTCGAAATACTCTAGGTTTCATTGCTTAACACGACCATTCCACGCGTCTCCACCGCGACACCGCGGACAATTTCGTTGAACGACAGCACCGGCACGTGCGGCATGGCCGGCTCGATCATGCGCCGCACCCAAAGCCTGATGCGCGGGGCACAGAGAATCACGGGTGTTTGTCCTTCTACGGTGGGGATCACGCGCTCGACCTCATTTCGAATAGCTGTGACGGTTCTATTCTGCATGTCGGGCGGCATGGACCAGAAGGTGCCGCGCTCGGTTGTCTCGAGATGGGCTGCGACGGTTTCCTCAAGTGCCGGATCGAGTGTAATGCAGCCGATACTTCCATCAGGACCGCGGTACATTTCACAAATGGTGCGGGCCTGGGCGGTCCGCACGTACTCGACCAGCACGTCGGGATCCTTGGTTCGCGGGCTCCAGTCGCCGATCGTCTCTATGATGGCTTCCAGGTCTCGAATGGGCACGCGCTCGCGCAGGAGCAGTTGCAGCACCTTCTGAATCTCGCCGGGTTTGACCACCTGGGGCACGAGTTCCTCGACGAGCTTGGGTGAGCGCTCCTTCAGGGCGTCCAGCAGGCGGTTGAGCTCGTTGCGCGAGAGCAGCTCGTCGGCGTGGCGCTTGATGGTCTCGGTTAGGAAGGTGGATACGACACTGGTGGCCTCCACCACGGTGTAATTGCGTTGTTCGGCGACGGCGCGATGCTCCTCGGTGATCCAGACCGCGGGCAGACCGAAGGCCGGCTCGGTGGTCTCGACCCCGCCGATGCGCTCGGTGACCGTACCTGAATCGATGGCCAACAGGTGACCGGGCAGCACCTCGCTTTCGGCGACTTTGTTGCCGCGCAGCTTGATTCGGTACTGGTTGGGCTGGAGTTGGACGTTGTCGCGGATGCGGACCGGCGGCACCACGATACCCAGTTCCTGAGCGATCTGGCGTCGCATGTTGGTGATGCGGTCCAGCAGGTCGCCGCCCTGTTTACGATCAACCAGCTTGATCAAACCGTAGCCCACCTCCACCTCCAGGGAATCGGGAATGATCAGATCCTCGGGACGTTCAGCGGGCTTGGCCTTTTCCTTGCTCCTGGCCACGCGCTGGGCGGCCTCCTTCTTGGTCTTGCTCAAAACCACGCTCAGCGAAATGGTGGCGGCTGCCAGACCCAGCAGTGGCAGCTTGGGGAGTGGGGTGAAGGCCAGCACGGTAACGAAGACGCCGGCCAAGGCAA
>JAZGDL010000382.1:0-4950 GCA_036477795.1 Phycisphaerae bacterium
GCCACAGGTGAAATGGAGCGGCAACGCGGCGGTGAGGAGAAGGCAGCCTTAGTCGCCTCCTCTTCAAGGATTACAGCAGATTCGGAGTAGCAAGGTGACCATGAGGTCACGACGTGAAAGGAGAAACGGTTGGAATCGTGGGTCAAGCAAATTGCTGCGAGTCATAGTGCTTTATGACGGTGCACACTTCATTCGCGGGCGGACGTACTTCCGGCACTACATGGGGCAGGGCTGGATCGATTTGTCTGAGCTTCATCGGTTCTTGTCAACGGAGGCGGCGAACCGGATCGGGACCTCACCAAAGCTCACAAAGATCGTCCAGGCGCACTTCTATGACGGCCGTGCCAGCACACGCGCCGTGAACGGCAGATCGCTTGAAAAAGAACGCCGTTTCGAGATGGAGCTGCTGAAAACGGGGATCGTGCCACACTATCTACCGTTGATCGAGAAGGCTAAACCAGCGACTCACCCAGGTGATCAGGCATACGAGCTCTCGCAGAAAGGTGTCGACGTCGCGTTGGCCGTTGATGCGGTGAGATTTGCGTGTGAGGACCGTTGTGACGCATGCGTGTTGGTCGCGGGAGACGGCGATTTCGCACCACTCGCACGTGTCCTCTCCGGCTTGGGGAAACCAACGATGGTTGCCCATTTCAGTTATCCAGAGTGGATCGATGGGCGTGGGATCAAGCACGGCCGGATGTACGCGAGCACGGAACTGCTGGAGGCAGCAACGTGGTCCTTGGATCTGGTAGCTGCGGCTAACGATCCCAACTTGGGAGAAAAGATAGCGTCGTTGTTTTCCAAGCCCAATGGGGACGGGTTGGTACGGCGCACGGGATCGGTTGCGTAGCGTGAGCACATCGTGTTCACGGTGCTCCGGGCGGCAGGAGATTGTCATGACCGAGGACATGCCCCTTTGCGTCTTTCCAGTGCCTAGGCAAGCCGTCGCGGCGAGCGTCAAGGAAATCGCACGTTGCCGCGGCGTGGATGTCTTCACGCCGGCGGATATGCCCAACCGGATCGCGATCCGCGGGCCCCAAGGCGTGGTCGAGGAGATCATGGAATTGTCGGGGCGGATCGGAATGTGCGTCGAACGGTTCCGGATCGAGTTGCTTTCTGACGCTTGTAGCGGGGTGCTCCAACCCAAGCTACGCGAAATGCTCCACGAGCTGACAGAGTGGGTTGAGTCGGATCCGGAGGCGGCAAAGCTCTACCGAATCGCCTCGGTCCGCGGGGGCCGTGGGGGAGAACCGTCGTTGCGTGACACGCCTGTGTTACACGTTTCCGGCAGCAGTCGCGAGGATCCTATCAACCGAGAAGGAGAGCGCTGATGTGCCACATGAACGCGTGGCTGCTGTCTCTAATCCTTCTATCGTCCGTCTTGACGATCCTGCACGGGGAGGTGTGGTGGGTCCGCCTGTCATGCACCGTCGTCACCTTCTGCTTGTTTGTGGTTACCTGGTACACCGCCCACACATTCAGCGATGGTGTCGACGAACTCGAACGCAAACTCAAAGAGAAAGAACGCCAGTAGGGAGACACTACGATGCCGCGCTGGATGTTTACGTTGCCCGTCGTGGCGTGCTTGACGTTGCTGGACTGCCTGGAAGGCGGCACGCCGTGGATTCGCGTGCCGTCTGCCCTGCTCCTCTTCGCAACCTTCCTCTTCCAGTGGTGCATCGCAAGTGAGCTGTTTTACGAACGCTGCGACCTCTACGAGAAACTCGACAAGGCGACCAAAAAATGACCAGGAAGCATCCGAACAAGCCCGTGCCAAACGTCTGCTACAAGTTCGGGCAACACCTTGACCCGGCTAAGGATTGCACCGAGGACGGAACCTGTCCGCACTTCGATCATAGGAGAAGGATCTGCTACTGGTTCCTCGCGGTTCGGCGCCGTGCGACCGGTCTCTCAATCCGGGTGAGGGCGGTAGCCCGTTGGTTCCGGGGAACTTTTCGTCCGACGGGTCGCGGCAGCTTCGGCCGAGGGGACGGCTCCGGACTCCACTCTTACCGCATCATCGATACATCGGCCCGTTACGCGTCGGTGGATCCACGGCACTCAACAACCAACTTCACCCCGCCACCAACGCCTGACGCCGGCGTCCCTGACCCGACAGTGCCAACGCCGAAGGAACACGAATACTTACTCCAAGGAGGAATGGCCCGGTGGGCTTGACGTCCGCGCAAGGGGCGATCTCAGCGACCTGCCCGCGACCATTGAGTATGACGTCGAGCAGCCAGATTCTCAAACGCGGATCGCCGTGGAACCCAAGGCAATCTACCCGCATGACGCAGAACTCGCACCCGAGCAAGCCCACGAGATTACCGCGTCCGGAACCGATGCTCTGTTTCTTGACATTCCTGGAACGCCTGCGGTCGATCCGGATGCCGACGCGCCGCCAGTGATCGCGGATGAGATCGGCCCGTCGTTCCCGGTTGATCACATCGGTGCGGCGTCGGGGCATGACCCGTCGCCATCGCCGGACCTCGGCCTCGAGCCGGAATTCGATCAGCCACCGCCTTTTGACAGTTCCGACGCGCAAGGGGGAATCGCGCTATGACTGATGACAACGTTCTGTCACAAAGAAAAAGAGACACCGCAATGACTCGACCCACGGATACATCGCCGCAGAAACCCGAGTCCGGGCGGCCGCTCCATCGCCGGCATGCAAGGGCGTCCGCTGCTCCAGGAAATGCACAGACTCTGTTCGATCAGGCAGAGGATTCTGCCAGGCCGCCGGGAACAGCGCCCGCTCTCGATGTAAGTGGAGCACTCGCTGCCTTGGCACAACGGCTCGACGGTCTCGCGTCTGAGATTAGGCGCTTTGACGGGAACCTTTCAGCGGTCTCCGCGGAAATCGGCGAGCTGAAAACAGAAAAACGCGTCCTGACCGAGATGCATGACCGTTGTCGTAAACTGACCGAACAGTTCCATGAACGTGAATGTCTCTATCCCGTATTCCGCTCTGTAATCGCCGCCGCGGACCGTTGCCGTCGGGAAACCACAAGGCTGCAGCGCCTCCTCAGCGGGCATCCCCAAGACATGCACCTGGATGCCGCCCTTGCGCTCCGCCATCTGCTCGAAGCCCGGAAAGCCGACCTGTTGGAGCTCGAAGCCCTCCTGGCCAACTTCGGAGTCGAGGCATTCCATCATCCCGGCGATGCCTTTGATCCCAGCGAGCAGAAATGCATCAAGCCTGTTCACATCGAGGATGCGCGGCTTGATCGCCGCATCGCCAAGCGCCTGCTGCCAGGCTATAGGCGCGACAGCAAGATAATTCGCCCAGAGTATGTGACCGTCTACATACTCAGTTCAACCGTACACAACGAAAGGGAGGTTTGAGAATGACTGGATTTGATATTGGAACAACACAATGCAAGGTTGGCCGCGTTGACCCCACGGGCAAGGCGTCAATCATCAACAATGCCCGTGGTGAGCCCACAACACCGAGTGCCATCTATCTCGCCGAGTTAGGCGAACCGCTGATCGGCACGGATGCGGTGGAGCAGGGGTTCGTCGACCCGGCCCGTTACGTCAGCAACTTCAAGCTCAAGCTGGGAACCACCGAAAGCCTTGTGGCTGGCACGTCGTTCATGCCCACGGACGCCACCGCAACCCTGATCGCCGCCCTCAAAAAGGACGCCGAGAACGTCCTCGGCATTGAAATCACCGAGGCGATCGCGACCTGCCCGGCGAACTTCAGGGACGATGCGAAGCAGGCGCTCTTGGAGGCGTTTGAACGCAACGGCATCACCATCCCGCTGCTCTTGGCCGAGCCCTCCGCGGCGGGCATGGCATACGGGGTCGACAAGCCCGGCGGCGGGAAGACGCTCCTGGTCTATGACTTTGGCGGCGGAACATTTGATGTCAGCGTTCTCCGGGTTGACGGATCGCAGATTACTGTCCTCGCCACCGAAGGGGTAGCCCGGCTCGGCGGCAATGATATCAACGAATGCTTGAGACAACGCGTGCTCGAGGAGGTCGCGGCTGCGTGCGGTGAAATGCCCACTCCTCAATCGGATCCTCTGTTCTTCCCTGATCTGGCGCAGCGTGTCGAGGCGGCCAAAATCTCGCTGGGTAACCGTCCGGAAGTGCCAATCGTGGCCGGCTACAAGGGCCGTCAGGTCATCGTCAAGGTCACGCGGGATGAGTTCCACAAGGCAATCGCCCCGCTCGTGCAGCAGTCGCTGGATGCACTTGATCGTGCCGTTGCCAGGGCAGGTCGCAAGAAACAGCAAATCGATCGTTTGTTAATGGTGGGTGGCACTTCGAGATTGCCGGTCATCCAGGATAAGGTTGCGGACCACACCGGGCTAGTGCCTCGCACAGATATCGACCCGGAGAAGGCTGTTGCCTACGGTGCCGCCCTGGCGAGTGTCACCGAAATGGCTCGGCAGGGAAGAACCGCAACCCTGCGCGGCCAGGTCATCCCGTCTCCCGACGTTTTCATGCGCGATGTGAGCGCTCATGATGTCGGGTGCTGCGTGGTAGACACATCCAGCGCCAAAGAGCGGCTCGCCAACGCAGTGATCATCCCGAAGAACACCCCGATACCGTGCCAACGAACGGATCGCTTCTATCTGCAATATGAGGATCAAACAGCGGTGCAAATCGAGATTCTCCAAGGTGAAGCAGACGCAGACCGTGACGATTGCTTGCTCATCGGCGAGTTTGTCCTGGAGAACCTGCCCCATGAGTCTAAGCGGACGGAACGTATTCAGGTGGAGTATGCCATTGACGCAAACGGCATGGTGACGGCTACGGGGACCGATTTGGTAAGCGGCCGGCAGCACACAGTTTCCGTGGATTATAAAAAAGGTGTAAGAGTTCAGCCATCTGTAATGGTTCAAACTGGAAGCGGTGGTAGTTGGCCGGTGGCCAGATAGGTTTTCAGGGCGTGGGCAATGGTCTGTGTGGGGTTCCGGCCTCGGAGCTTGAGGGTGCGGT
>JAZGDL010000383.1:0-3367 GCA_036477795.1 Phycisphaerae bacterium
GGTTTTGTGCAACTATCGTTCCTGTAGACTGGGCTTGAAGCAACATTGATTCCACATCACCACTGATATTGAATCATTGTTTCAATAATTCTGACCCTCGCGAGTTCTTCAACACCCTCAGCCACAAGCGGACTCTCAAGGCATGTGCCAATGTTCGTACCAGGTCAGTTCTGTGGTACGGAATACCACTCGAAAGCGGCTGATTTGGAGCAGATGTTTCCGGGGGCTATCACTCAGCCCATCGGGGACACCGAAAAGGGTGCGATCCCGGACACCTGGACTGGAACGGCTGGTCATCTGTGCGAGCAGTCCCCAATAGACCGGCAATTGTATCAGTACCGCAGGTCGTGGCGGGATCTCAGTGACCGTGCCCCCGTCACTGAACGAGACTAATGCCGCCCGCCCCACCTGGCCCGAACAATGCCGTCTCGGGATTGGAACCGAAGTTGGCGTTTCCGGTTAACTCCACCGTCCGCGCAACAATGCTCGTCGCACCGCCGGGGTCGCCGTTCCCCGCGAAACGAAGTTGGTGGTTCGGGGCGTAGAGGACGCCGTTGAGCTCCATATCAGCGCCGCCGTTGAACACCAATTCGAGATCGCTCGAGACACCGGCATCCTGCCAGATGAGCACGTCTTTGTAGTCGCCCGAAGTCGGCGCGCTGAGCGTTATATTGGCGGAGCCGGCGAAGTGGACCGTTTTTCCCGGCCCTTGGTGGTGATGAAACGGGATCCCGGTGGCGGTCGGAGCGATATAGAACATGACCTCGTCCCCGGTCACGGCCCCGCTACCCGAGATTTCCAGCCCCTCGCCGCCCACGGTGTAGTTTCCGGGTTCGAAATCGACGTTCGCGGTATCACTAATGGAGATTCCGCCGCAATAAACGCCCGGACTGAGGGTAGTATCGGTCGTTACCTCAACCAGCGCAGTGTAAGTACAACCATCGTCATCAAAGTCCGTGGGCGGACTCAGATATGCCAGAGGATCGGCCATGGGGGTCATGTCGGTGTCCGGTGCTGGACTGATACAGGCGCCGATATGACCACCGGTAACCGAGATGATCGACGCCGTGAGGCACCCCCCTCCGGCCAGGCGAATCGCCTTGCTGCCAGTCGAGTTGACTCGGACGCCACAGGACATTGTCACGTCAACGTTGCCCGCTACCCGCAGGGCGTCATCCACCGATGGGTCCAGCGCGATAATGCAGGAATCGCCGGCCTCAGAGCTTGCAATCGCCGTGGTCTGCATATCGATTTCGTCGAAGCCCAGGATGCTGGCGAAGAAGAGCCCCGCCGCATTGCCGTTCGCTTGAGAACGCCGGGTGACCACTCGAACGGCATTTACCGGGTCCCCTGCAGGCGTAAAGGTCCGCGTGTCGGCGTCCCAGTTCCCGGTCACCACGTCGGCGTTGGCCAGGACCGTGCCGTGATTGGCCGCGGGCATGTTCTTGGCGGTATACTCCGAGGCCATGGTGCGTGCCGCGTCCTCGTCGGGAAGCTGGGTCACGGCGGCCAGGACAGCGAAGTCTGCGGTCGTCTGCAGCCTACCTTTCAGGACATACAGGTAGCTCATATCGACCGCTAGGGCCGTGAACCCGGCTGCCACGACCAGGCCGAACCCCATAATGGTGAGGATCGAGCCGCGCTGGTCTTGCAGGAAAGCCGCTACATTTCCGCGAACCCGGCCGATTTGGAGCCACCGCACCATGGCCGCTCATTCCGCCCGCGCCGTCGCCGTCGCCGCCAGTGTGCCGGACTGAAAGACTCCCAAAAGGTCGATCAGCGCCGCCTGCGACATGGGCAACGAAATCTGCACAACGACGTCGGGATCGGGAAGTGTCACCGCGACAGTGTACGTCACGCCCCAGTTGAGCAGCGAGTTCTGGGCATATTGGACAGCTTCCGCCTGCTCGAATTCTCCAACGGCGACGCGGCGAGCCGTGTCTCGGGCGACATCCGACACGTGACTTTGGAGAAAGAGGACGAAACCGAACTGGATGATCCCGGCCAGCACCAACAGAACGAACGGCACGACAATCGCGAACTCGATCGCCGCCACGCCGCGCTCGCTGCGCCAACACGAGCCGGCAATGCCCCGCGTTGCTCGGATGGGTCTGAATAGGGCCGCCTTGAGGGCCCGATTGAAGCGCGTCTTCATTGGCCGAGTACCATCGCGCCGGAGCGCAATAGGACATAAGCGGTTGCGAGCTGGAACATCGAAAGAGCGACAAGCCCGCAGATGGTTCCACAAGCAGCCATGACAACGATGTTGCCAAGCTTCATCAGAGGATGCTTATTGCGCTCACTTGCCAGGCGTTCGCCGCTGCGGCGCTCCTTGCCCGCCACGATGGTCACGTAATAGCGCCCGACGAGTAGCGGAATGCTCAACCGAATGTTGACCGGGTGGTCATTGCCCCAAGGCTCGCCACCGGGGGCCTTGCGCGGAGATACGGACGCGTTATCGCTCACCCCCTCACGGGTCTCCTGTTCGAGCCGCTCGTGCTGTCTCTCCAGAGATTGCTGTGGCTTGGTCATCGCAGCCCTCACGTGTCAATCCGCCGACCCCGCAGGCGGACGCTGGCCATGTCGTAATTATGCCGTGGATTTCTTGATGTTTTGTTAAACAAAAAGTTAATTTAAGAAAACCTTTGGCGACAATTTGTTGATTTACAAACCATCCGGCTGCCGATTATTTTATGGTTACGCTAATGCGCAGCGTTTCTCCCGACTTACCGGAGATAAAGCGGGAAGCGGCGTCCACTCCGATTAGTGTTATTAGACACTCGTCACACGATCCGCAGAACCCAGAAACAGCCCACGAGATGGTGCGTTGAAATCTTGCTCGGGTGCTCTTTGAGGGGTATCCAATACTCTGATTTTCGGTTCAAGTTGGTTTGCTGATCAAACCCCCAAATGACCGCTCTGGGTCACAAGCGGAAGTCCAGCGTGGGCCTCGGAATGTCTGCTCCTGGGGGTAAAGCGGACCTAAACGGCACGAAAGCGGACATCGGCGCTGGAATATCGGAAGCTGGTGGTATACCGGACCCCGATCCGAACCGAAGCCCGACAAGCCCGATCACTTTGGTGCAATCGATTGCACCCAGGGCGGAAAAACACCACCGCGCTTGACTGACTCTGCTACACCCGAACCGCCGCCGGCATGGCCTCTGCAACGGCCTAGGAGCCCTCCCTGATCGCGATCTTCGTTTGGCGGCTAACATCCCACCCCATCGGGGCTGCGACATCGCGGACTACGTGAGCCACTTGCAGCAGCGTGACCGAAGTGACCAGTGTAACCAGTCTCGGCAAGAAGCCTTGGGGAAACTAAACCGCTAGGTTTGCGCGTTTAGCGGCGGGACCTCGCCGAACT
>JAZGDL010000384.1:0-6689 GCA_036477795.1 Phycisphaerae bacterium
TCGGGCTTGGCGTCGAGCAGTCGCGTGTTGCGCGGCTGCGGAAGCCGGCGCGGTTGCTTTGGAATTGGTGCGCGTTCGGGGTTGTAGCGAACTGCAGCGCGAGCCTTGGGGTGTTCGACCGCTTTTGCGCCCCGTTCAGTGGGTGCAGGGAACTCCCTGCTGTCTTATCAGGCCGCTTTGAGCGCCCAAAGCCGTTTGACGTTGTACGCCAGGCACACGACATCCCACTCACCGCTGACCTGCTCCAGCCCGCGAAGCAGGAACTGGCGGAAACCCATGACGCCTTTGATGATTCCGAACACCGGTTCGACCGTCTGTTTGCGTTTGGCGTACAACTTTCGGCCCGCCTCGGTCTTCAGTTTCTCTTGCATCGCCAACAAGCGGGGATCCTTCACGACCTTCGGCGGCGTGTGGGTGACGGACTTGGGGCGATAGTCGTAACGCCGCTGCGAATGGCTTTCATTTCGGCTTACCGCTACGTACAGGTCCATGCCGTCTTCTTCCAGACGCTCAAACGCTTCGGTGTTCACATAACCAGTGTCAGCCAGCGCCGATGACACCTGACCCACCGAATCCGGAACATTTCCGACTGCTGGTTCCAGTTCGTTGGCGTCACTGACACACGTGCTGACATGGTCGGTCAGGATCAATCCCGACGTACGTCGGGACATCGACCGCCGCTTAGGCATTGTATGTCTGCTTGTAGCCTTCCCGTTTGTTCTTCCGCATCAATCGGCTGTCCGAGTCGGTCAGGTTGATCTGCTCATGATCGTCGGGCGTGTCTTTCGGCGGCTGGATCTTCTTGCCCTGGCTTCGCCCCTGGAGCAAAAGGGGACAGGAACCTTTTGTGCGAAGCACCCTCCGGGCCTTTCAGGCAAAAGGTTCCTGTCCCCTTTTGCTCCCTCGTAGTCTCCGCGCTGGGTCTCTGCCCGCGATTTGGCCCGCTCCTCCAATTCTCGCCGGGCTTGCTGCATCTTATCGCGAAGCCGCTCCCGACGAGCGATCTCCTTGGGAATCGACCGCTGCCGCGATGGTTGATCTTCAGGTTCGGGACACTCATTCCCTCGACGGCCTCGATGACGAAGTGAACCATGTCGTCCTCCGGAACCCAGTCACGCAGGTCCGGTGGCAACAACGTGGGCGTGTTCCGATCGATATTGACGAATCTGGTAGCCATGCACCGAAGAGTACCGCCGTGGCAGAAAAATGCGCCCCAAAA
Source organism: Phycisphaerae bacterium (assembly GCA_036477795.1). GTDB lineage: Bacteria > Planctomycetota > Phycisphaerae > UBA1845 > UBA1845 > JAZGDL01. The sequence goes on from JAZGDL010000384.1 coordinate 1,220, forward strand.
GCCCGACAGGCTCCTAGAGGTTAATTCTCGCGTTGAGCTGTTCGTGGATGAAGATGCGATGGGCCGTGAAGCGGCCAGAAGGCGTGTGCCAACAAATCGCCGCGCAGCTCTTGGATCAGGAGTCCGACGAATGCGGCGACGTCACAGAAGCGCTCGTGGAACTTACGGGTATGCTGGTGGCCAGCGCGCTGAAGCGCTTGAGGAGTCACGGGATATCGTGTTGCCTAATGCCGCCCGTGGTTTGTGCGAATCACACATGCCAATTGTACGTTGGAGGGGGCGATATCTGTAAGGTGGCGGAGCCGGACACGACCTTGGCATCAATGACCTATGGGCTCGTTGTGCGTCGGAAAGCGGCAACTCGGAGACTGTGAGCCTGGCCAATTTTTCACCCGCAGGCCGACCGAGAACTATTGCCGCCGCCGCTTCTCTGTCGACTTTGGTCCGGAGCCAGCCCGTCCGGAACCCTGCCGCTTTCAATCATCTTCAGGAACAGGCGAAACAAATATTGAGAGTCGTGCGGGCGGGGAGCGGCCTCGGGGTGGTATTGCACGGCGAAGACCGGATGCGTTTTGTGGGCGAACCCTTCCAACGTGTGGTCATTGAGATTCGTGTGCGTGGCTACGGCCCCCACGTTGGGCAGTGATCGTTCATCCACGGCGAAGCCGTGATTTTGGCTGGTGATTTCGATCTGCCCACTAGCCAGGTTCCGCACCGGGTGGTTTATTCCGTGATGGCCGAATTTCAGCTTATAGGTGTCGGCGCCCAGGGCACAGGCGATCAATTGGTGCCCCAGGCAGATTCCGAAGATCGGGACTTGGCCGATGAGAGAGCGGACCGACTGGATGCTCTGATCCACGGCGGCGGGGTCTCCGGGCCCGTTGCCCACCAGAACGCCTCGCGGCTGATGTTCGAGGATCTGTTCCGGCGGGCTCAAACCGGATAAGCAGAGAACTTCACAGCCCAGCCGGGTCAGCGCTCGGAGCACGTTGTATTTGATACCGCAATCCAGGGCGACAATGTGGTATTTGGGCCTCGCCTCGGCCGAGCACTGCCAGGCACCGGCCGCCTGCCCGGCGACTTGGGCTGCGAGGTTGCGCTCTGCCATCAACGGCAGCGCTCGAGCTTGGGCGCACAGGGATGCATCCTCCGCTTGGTTGGTTGACAAGACGGCGCGCAATGAACCGTGATCTCTCAATCGGTGGGTGAGCGCCCGGGTGTCCACTCCTGCAAGACCGATGACACCGTTGGCCTTCAAATAGGAATCCAGTGATTGCGTAGCGTGGTGATGGCTGTACAGCGGCGGAAGCTCTTTGATCACCAGCCCCGAGAGGTGCAGCTTTGCCGATTCGATGTCTTGGTCGTTGATGCCATAGTTGCCCACCAATGGGTAGGTCATGGTGACGATCTGGCCGAGATAGGAGGGGTCGGTCAGTACCTCTTGGTAACCGGTCATGGCGGTGTTGAAGAGCGCCTCACCGGTGCGCGTCCCCTCAGCCCCGAAGGCACGACCGCTGAAAACGCTGCCGTCTTCCAGGGCCAGTTTACATGGCCTCATGCTGTACCTCGCGGGGCAGTTGGAGAATAATCCTGCAACGCTGCGACCGACAGGCGATCTTCTCGAACGGCTCGAATTGCCTCCACGGCTGCCTGTGCCTCGGTCAACGTCGTGATCAACGGGATCTTGTGCCGGACGGAGGCTGCGCGGATCTTTCCCTCGTCGGTGTACCGCCCGGTGTTGGTGGCGGTGTTGATCAGCAGCGCCAAATTGCCTGATGCGATGAGCGTGATGGCGTTGCTGTCGGGATTGTCGCTGATCTTCTCCACCAGGTCACTCGTGATGCCCGCATTGGTCAGCCTTCGCCGCGTGCCGTTCGTGGCCACGAACCGAAAGCCCATTTCATGCAGAGCCCGCGCGATGGGCACGATGCAGGGCTTGTCCCGGTCATTGACGCTGAGGTAGACGGTGCCCTGGGTGGGCAGCGACTGTCCGGCAGCGATCTGGGCTTTGGCAAACGCGCGGGCAAAATCGCGGTCGATGCCCATGACCTCGCCGGTGCTGCGCATCTCCGGGCCGATGACCACATCGACACCGGGGAACTTGTCGAACGGGAAGACGACTTCCTTAACGCTCACGTGCCCGAGTGGCCTGTGTGGGTCGTAGCCCTGTGCTGCCAGCACTTGATGCAGCGGTTTGCCCAGCATGGTCTGCATGGCGACTTTGGCCCAGGCGACTCCGGTGGCTTTGCTGACGAACGGCACCGTGCGTGACGCTCGGGGATTGGCTTCCAGAACGTAGACGCGGCGGCCTTTGAGCGCGAACTGGATGTTCATCAGACCGCAGACGTTGAGTCTTCGCGCCAGCAGTTTCGCCTGACGCTCGATCTCATCGACAATGGCCGAAGATATCGAATAGGGCGGCAAGGCGCAGGCACTGTCGCCGGAGTGGATGCCGGCCTCTTCGATATGTTCCATCACGCCGCAGACCACACAACCGGCGTCCGAGCGCCCAAGACCGTAATCCGCGACCACGTCCACATCGACCTCGATGGCCTCTTGCAGGAATTGCTCGATGAGGACGCCGCCGGGCTCGGTCTCAATGTCCGAGGCCCGCAGTGCCGAGCGCATATAGCGGCTGAGATCACGTTCATCGTTGCAGATCTCCATGCCTCGGCCCCCCAGAACATATGAAGGCCTCACCAGCACGGGATAGCCGATCCGCTCGGCCGAACGGACGGCCTGCTCGACCGACGAAGCGACGGCGTTGGGCGGCTGGACCAGTCCCAGCTCATCGAGAAGACTTTGGAATCGCAGCCGGTCCTCGGCAACGTGAATAGATTCGGGAGTCGTGCCGATGATGGGCACGCCCGCGTCCTTGAGCGGCTGAGACAGGTTCAACGGCGTCTGTCCGCCGAACTGCACAACGACACCGCGCAGGTTCGGTTTGAGGCGGCGACAGACGTTCAGCACGTCCTCGAGGACCAGCGGCTCGAAGAAGAGCATGTCGCTGCTGTCGTAGTCGGTGCTGACCGTTTCGGGATTGGAATTGATCATCACGGCGGTCAAACCCGCTTCGCGGATCGCCTGCAGGGCATGAACGCAGCAATAATCAAACTCGATTCCCTGGCCGATGCGGTTGGGACCGCCACCCAAGACGATCACCGCCGGGTTGTCCGGCACGTAGGCTTCATCGTCGACCTGCAACGCCCCATTGAGACGATAGGGCGCCTCGTGCGTCGAGTAAAAGTAGGGAGTGTAGGCTTCGAATTCGGCGGCACAGGTATCAACAGCCTTGTAGCAGTGACGAGCATGTTCGGTCCCAAATTCCCGCAACTCCTGCGCGCTGCGATTCCAGGCCCGCTGGAGCTGAGGCAGGCTGTAGCCCATTTGCAGGGCCTGGCAGTGGACTCGCTCGGCTTCTTGGCTGCCCGGTCGAGTGGTCAGCAGCCTGTCCTCGAAATCGACGAGCTCCTTGATCTGGCCCAGGAACCACGGGTCGATCTTCGTCAACTCGTGAACCTGCTCGACGGACCAACCGAGTTTGAAGGCGTAGCGGATATAGTAGATCCTATCCTGGCATGGGTTTTGGAGTTTGTGACGAATGACCTCCATCGGAATGGGCCAGCGGTCGGCGGCCTGTTCCCGCCAGTCGTGCGGCGGTTCCCCCGCGCGACGCCCTTTGATGTTGCCACCACGGGGATTGTGCTGCTGCAATTCTGCCGCCTGGCCCTCCGAGCCCAACGCGCGCCCCGCTGTAGCCCATGCGGTTCTACCCATGTGATCATCCAACCAACAGTCCTGGGCATCAAGTCCCAATCCGTTGCGCTTAATCTCCATTGATCGAATACACTTCTGGAACGCCTCCTTGAATGTCCGTCCGAAGGCCATCGCCTCGCCCACCGACTTCATCTGCGTGGTCAGCGTCTCGTCGCTTTCCGGGAACTTCTCGAACGTCCAGCGCGGCATCTTGACCACACAGTAATCGATCGTCGGCTCAAAGCAGACCGGCGTCTCACGGGTGATGTCGTTGGTGATCTCGTCCAGCGTGTAGCCCAAAGCCAGCTTTGTTGCGATCTTGGCGATCGGGAAACCCGTTGCTTTGGAGGCCAGCGCCGAGGAGCGCGACACGCGGGGGTTCAGCTCGATTGTGACCATCCTGCCGTTCGATGGATCTACGGCAAACTGCACGTTGGCTCCGCCGGTCTCCACGCCGACGGCACGCATGAGGGTGATGGTCCAGTCGCGCATCTGTTGGTATTCGCGATCCGTCAGAGTTTGCGCCGGCGCCACGGTGATCGAGTCGCCGGTGTGGATGCCCATGGGATCAAGATTCTCGATGGAACAGACGATGACCACGTTGTCCTTACGATCGCGCATGAGCTCCATCTCGAATTCTTTCCAGCCGTAGAGGCTCTCTTCGATAAGCACCTCACGGTTCAGCGAGGCATCCAGACCTCGGCCAACCAGGCTGCGGAATTCCTCCGGGGTGCTGGCAAGCCCCCCTCCCGTGCCTCCCAGCGTGTAGGCGGGCCTGATGACACAGGGCAAGTGTACCTCTACCAAGATGGCGTCGGCTTGTTCGAGCGATCGGGCGATCCCGGAGCGGGCCAGGTCGACGCCGGCTCACTGTGCTGCGTGCTTGAACGCGGTGCGGTCCTCTGCACGGTGAATCGTTTCGCGGTCGGCGCCGATCAGCCTGACGCTGTATCGTTCCAGGATGCCCCGCTCCGCCGCCTGCACCGCGCAGTTCAGTCCGGTCTGACCGCCCAAGGTCGGGAGAATGCTGTCCACCGGCTTGCCCAACGACTGCTCGCGGGCCAGAACCATCTCAACGGTCTCGGGTGTGACCGGCTCGATGTAGGTGCGATCCGCAAGGTGCGGATCGGTCATGATCGTCGCGGGGTTGCTGTTGAGCAGGACGACCTGGACGCCCTCTTCTTTCAGGGCTTTGCAGGCTTGGGTACCGGAATAATCGAATTCGCAGGCCTGGCCGATGACGATCGGACCTGAACCAATGATCAGAACCTTTTCAACTTCCGTCCGTTTCGGCACTCGCTCGACCTTCAAACAGAGCACGGTCGCTAAATCTGTTCGTACGATCCATCATCGGTAGGTAGTAGTAAGTATCAGAAATCAAGCCGACCAACATCGCCTTCGACGACCGCGGCTGGGCCAGAACATACGACTATATACAGCCAACGGCCTGATGTGACAACGGTCGATGTCAGAATTTAGCTACCCGGATCGAGCGAGATCCAGTCCTCGTCTTGCCTTTGACCGTGATCCACGCCGGCATGGTAATGGTCAAGCAAAGGGGGTTCTCCCGCACTTTTGATGAAAGGCAGGCGGTAGAATGGGCTCCATACGGATAAGTCGGATGGTTCCAAACGCAGCGGAATGGAGTCCGCCATGGTTTCCCAGCTTCTTCTACCCGATCCTGCCGTTCTTCGCTTACACCAAGTCAGCATCA
>JAZGDL010000385.1:0-3384 GCA_036477795.1 Phycisphaerae bacterium
CGCCGATGCGGTGACCGACTCCGGCGACGCGTTTACCATCCAGCAGTTGTACGTGCGTCAAATCCCCAAGTCGGCGCGGGATGAGCAGGGTATTCTCAAGCTCTGCGGCCTCCATCACGAGGACATCGCGCGAACGGCGGCGCAAATGCTGGGCGTCGTCAGCGTGTGACCGGCCGAGGGCGCTGATACAAATCCCCAGTGATACTCCGGCCTCGGGCGAGCTCCCGATTCCATCGGGATGTCAACCCCAGCGAGCCGGGTTGTGTCAACCCCAGCGAGCCGTGTTGTGTCAACCCGGTGGACGCCTGACCTCACTGTGTATCCGAGCGCCATCTTTATGCCGCGTCCACCGGCCCGACATCCCGATGGAATCGGGAGCTCACGGGGGTGCCATGCTTCATCCCCGACCCGTCGAGGTGAAGCATGCGTTGGAGAAAAAAGGGGTCGGGAGTCGTTTCTCAAAAACAGTGTTTATTGGCCGTTGAACCGCGATTTGGAGAAAAGACTCCCGACCCCTTTTTCTTTCGGAGTCCCGTCGTTTTCGTGATAAATCGTGGTGGTGCTTGGCCACGCGCGGTACGCTGGTACCCGGTTCTTGCTCAGTCGGGGGGCACCTGTCTCCGGGGCCGGCCATGGACGGCGGGCGGGTACCACTGTGCGGCCACTTTGGCAAGAGGAGGCCCAATGATGTACGCATACTCAGTCCCGATCCCGATGGAATCGGGACGTTCACTCGTCGTCGCCATCATCGTGCTGGCCGTGGTCATGAGCGGACAGCGCGCTCAGGCCCAGCCAGGCTGGGTCCTGTCGCACCAGAAGATCAGCGATACTCAAGGCGGCTTCACTGGCATCCTGGACGATCTCGATTTCTTCGGCAGCGATGCGGCGTCGCTGGGCGATCTTGACGGCGACGGCGTCGGCGACGTAGCTGTGGGGGCACGCCGCGATGATGACGGGGGCGTCGACCGAGGTGCGGTGTGGATCCTGTTTCTCAACAGCGACGGAGCGGTGAAGTCCCATCAGAAGATCAGCGACACCGAGGGCGGCTTCACCGGCACGCTGGATGATTCCGATTGGTTCGGCATCTCGATAGCCTCGCTGGGTGATCTCGACGGCGACGGCATCGGCGATCTGGCCGTGGGGGCGCGGTTGGATGACGACGACGGCGTCAACCGTGGTGCCGTGTGGATCCTGTTTCTCAACGGCGACGGCTCGGTCAAGTCGCACCAGAAGATCAGCGATACGCGAGGCGGCTTCACCGGCACGCTGGATGATTCCGATTGGTTCGGCATCTCGATAGCCTCGCTGGGTGATCTCGACGGCGACGGTGTCGGTGACCTGGCCGTGGGGGCAACGGGGGATGACGACGGAGGCGAGTTCCGGGGTGCCGTGTGGGTGCTGTTCCTCAACACCGACGGCACAGTCAAGTCCCACCAGAAGATCAGCGATACTCAGGGCGGTTTCGCTGGCACGTTGGATGAGGGCGATCGCTTCGGCATCTCGGTGGCCTCGTTGGGTGATCTTGACGGGGACGGCGTGGGAGATCTGGCCGTAGGTGCGACGGGCGATGACGACGGGGGCGCCCCACCTAACCACAACCACGGCGCGGTGTGGATTCTGTTTCTCAACTCCGACGGCACGGTCAAGTCCCATCAGAAGATCAGCGAAACTGAAGGTGGCTTTACCGGCACCATACTTTCCGGCATTTCAGCGGCCTCGCTCGGTGATCTAGACGGCGACGGCATCGGCGACCTGGCCGTGGGGTCATGGTTCGATGGCGACGGCGGCGAGTTCCGCGGTGCCGTGTGGGTGCTGTTCCTCAACACCGACGGGACGGTCAAGTCGCACCAGAAGATCAGCAGCACCGAGGGCGGCTTCACCGGGATCCTGGACGATGGAGATGAGTTCGGCACCTCGGTGGCGTCGCTTGGTGATCTCGACGGCGACGGTGTGGGCGACCTGGCCGTGGGGGCACGCCGGGATGACGACGGGGGTACGAACCACGGCGCGGTGTGGGTGCTGTTCCTCGACGGCATTTGTCTGTGGGATCTCGACGCCAGCGGCGACATTGGCGTGAAGGATCTGCTCTTCTTGCTGGGCGCCTGGGGACCGTGCCCGCCGAAGGGAGATTGTCCCGCCGACTTCGACGACAGCGGCGACGTTGGCGTGAAGGACCCGCTCATCTTGCTGGGTGTCTGGGGGCAGTGTCCGTGAAGAGGCATCAAGGCATCGAGGCATCGAGGGGGGAGAAGAAGGCACTAGGCACTTGGCATTAGGCATCAGGCATCAGGAGCGAGCCGGGTCCCGATTCCATCGGGATCGGCCCGGTGGACGCCCGAACACAATCAACCACGCCTTCGCGCAACGATCCCGTTTATTGAGTCCTGTGTTGGTAATGTTCGACGAGGTCACTCGTACCAGCCGCGGATGCATATCCGCGGGCGCCCGCACATATTCATGTGCGGCTAGGAAAAATAGGGGTGGACTGAAGGCAGCCATCGAACATTGCATCCGCAGGCTTCTATAGCCGCGAGCCGGGGGCGCGTCGATGGTTTGTCAGCGGCCCGGGATATCCAGTGCCCATTGAGCGCCGGAGGATTCATCGACGACGGTGACGCTGACGGCGCTGATCGAGAGCTTGAAATTATCCTGGTCGGTGGGAAATCTGGAAGGGACCGGGTCGGCGTCGGCGCGGCCCGGATGACGCCGGCGCCACGTCTCCTGTTGCCTCCGGCGGTAACGGGCCAGCGCCTGTTTGTTCTCTCGGCCGACGAGCCACTTCAACGTACCGCGATCGCCGCACATGGCCACGATCCGGACGTCGCGCAATTGCGGATCGTCCAGCGGGATGTTCTCGAATCGCCCGTCATAGTGCAACGCGCCCACGAGGAAGAGATACCACTTTTGCCCGTTGATCCAGCGGTGGCCAAGGAGGAGGCCGTTGACGTCGGTATGGCTGGGCGCGATTACGGGGATTCCGCCTGACTTGGCGTCGATGAGATCGAACGTCTTGTGCGAAGGTCGTTGGACGATGTTGCGCAGTGCGTTGACGTCGCCGTTGCCATGATCAGCAATATACGTCTCGACGGAGGCTTGCCAGGCTCTGATCGGTTTGGAAGACCCCGCACAGCCGATTGCGCTAAGTGCCAGAGCGAAAGTCAGGATGACGCGGATGATCTTCATCGGGTATATCGAGCCTTTTGGGAGCGCGGGGCGCTATTCGAATTCGTTACTGTCGTGTGTGCTGATAACCGCGGCCACAAGCGCATTACCGTTTTCGGACGCTAGATCAAAGGGCAACCGTCCCTTTGCGTTCCTGGTATCGGTGCTGGCGCCTCGCCCCAGCAGCAGGTTGACCAGCGCGTTATTTCCCGCACACGCGGC
>JAZGDL010000386.1:0-9481 GCA_036477795.1 Phycisphaerae bacterium
GTTGGCTATCGCCAACTCCCCCGCCTTCGGGCAGCGTTACAGTCGTCGTCGAACCGAAGCGGCAAAGCGGTGGCATGAATGATGACACGGAGCCGATCGGAATTTCAACTAGAAAAGGGATTGACCCGATGCCCTCTGACCCCAGAGATGCCCCAGAGATGCCTGACCCCAGAGATGCCACCCCAGAGATGCCCTGGGGGCATACACTTTATCTCTGGCGCTTGCGACCGTTTTCTCGGGCCTGGCCGCAATAATGAAGGTGTATGTCCCCCGAATTGCGCGAATTGCGAATTCCGCAATTGCCAGCCAGCATGACCAAGTGGGACTTGATCGAATGCGGTAACACTGAAGATGGGTCGGTCCCGACGCTCTCGCAATGGGGCGTGGCCGTCCTGACGCTGCTGCTGCTCACCACCGGAACCATTCTGTTCAAGCATCGCCGTGTTCCCTCCTGCCGCGCTACAGCCGGGTAACTACGCGCAGGGGCTGCATAGATATTCCCACTATCCAATACACAGTGCGGAGCACTTCGATCAAGGGTTGCGCCCGTGATCGCCGGTCCGCGTGGCAGACCCTACTCGACTCCCGCCAGCGATACCGCTTCGAATGAGGATGTTGCACGAATGCGCCCGCCTGCGACAATCTCCAGGTCATGCCCATACTGGTCCGCAACATCAAGTTGGCACTCGATGAACCGGAGACGGGACTCATCGCGGCGGCGGCCCGTCAGCTCAAGGTGCCGCCGTCGGCCATTCACCAATACGCACCCGTGCGTCGCTCGTTGGACGCCCGAGATCACGCCAACGTGCACTTCGTCTACCATGTTGAAGTGACGCTGGGCGAGGATGAGAAGAGCGAACGCGAACGAGTCAGGCGCATCAGATCGCAGAATGTCATTGTGATCCGCCGGCAGCAAGCGGAGGAACCGGCGCCGGGCGACGAGCGGCTCGGTGAGCGTCCCTTGATTGTCGGTTTTGGTCCGGCGGGAATGTTTGCCGCGTTGCGCCTGATCCGGTTCGGGTTTAGACCCATCATTCTGGAGCGCGGAGTTGAGGTCCGCCGCCGGCACGTCGACGTGCTCAAGAATTTCTACAGGGACCGCAACTTCAATCGGCAGTCCAACCTGTTGTTCGGTGAGGGAGGAGCCGGCACCTACAGCGACGGCAAGCTTTACACCAGAATCAGTGATCCGCTGGCGCGCACGGTTCTGGAGTGGTTCTACTTACATGGGGCCGACCCCGACATTCTGGTCAACGCCCGTCCGCACATCGGCAGCAATCGTCTACCAACCATTTGTCGCAACGTCCGTGAGTACATAATCCAAGCCGGCGGCGAAATCCGTTTCGACTCGCAACTTGAGGACTTGACCATCGAGGATGGCGTGGTCAAGAGTGTCGTGGTGAACGGCGAGCGCCTGGCGGTGGGGCCGGTGATACTGGCCATCGGCCATTCTGCCCGCGACACCATCCGCATGCTGTACGACCGGGGCATTGCCGTTCAAGCTCGGCCATTTCAGATCGGCGTACGGATCGAGCATCCACAGTCCCTTGTCGATCACTGGCAGTACGGTGCTTGGGCGGGGCACGGCAGACTTCCCGCGGCTGAGTACCGTGTTGTCACCAAAACCGGTCCGGTGGACACGGCCGGTTTGTGCGGCGATTGTTACAGTTTCTGCATGTGTCCGGGAGGCATGATCCTGCCGACCAACGAGGACCACGGACTCATCGCCACCAACGGGGCCAGCAAGGCCGAGCGGGAGAGTCCCTTCGCTAACAGCGGCCTGGTTATCACATTCCCGCCGCAAGGCTCTCCTGATGACCCCTTGGCCGGTATCGAGTTCCAGCGCAAGTGGGAACGGAAGGCGTTCCTGGCCACCGGCGAGACGTACCGCGTGCCCGCCCAACGGGCATCTGATTTTCTCGCGGGGCGACCTTCGGACGGCCCTTGTGAAACCAGCTATCCGCTCGGTGGGCAATGGACTGATATTCGTTCGCTGGTTCCGGCCGAGGTCGGTGTATCCGTGGAGAGGGCCCTTCGAATCCTGGAGCTGAAGATGCCCGGCTTCGCATCAGCCGAGGCCGTGATTGCCGCACCGGAAACGCGCGTCAGTGCACCGGTCCGTTTCTTGCGCGATTCAGTTCGGCGCACTGCAAAAGGCATCGACAATCTTTATCCCGCCGGAGACGGCGCGGGCTACGCCGGCGGCATCATCAGCGCAGCCGTCGACGGCATCAAATCCGCCGATGCGGTGATCCGCCGCTACGCCCCCGGGAGCTAGTCGTGTTCTTTCCAGTCTCTAGTGGGGCGTCAACGTTCGAATGGCGGGTTGGAGTATGGTATGTGGGAGCGGAGATTGCACTTTGGGCGTCTGCCAAACGACAAAGTCGCTGCCGGCGTTAACCCGTCAATCGAACCGTGACAGAGCACTAGTTTCTAAGTGGAGTCCGGAATTGAGAGGGTAGGTGTGAGGCGTAGGATCGTTGTCTGCCTGGGTATTTTGCTGGCGTTATGCCTGTTGGGCGACGCGATCGCCATGCTGTGCCTGCATCGCAGCACTCGGCAACTCAGCCGACTGGTCGAATCGCGTCGCATCCAGTCCATGCGCGAGACGCTGACCTCCGACGGCGTGCGCCTGGAGACCGACCTGCTGTCGCTGCTCGCCGGCCGCAGGCATACGCCCGAGCAAGCCCGGAATCACATACGCCGCTTCGAGCGCTCGCTGGGCCGCTGCGCCGGATGCCATCATGTGCCCGCGGTTCAGGCGGAACTGGACGGTATCGGTGCGGTGTTCGCCGCCTACCGGGCTACCACTGGCGCCCTGTTTGAGGGCCCAGTTGATGAGGACGTGGACGCCCTGAAGGCCGGGGCGATGGACCTTGTAAACCGCATCGTCTTGGAGACCACCGCCATATCCGACCGGGCCAGGTCGCACCTGGCCAGCAGGAGCACCGATGTCGCCGCCAGTATCCATAACGCCCGCGTAGTGCTCTGGGCGACGTTCGTTGCTGCGCTGGTTTGCGGTGGTTTTGTGGCGTTCCACCTGAAACGCCGGCTGACCAAACCGGTTGAAGCGCTCTTGGAGGGAATCGCAAGAGTTGGCCGGGGCGACTTGACGCATCGCTTCTCGATCGAGGCTGACGAGGAGTTCCGGCTGCTGGGCAGCGCCTTCAACCAAGCCTACGCACAGCTCAAGAAGGCTCAGGACGCTATGCTGCAGGCGGAGAAGATGGCGGCGGTGGGGAAGCTGGCTGCGGGCGTCGCCCATGAGGTGGGCAACCCACTAGCCAGCATCTCATCGATTGCTCAGGTTATGCGCCGCTCCTGCGAGTCCGATGGGCAGCGGGAGCAAATCGAATTGATCCTGTCGGAGGTCGGGCGGATTTCACGGATCGTCCGCGACCTGCTGACGTTCTCGCGGCCCAACAGCGGCGAGAAGCAAGTGCCGGTCGAGATCCACGCGCTTCTCGAGCGGGCCGCGACACTGCTGGGATACGACAGTCGGGCCCGCCATATCGGCATCAATCGCCCCGAAAACGCTGATCTTGGCACGGTTCGGGGCGATCCCGACAGGCTCCTCTTGGTCTGTACCAACGTCATGATCAACGCTTTCGACGCCATCGACGAGCAGTCAAAGGCCGGTGGGACACTTTCGATTCATTGCGAGCGAAATGGTGACAGCGTGGTGATGCGTTTCGAGGACAACGGGCCGGGCATGACCGAAGCGCAGATCGCCAACGCTTTTGAGCCGTTTTTCAGCACCAAAGAACCGGGCAAGGGAACGGGGCTGGGGCTGTGGATCTGCTATCAGGTGGTTCGCCGACATCACGGGACCATCCGCATCGACAGCCGCCTGGGCCAGGGCACCACGGTCACCATCGAACTGCCCTGCGACCCGGGAGACAGTGATCAACCCGAGAGCGTGACTGCCGGCAAAGACGGTCCGAATGTGAGGCAGGCTTTCTAGGCTGTCATTTGACCGGTTGGAAAGCCGGTCCCACGCCGGAGCCCGGCATCGGCACCTGCGTGGAACCACTGGTGCACCGTCTCATAATGCCCCAGTCGTACTGGAGAGCTGGAAACTAGAAAGGGCTGGGCGACCATCTCCAGTGTCCGGTTTCCAGTCTGTAGTTCCTGGAGTTTCTGTTAGGACTCAGAAATCTGTTGACATTTGATCCTAGACACCAGAAACTAGAGAATTAGAAGAAGCCAGGTGGCCTTTTCTAGTTTCTAGTATGTAGTTTCCAGGCTTGGGGTTGCATCGGGCGAATAGAGGAGGCGGGAATGAAACGCACATCTATCATCTTTCCAACGGCGCTGGTTGCGTTGGCGCTTGCCGCATCAGTGCAGGGCGAGATTACTCCTGAGGATCTTCCGCACGGCGTCGAGCTGCACAACGGCACGGTTGATTCCGATCCGGCGCTGCTAACGCCGGGGGCATTGGACCCCGACTTCGCGCCGTTTTGGGAGGATAAGACCCTTACAGAACCCACCATCAATGTGAATCTTAACGAGGATGTCGACTTTGCGCAGTTCTGTTTCCCTTTTCCTTTCCCGTTCTGTTTCGACGCGGTTCCGCGGTCCGGTACTACGTGGACCATCGATTGGCAAACCAGCGTGTTGGATGAGTTGCACCGTCTGAAGTATGAGTACCGTACGGTGGGGCCCGAGGTGGACGGCGAATTGCAGACCGAGCCCGACATCGGCAACGGGTTGGTGGTGTCCCACATCATCAAGAACAACTCCGGTGTAGACTGGGCCGGGTTCGCCTTTAGATTGAGAGCTGCCGACATAATGGTTAATTGTTCCCTTGGTGCCTTCCCCTGCGAAAGCCCGGAGGCCAACGTCAGCTCGATCATTGATGAATCATTGGACCGGGAAATCCGGATAGTCGGGGATCTCGGGTACTCCTCCCCTGACCTGGCCGCGGAAGGCATCGAAGTGGACGTTCTAGAGGCTGCAGATGGCGGCCCGGACGTGACGTTGCTTTTCACTCAAGGCTTCCTGCTGCCCGGCCAGCAATTCGAGTTACGGTATATCGTGAACCACCAGGGATTTCCCTTCGGTGTCGGCGGATCTCCGCCAGACCTGCCCGTCGGTTTCTTCTTTTATCAGCATCCCTTGGAGGTGCAGAACGGTTGCCTCCCGTCTGACGAACTCTGTGACGGCCTGGACAACGACTGTGACGACATCATCGACGAAGGCTTTATCCAGATCCATGCGGCGAGACACACCGTGGGATCAGGGTCACACCCCGGTTCGACGAAGGAGCCGCTGGTGGGGATCGAGGTGTGCGCGTACGACAAGGCCGATGGTAGTTGCTCGCGGGTCACCTGCGGTGGCATTTCGCACCAGCACTACCAGTGCATTGTCGATACTTGTGCCCCGACCAGTTGCTGCACCACGGACGCCACGGGTGAGTGCACCATTGAGGCCCCGCCGGGCGACTACATCGTCATCTCGGCCGATGCGACCAAGACCGTCCTTCCCGATCCGCTCGGTGTCAGCGCCAGCGACCTGCTCTGCGATGAGCTCAAGCAGAAGCACCTCCAGCAGATCGTCAAAGCGGACGGCAAGAAGGTTGCGGGCAAGACCACGCGTCGGACCGGCTCCGAGCTGCTGATTATCGAGCCCGAGTTCGTCCTCTGGGATTCGACGGAGCAGCTATACCCGTTCATTTTCGAGACCGTCGGCGATTGGGGCGTGACCACTTCTGTGACGCCGCCGGAGGGGTTTGTGTCGGACTATGGGGGCTTGTCAGCCCAGGTCGACAACGCAATCGAAGTGGTGCAGTTTACGATCACCGAGGTGGGCAGTGACCTGGTTCCGACAGGAACCACCTTCGAAGTCTTGCACAAGGGCCGACGCGAGATCATTCACAGCAAGGTCGGCATCTTCCTGACGTCGGAATATGCCCGTTCGCGCGGCTTCGATGTGGCCAAGCTGCGAGCCGCCAAGTTGATCAAAGAGCGACCCGGAAACCGAGGCCGAGGTGACCAACACCGCAATCGATAAGCGTGTGTTCAAGACGTTTTGATTGGACGGTCCTGGCGTGCGGGCTCGGCCCCGTACGTCGAGGGCCGATTTTTTCCACGGTTTTTTGGCTGCAAGAAACCAGTCCGGTCACGTTTAGTGTAACAGGCAGGGGGATACGTTGAAGGTGCACGCTGAGACCGTCGACGTCTGCTTTGCTATCGTCAACAATCCCTTCCACTGTTTCTACTACGCACGGCCAG
Organism: Phycisphaerae bacterium; assembly: GCA_036477795.1. GTDB lineage: Bacteria > Planctomycetota > Phycisphaerae > UBA1845 > UBA1845 > JAZGDL01. The sequence goes on from JAZGDL010000386.1 coordinate 6,234, forward strand.
AGAGGCCAGATCGTGACCCGGTACGTTCCGAGAGAACTAGAAACTAGATACTAGAAAAGACTTGAGCGACCATCTTTAGTTTCCAGGCCGGGTCCCCCATGTCCTTCGGACATGGGGGAGACGATGATATACGCTCAGGGCTACGCCCACGATCATCGCCTCCCCCACATCCAAAGGAGGTGGGTCACCCGGACGCCCGCGTGGCGGGCCAAGCTTGATTGTCCATAGGAGACCCCGAGCCGCGGTCTTGAAGCCCGCGCGGCGCCTGCAAACAGGAACGTGTCCCCGGTGCCTTCACTTCATTCGCGAGGGATCGGCGTGCACTTTAGCGATGTCCAGCTCCTCCATCTTCCGGTACAGGCTGGAGAGCCCGATCCCCAAAGCCTCAGCGGCTGACACCTTACTATCTTTGTGGCTGGAGAGCACCTTGATGATGTGCTGTCTCTCGAAGCCCCGGATGGCCGCCCGCAGGTCCAGTGTAGGTGGCGTGGCGCTCAGGTTGGTCCCGATGGCGAAAGACAGATCCTGAACATCGACCGGCTTTCCTTCCGCGAAGATCATGGTTCTTTCCACGATGTTTTCGAGTTCGCGCACGTTGCCGCGCCAGTGTTGGCGGCACATGGCTGCGACAGCCTCAGGTGTAAAGCCCGGGCTGGGGCAGTTGAGTTCCTCGCTGTACCTCTTCACGAAGTGCTCGATCAGCGGTGGAATGTCCTCGCGGCGATCGCGCAGCGGCGGGACGGTGATCCGAATGACGTTCAGCCGGAAATACAGATCCTCGCGGAATTCGCCGGTTTCGATGGGTCGTTCCAGATCCCGGTTGGTGGCGGCGATGATCCGAATGTTGACGGGGCGCGGGCGATTGTCGCCCACCCGGGTAATGGCCCGTTCCTCGATAGCGCGAAGCAGGGTGGCCTGCGATCTGTAAGGGAGATTTCCGATCTCGTCGAGAAAGAGCGTGCCGCCCTCGGCGGATTCGAAGTACCCGGTGCGATCCATGGTCGCGCCGGTGAAGGCCCCGCGGCGGTATCCGAACAGCTCGCTCTCCACCAGAGTCTCAGCCAGGCCGCCACAATTGACCGCCACGAACGGCTTGTCCTTGGTCAGGCCTCCGTCGTGAATCGCTCGGGCAAGGACTTCCTTGCCGGTCCCGCTCTCTCCGCAGATGAGCACGTTACTCATCGTACGGGCCACCCGTGCGATGGCATCGAGGATGGCGCTAAACGCCTGTGACTTCCCGATAATGACCGAGTAGGCGCGAGTCTGCCTGATCTGCTCGCGCAGCACCTTGTTCTCTCTGGCCAGATCGTCATGGGCGATCAGCCGTTTGAGCCGGAAGATCAACTCATCAAAGATAAGCGGCTTGCAGATGTAGTCTTGGGCGCCCTTTTTCATGGCTTCGACCGCGGTCTCCACCTCTCCGAACGCGGTGATCACGATGATACTGGCTTCGGGGGCCAGCTTCTTGGCGTGATCGATCAGGTCCATGCCGCAGATGCCGGGCATGCGAAGATCGGTGATCATGGCGTCGACGGTGTTGGCCCTAAGGGCCCGAAGGGCTTCCGTGCCGTCTCGACAGGCGATGACGTCGAATCCTTCCTCCTGCAGAACCTGTGCCAGGTTCTTGCGGAGGGTGTCCTCGTCGTCGGCTAGAAGCACTGTGTTCTGGCGCATTTCAGGTGTCCGATGCTTTGTTCAGGGTCGGCAGATTCACGGTAAACACGGTCCTCCAGACCCCCGTAGTTCACGTCACAACTGGGGGCGAACCAAGGGCGCATCAGACATCTAGCAAGTGTCGTGCCGTCCACGCAGCACGGACTCAGGGCCCTATTATAGGCTGGCGATTATCATTTATGAGAACGGACACCAGTTTTGGTGTACTTTAATACCAGTACAGCGTAAGGTCACGCAGGACCCTTATTGGAATCCCTTCTCGGTCCCACATGTGGGTGCGAGAAAGGATTCTCGCACCAGCACTTTCCTCAATGGCAGGAATCGCTGAGCGGTGAGGGTCCGATAGAGGAACCCACGGATTGCAATCCGTGAGCTGTGGGCGAAGACGACCACTTTCGCTGGAACCCACGGATTCGAATCCGTGGGCTTGTGGGTTTTGCGCTACTTGCGCTTGGGACGCGTTGGAGATTTTCTTCGTGTCGCAGGCGATTTCTTGGTCCTGGTGGCGGAAGGCTTCCTCTTGGTGGGTCGTTTTTTCGCGGCGGCCTTTTTGCCCCTTGTCGGGGAGGTCCTCGTCGTCCTGGCTGCCGGTCGCGTGGTAGTTCGCTGGGCGGTCCCGGCCGCCCTTTCCTCGATAACCACCTGGGCGGCGGCGAGTCGGGCGATGGGCACGCGCAACGGGCTGCAGGAGACGTAGTCCAAGCCAATTTCGTGGAAGAAGCGGATGCTACTAGGATCGCCGCCATGCTCGCCACAAATGCCCACCTTGAAGTTGCGGCGGACCTTGCGAGCCTCTTCGACGGCCCAGCGAACCAACAGGCCAACGCCTTCGATGTCCAGCGTGTCAAAGGGGTCGTCTTTGAAGATGGCGTGTTTGTCTTGATCGACATAGGCGGGCAGGAAACGACCGGCGTCGTCGCGCGACAGGCCCATGGTTGTCTGGGTGAGGTCGTTGGTGCCGAAGCTGATGAAACGGGCCACTTCGGCGATGCGGTCGGCCAACAGTGCGGCGCGCGGGGTTTCCACCATGGTGCCCACGATATAATCGATCTTGATGCCGGCGTCGTCGAGAATGGCATCGGCGACGGCCCGGGTCTGCTCGGTCAGGATGCGCAGCTCCTTGGGGTCGATGGTCAAGGGAATCATGATCTCGGGGAGCACCTTGACACCGTCGCGGACCGCCTGAACCGCGGCTTCGATAATGGCGCTCACCTGCATCTCCAGGATTTCGGGATAGGTGATGCACAGGCGGCAGCCGCGATGCCCCAGCATGGGATTGACTTCGTGAAGCTGCAGGGTGCGCTGTCTGATGTGGTCGGCGGAGATGCCGGTGCTGTCGGCCAGGCGCCGGACGCCCTCTTCGGTGTTGGGCAGAAACTCGTGCAGCGGAGGATCGATCAGGCGGATGGTGACCGGCTTGCCGTCCATGGCCCGGAAGATTTCGAAGAAGTCCTGCTTCTGAAACGGCTGCAGCTTGTCGAGTGCCCGGCGCCGCTCCTCGCCGCTGTCGGCGATGATCATCTCCTGCATGGCCAGCCGGCGCTCGGCGGTGTCGAAGAACATGTGCTCGGTTC
>JAZGDL010000387.1:0-2668 GCA_036477795.1 Phycisphaerae bacterium
CCCGGCAGCGGATCCTGGTCAGAGACCGGCGAGGGCCCGGGTGAGGGGAGGACGGTAAACCTCCCTCTGCCGCCGGGCTGTGGGCGCGAAGAATACCTGCGCTGCTATCGGGAGGTGGGCGAGCCGCTGCTGCGCCGGTTCCGGCCTCAGCTCCTCCTCGTCTCCGCGGGCTTCGACGCTCACTTCGCCGACCCGCTGGCGCAGGAGCTGCTGGACACCCGCGGCTACTACGAGATCGCGTCGCTGCTCAAGGCGCTCGCCGATGAGCTGTGCCAGGGCCGCATCGTCTGCACCCTGGAGGGCGGCTACGACCACACGGCGCTGGCTTGGTCCGTGCGCGCCTGCATCGATGCACTGCTGGGGACCGAGTTCGCGGAGGACCCGCTGGGCGCGGGGCCTGCCGTCCCCGGGCCCGACATCGACGCGCTGCTGGCGACGGTCAAGCGGGCGCACGGGCTGGACAACGGGTAGGGAGGCCTGTTGTAGACGATGGTGGCCAGATCTTGGGGAGGTACCGCGACTGGCCGAAAAGTGACTATTGACAGCGCATAAACTGTCGATTAGACTAGCAACCGCCTGAGTGGTAGCCAAATTGGGCCATCAAGGCTGGAAGACCGCAAGGGGGCACAGTGACCACGGTAATATACGTAGGTGCTCATTTCACTTGGGCATCGGCCGCGTGCAGCCAGTGCTGCGTAACTCTCGCTTTGGGCACTTTTCTCAATTACAACCTGGTCGAGCAGTTCTCCTGTGGTAACGCTTTCTCTGTCTAACGCTTAGGGTTCCCATTGCCACACTGGCAACTGTGATGGTCTGAAGATAGCTGCGTGAGAAGAAATAACCATAGAAGGGGGGGAAGGCCATGGTCGACAGAACAAAAGGCCCGGCACCGTTTGCGGAGGATCTTGCCGGAAAAAGGCATGAACACCGACTGCTACCAATTGAATATGGACATCCCGTTAACGTAACCAACGCCGATGTCCCAGCAGGACTGACGACCGAGAACGTCGCCGTCGTTGAAATGGGTAGGCGCCGATTTGCGTCCCTGAGCGGAAACGATTTTCCACTCGCAGACTGGGTTGTGGCGTTCGACGTCCTGAAAAGCCGATATGGAGACTGTTTCGATTTTGTCATCTTCTTCACCGACCCGAGACTGCGAAGGATTCCTTACTCGGGATACCATCGCGGCGTTTACAACGAAGTTACGGGTGTCAACCGGAACGTGTTCAACGCTAGACAAACCTGGGGATCGGATCGCCTCCAATCGCAAATTTGGATGGGTCGCTTCAGCCTTGGAACGCTTCTGCAGGAGATTGGCCATCGCTGGGGCTCCTTTGTTCGATATCGATTAACGAAAACGGGATCATCGCAGGCCGCTCTCTTGCTGCCGGGAGGCGGTCACTGGGCTCGGCAATTCGATGACGGTGACTCCCCGATGGACTACGATGAGGAACGGCATATTCCCCAAACGGCTACGACATGGCTTCGCGAGCCAATAGGTGGTTTCGAGTTCGATTACTGCAACCTTGATCTCTACCTAATGGGGATGATGGCTCGTGGAGAGGTGGGTAGATTCACCTTGATCGAGAATTATGCGGAGATCGGCCCCGCATTACCGGGGGGTCGCCAGATGATTCAGGGGGCCGCTCGGAATCTTGGCGTTGTGAATGTCGAGTGGGTGGAGGGACGGCGAAATCCGGTGCACAGTGATTCGCAGCAGAATTTCCGCGCCGCATTTGTAGTCATAACACGGAATGAAAGTACGCTTGACGACGGTTTTGTGAAGAAGGTTGAGGTCTTGCGCCAGCAGTTGGAGCGCTATTTTCAGGTAGCGACTCATAATCGGGCTTGCATAGACACGCATCTCTGCTGCGGCCATACGATCTCACGAAGCGGCACAGTGATGATGAACCTTCGTGCAAATCGGATCACCCGAACAACTCCTCTCTGGCACGGGCTGGGACCTATCCCTGTCAAGGTAGAAGTGGGTTTTGAAGGCTCTATCGGTGGTTCGCCCATTGACTCGTGGTCTCGAGAGGAAACCCCTGACATAACCACAGGAGTGCAACAGCTCTCGGCGCAGGTAAACCGAAATCCGTACGACGGCAGGTTTGTGATCGTTGCACAGCTCAAAGGTCGCAACATGAGACTGAATATGCGCTGGTGGGCTAGCGCAATTAGCTAATTCGACCATACCCCATCGGCATGTGGGTTGGCTGGTTGCGGTGCCGCTACACGATACTAGTCCGGCAATAGGCGTGTGACATGCCTAGGTGTAGGGGCGACCTTCAGGTCGCCCGCGGGCACGGCTAGTCCGGCAGCAGGCGCGTGAACACCTCGTTGGCCAGCAGGCGGCCGCGGTCGGTGATGCGGATGCGGCCGTTGGTGCGCTCCAGCAACCCAAGCTCCGTGAGCTCCGCGAACGTGGCCGCGTAGGCCGCCTCCGCTCCCGCCCCAAAGCGGCGCCGGAACTCCGCCAGCGACACGCCCTCAATGAGGCGGAGCCCCATGATGAGCGTATCGGAGCGGGCCAGCTCCGGTCTGGGCTCCTCCACGTACGTCACCTGGCGCATCGATTTCAGGAGAGCGGCGACGTCCGTACCGTCGGGCGGGCCGGCGTCGGCCGCTTCCTGGACAAGCTGGACGTACCGTTTGGGTGAGTAGACGT
>JAZGDL010000388.1:0-3124 GCA_036477795.1 Phycisphaerae bacterium
TCCCGTTCGGTGAAGATCCCCACGACCTTCTCGCGGCGACCCACGACCAGCGAGCCGATTCGCCGATCGCTCATGATCTTCGCAGCCTCCATGACCGTCGCCTCTTCACCGATGATGGCCACGTCCCCGGATTTATTGGCGAGTATGTCTTGTGCAATCGGCATCCCGGTCTCTCCTTTCTGTTTAGAACGCGGGTCAGTGTGCTTGTCCAGGGATTCTCGCGCCGCATGTGTTGGTCCACCGATCGTTACGGGGTCGATTCCGGCCTTCGCCGAGCCCTTGGAGCTATGGATTACAACCGGTCGAAGAGGACAAGGATACACTTCCTCCATAGAAATACATGAAATCTGTGATGACACATGATGTCGGCGCGTACGCACGCCGCGGTAATTCCAAATGGTGCGGCATTCGACCCATCGCGCTGCCTCTGGCGGTGTCAACTCAGTGTATGTTTTGGTGTAAGTCCAGCGCAGCGCCACCGAAGCGCCAGTCTAGCGTCACAGTAGCGCTTTGGAAATCGCCGCTTTTGCGGTCGAAAAACGCGGTTCCTGGGGCCAGGAAGGCGGTTTTGCACGATGAGGTCATGCTCGACACGCAGGAGGTCAGAGGTTCAAGTCCTCTATCGCCCATTGCCGTAACCCGTTGCGGGACAAAGGGTTAGGGAATACCACCTTCGAGCCAAAACCCGAAAAAAGGGCGTTTGGTGTCAAAAAAGTGTCAACGCGGCGCAATTCACAGGTTCATGAGCGCCTGCGGCGCAAGTAGGTGCTCATGCACCTGAGAGATCCCTTCCTCAGTATTGACGTGGACAATACATTTCGAGCGCGGGAGACTTCCGCGTCGAAGGACTAAGCAGCGATTCATAATGCGTGCATGATCTTAAGCGGGCGCGGTTGAGTTTTTGGATACTACGCGAGAAAACGAACTGAACCCGTTAGAGCTGATCCGTGCGCGTGAACAGCCGGACAAGCTGGGTGGGTGACCAGGAGGACAATCTGAAGCAAGGCACCGGACCGTCTCTAACGTTGGGATCGTTGGCGCCCATCGCCCGTCCTGTCTCCCAAAACGACCTGTGGCATCTCAGCTGCGCGGCATGTTCGAGGATCTTGTCCTTCGGGATCGTCTCCCGGGAACTAGAGCGACTGCGCAGATGATGAAGGCGAACCAACCCAAGCCCTCGGGAACGGAGGTGCCGGGGCCGCCTCCGAACGTTTCCAGCCCGACAGAAGAGCCGTAGACGCCGACGCGGTTCAGGCCACAGATTGCGAACAACATCGGAAGCTTGGCAAGCGGTTTCTTCACGTTTTCTGCCATCAGGGTCCTACTTATTGATCGTTGTGTTGCTAAAGAAACACCGGCAACGCTCCGAGTACTGGTTTTCCAGGCTTGCATCCAATCCGCCTGTTCTATTGGCTATGCAAGGTTCAATAGATCATCCGAGGCGCCAGCGTCCAAGCCCGATCTCATGCAGATATGGCGGAACCAGTTCAGGTGAGGCCAGTGCGCCGGGATGGTGACCACGATGCGGCGGACCGATTGAGTCACTTCACCAGCAACCTTGATCAGCATCGTTCGCCAAGTGTCGATGTGGCCTTGGCCCAGCGGATCGAGTCGGCGGCGGTAGTTGTGGTAGCGACGACGCTCCTTGCCGGTGAGCGCCTCGACGGGCAATGACGGATCTTTCACGGGGACCTGGTCGGGCTTCTGCTTGCCACACTCTGCCAATGTGGGCGGATCGGCGATTACCGGACGCAGTCGAATGAGAAGATTCAACGCCGCACAGTGAAGTTGCAAGCGGAAGTAGTTGGCGACGAAGCGATGGCAACTGAGACGGTCGCCGGCCAGGCCGTTCTTGAGTTCCTTGTTGCGGTTTTCGCTTTCGCCTCGTTGGACGTAGCTGTCGTAGCACGTTTCGGGAAGCACGACGGCGCCCGGCCGGTTGGTAACGATGAACCGCAAGTTAGTGCCAAGAGTATTGCACTCGGCTTTGGCGATGACCCGCCGATGGTTCTTCCAGTTTTTGGCGCGGTATAGGAACTGATCGAACAGGCGCACCGGTTCGGAAGTCTGTTCAAACTGCTCGACGGCCTTTTGTAATAGGCTTTCCGTGGCTCTCTTGAGGACCGCGTTGGTCGACAGGCCAAAGGTGTACAGGACCTGCAGACGCTCGCACACCGCATACATCCACGGCATCCCGAACCCGGCGTCGCCGCGGACCTGAATGACCACATCGGGCCAAGCCTGACGCAGGCGGTTGATAACGTATTGCAAGTCATCGTCAGCGCCCAAGGCGGCGTGCACCTTCCCCGGACGAAGGGCGGCCCACAAGACCTGCTTGGTTTCGTCACAACTGATGATCAACGGCAGGTACTGGTACTGCTCGTAGAACCCGTGAAAAAGGGCCAGTTGCTGCTGGCCGTGACAGGGATCATCGGTGGCGTCGACATCCAGCGTCAGCGACGTGGGCGGCGCGTCGAACGAGTGGATGAAGTCGTCGATCATGAAGTCGTGCAGCCGCCACAGCGAGGGGATGTCGATGGCGTTTTCGAATCGCGAGAGCGTGGGCTGACTGGCCAGGTCTTGGTCCCCCGGCTTTCGGCCGCTGACCATTTTGAAGACCGGATCGCCGCGGAGCGCGTCATGGTCGTTGCAGTCTTGGTACCCAGCCAGAATTCCGAAAATTCGTTGGCGAACCATTTCGTGAAAATGATGGTCGATCAGCCCGGGGTCGCGGACATCGTCGAGGCAGGCGATGAAACGATCGGTGAACCCGATCTGGCCATCGAACTGCCGGATCGGTAGAATGCCCACATCGCTGCTGACCTGAACCTCTTGGGGTTCAACGACAATCGGCCACCGGGAGAAAAAGTCAAAGCCAATCTGAGCAACACCCTGTCGAACCATCAACGACCTCCTTGTTTTAGGATAACTCTTGTGTCAACAGTAGTTTATCCCACAAGGAGGTCGTAAAATAGGGGGACCGCTGAATAATCCGGGCTAGGAGCCAGCAGGCGACGTTCCGACGGAAGCTGCAGCGCGCCTATGATCAGCCGACGTACAGTAAGGCGAAGGCGGGCTTGAAGAAGGTCCGGGCGGAGTTGAACCTGTTGAACCAATCGGCGGT
>JAZGDL010000389.1:0-7392 GCA_036477795.1 Phycisphaerae bacterium
GGATGCGGCGCCGGTCCGACGACAGCAGCCAGGAACACAACACGACCCCCGCCCCTCCCCGACCCGCACGTGCAACCGGCATGCCAGCTTGTTCCCCACTGTAGCGCCACCCCTGGTGGGTGGCGCCCCCCGCTCCTGCGCCACCCACACGGGGTGGCGCTACATTGCTCCGGTGGGCAGGAAGACGGTGTAAAGAGCTGATCCGAGCCCCAAGCGCAAGCGCGGGGTATGTGCCAGAACCCCTTCCTGTGGGACAGGTTTTCCAACCTGTCATTGACCGGCTGGAAAGCCGGTCCCACAGGAGGAGGAGACCGAGAAAGGATTCTCGGTCCAGCGTCTACGAAATCGCAAGTACCAGACATATCTATCGTGTCTCCGGAGGGCAGGAAAGCGGTGTAAAGTGATCGGCGCAGCGCGGTTCGTAATCCCCGATGCCCCCAGCCATGTGCAATGCATCCATCTCCGTCATGCGCTGCGTGAACGGCGACGGCTTACCGCAAACGCGGCACGGGGTCTGCTTGAGGACCACGCGATCAGCCATTTCAACAAGTTGCGGCATGGGATCGAAGGGCCGGCCCCATGCGTCGAAGGTGATGCCGGTGACCACCACCGAAATGGACCGATCGAGCAACTCCTGCACCACGCCCATCAGCGCCGTTTTGAAGAAGTGGCCCTCGTCGACACCCACCCAGTCGCACCCATCGCATTGATCGAGAATAGCCTCAGCGTTTTTTATCCGGATAGCGTCGAATCGGTCCTGAGCATGGGTCACCAGATGGGTTGGGTCGTATCGATCATCGATGTAGTGTTTGAAGGCCTTGACCCGTTGACCCCCACTCTCAGCCTGGCGCAGACAGGCGATCAGATGCTCGGTTTTCCCACCGAACATCGAACCGTGGACGACTTCGAGATAGCCCTTGCTTCGGTTCGCTGACACGCCACAGTTTCTCCCGGATCTCCTGCATCTGCCAACCCGCGCCGGGGTAGTTATCCGAACCCCGACCGTCAGGGAGGGGCCTACCATGACCACCCGCACCAAGTTGGGCCGCTCCCTCACGGTCGCGGTTCTGTACGGTTCAAGGTTGAAGGTTAAATGTTGGAACGCCCCGCTCTCAACCTTTGACCTTCAACTTTCAACCTTCAACCTTGAACTTTGTACCCTACTCCGGAACGACTCCGGAAGCAAAAGCGCGTTCTCGGGGCCGTTTCGGCGTATGGGAACGTGTCAGGTAGGACGGGCTGTGCCCGGCGCGACAAGAGGACTACCGTACCGTCAACTTCGATATTGCGGGTTTGGGGTCTGGGTGCCACTGGCAGCTTGCTGCCAGTGCGTACGAAGACTCGCCACTGCACGGGCGGGCAAGTAAGCCCGTAGCACCCATGCCCAACTTGCTCGTTTGAGATTGACACGACACTTGTGGCGCGTCAACGCTCGGATTGTGCGTTGGAGTATGGGGTAAGGGAGGGGAGATTACGCATCCGGCGTCTGCCAAACGACAGAGTCACTGCCGGCGCGAGTTCGGCGTAGTCAAGGGTCTCGGAAGGGGGACTTGGAAGCGGTTGTATCGTCGCCGAAGTACGTTGACAGTTGACGGCGTTGCGTGGCACCGCTAGCGCGGTGTCGTTAACCATGAATGACAGTCTCGGCCACTTTCTTCCCGACACGCACACAATCGTTGACCGAGACACCTTCGATGTAGTTCCCGGCCAGGTGCAGACCGGGGACGGCGGCGACGGCGGTCTTAAGGCGCTCGATTCTTTGGCGATGCCCGAAATGGTACTGCGGGATCGCCGCGGGGTAGGGGCATACGTCGATCAGGGTCGGCTCTCCGGTAATGCCCAGCAGATCGCGCAGGGCGCGCCGGGTGGTCTCGACCAGTTCATCGGCGCTTCGCGAGATCACGTCCGGCGTGCGGATGCCCCCCATGAAGACGCGAATCAGGCGATGGCCTTGCTTGCCGTGATGCGGGAAGGCGCTGTCGGCCCACAACACTCCCATCAGCGGGAACTCGGTTTCGTTGTGCGGCACCAAAAAGCCGAATCCCTGCATGGGGTGGCCAACGTCCCGGACGCGAAAGGCCAGGTTCAACACGGTCAGCGAGGCACTCTCAATGCCGTTCATGATGTCCGCCGCCTCGGGAACGAGCGGCGCCAGCAATTGGCCGGCGGCTGCCACCGGTAGCGCCACTACCAAACGGTTGCAGCGGAAGGCGTGCTTGTTCCCATCGCCGTTACGGCAGGAAAGCGTGAAGCCGTCCGGCCCGTGCTCGACGCTCTGCACGCGACAGTCGGTGTGAAGATTGTCGCCCAGCGTTTTGCCGATGGCTTCAGTGATGGCCCCCAGACCGCGGTCGATGCTGACCAGCCCCCGCCAGCGACGACGTCGTTTCTCACCCTTGTTGCCGGGGAGCATCTTCTGCAACGCTCGGGACAGACCGTAGGCGACCGGGCTTCGGGCGTGGCCATCGAAGCGGGCGATGGAGGGATAGCAGGCGTTGAGGCTGAGTTTGCGAATGTCGCCGGCGATGATGCCGGAGATAACTGCACTGACCATCGTGTCCGACACTTCACGGCCCAGACGACGAACGGCGAAATCTTCGATGGACCATTCCGGCGAGCTCGGCCGCCGACTGGCCAGCAAGCCCAGGATCATCCGGCACTTAGCCCCCAAGCTCAGCAACGGCGAAAAGAGCAGCGACGCCGGATTGGTGGGAACGGCCATCAGGCGTTTCTTGCGATAGATGAAGCGGGCCCGCGCTTCTCGACTGGCAGTGACCACGGTCAGCTTATCAGAAAGGTCGCCCAGCAGTTCTTCAAAAGCGGGGTCGCGGACGATGACGTTGAACGGTCCCTTTTCGAGCAGAAAACCGTCGCGGTGTTCGGTGCGCATGCAGCCGCCCACCTGGTCGTTGGCTTCGAGCAGGGCGACGTTGATGCCGGCTTTTTTCAGATGCCACGCAACGGTCAGGCCGCTGATCCCGCCGCCGGCCACGATTACGTCTTTGGCGGATGCGTCCATGATGTTCAGGGAATTCAGAATAGCGAATTGAAAGCACCATCGCCACTCGCTATTCGCTATTCGCCATTGTGAACTCCGTTGTTGACCTGCACGTCTCGACGAATCGACAGGCGTTCTCGAACGGCGTCTCCTTCAGCAGTCCATGGCTGAGGTTTAGAATGTGGCCTTGGTGCGCACCTGCGCGGAGGCATTCTCGAACGGCATGGTCGATCTCGTCAAGCGTCCCGGAGACCAGCAGCCGGTTGTCCACGTTGCCCTGAAACGCCACCTTGTGTCCAAACCGCCTCCGGGCATTGGCCAGGTCTACACAAGTGCCCACGCTGAGGACGTCCGCGCCGGAGGCAGCCATCATGTCCACCCACGGCTGTTCCTTGACGAACAGGACGGTTGGGACCCTCCCGGCGAGCTGCGCGAACACTTTGACGTGGTAGGGATGGGCGAACTCGCGATACTCCGCTTCCGATAGCAGGTCGCTCACCGATTCAAACAACTGCACTGCATCGACGCCGGCTTCGATCTGCATCACCAGGTAAGCCGTCGTCATGTCGGCCAGGCGGTCCAGCAAACGATGGAACAACGCCGGGTTGGCCTGCATCAACTTTCGGGTGTGCGTCGGGGTCGTTCCGGGGCTTTGGCCCTCGATGAGGAAAAATGCCAGCGTCAGCGGCGCCCCGGCGAAGCCCAGCAACGGCAAATCGCCAGCCAGCGCGCTGCGGACCAGCCGCAGCGTATGGGCCACGAAGCCGAGTTCCGCGACGGGGTCGTAAACCCGCAGCGCGTCGATATCGCGATCGGTGCGCGGCGGAGATTCAAGAACCGGCCCGGGCCGAAAGACGAATTCCGCTCCCATGGGCGCCAGGGCTGTCAGAATGTCCTGATAGAAGATGATGGCGTCCACGCCCAGACGCTGGGGAAGCAGGGAGATTTCGGCGGCAAGATCCGGCGTGCGGAACATCTCTTCGAGGGTGAGCCCGCTGCCATCACGCAGGGCGCGGTACTGAGGATCGAACCGGCCGGCTTGGCGCATCATCCACACCGGCGTTCGTTCGGTTTGCTGGCCCCGCATGGCCCGTAGCAACAGGTCGTTCTTGCACATCGGCTCCGTCATTGCACTTAGCGTTCGCGGTCCGCATGGCGGACCCTACAGCGCAAAATAGGCGGAAAGTGTAGGGTCCGCCGTGCGGACCACCAATCTCGCGTTCGTGGTCCGCAAGGCGGACCCTACGCGTCTCACGCGCCCGGCAACTGTTACGCGTTGGCTGAGAAGCAGCGCCGGTCACCCACGCGGTAGGCGTCCGGCTCCAGGTAGGCGTCGAACACGCCGGCTACGTTGCGCATCAGCACCCGCCCCAGCGGGAGCGTCACCAGGACACCCCCGTCGCCGGTGACGATGACCAGCCCTTCATCCTGCAGCTCCTTCATGATCTCCATCTCACGGCTGAAGTAGTCGGCGAACACGACGTCGAATTCTTCCTCGATGCCGGCCGTTTGGATTTCGGCGGTGCAGTAGAGTTGGCTGATGACCGCCTGCCGGACGCGGTCGTCGAAGGTGAGGCGCTTGCCGCGGCGGATGGGCGAACCGCCCTCCTCCATACAGGCGATGTACTCGTCGGTGTCATGGACGTTCTGCCCAAAGCCGATGCCCGCCAGGTGGCTGATCGACGAGGCACCGAGTCCGATCAGGTCCAGTCCTCCGCCGGTGGTCATGCCCTGGAAGTTGCGCTGCAGCCTCCCTTCGCGCATGGCCACCGCCAGAGGCTCATCGGGCTTGGCGAAGTGGTCCAGACCGATGAACATGTAGCCGCCGGATCGGAACATCCGCAGCCCGGTCAGGAACATCTCCAGCTTGGTCTCGCTGTCGGGCAGTTTGGTGTAGTCCATTCCGCGCTGGGTGGCGATCTTTTCGGGGATCTGGGCGTAGTGGTAGAACGCGATACGGTCGGGGGAGAGCTCGATGGTTTTCTCGATGGTATCGCGCAGGGTGTCGGGCGTCTGATAGGGCAGCCCGTAGATCAAGTCGAAATTGACGCTGTCAAAGCCAAGCTTTCGACAGGCCTCGACGGTGTTTTCAACCATCTCGAACGGCTGAACCCGGTGCACGTGCTCTTGCACTTGGGCATCGAAATCCTGCACGCCGAGAGAGACGCGATTGAATCCCATACGCCGCAGCGCTTCCAGGATGGGAACCGTGGTGACGCGGGGATCGATCTCGATGGCGATCTCCGCGTCCGGAAGAATCTGGAAGACCTCCTCAATTGCGCCGTGCAATCGTTCGAACTGTTCGATGGGCAGATAGGTCGGCGTACCACCGCCCCAATGGATTTGCCGTACATGGTTACGGTCGCCCACCCTCTCGCCCAGCCGCCGGATTTCCGTTTCGACGGCGGCGACGTATCTGCTGGTGCGGTCCGTAGCCCCAGGAGCGGTCTTCTTTTGAATCACCCGGGTGCAGGCACAAAACCGGCAGAGCCTCTCGCAGAAAGGCACATGCAGGTACAAGGACAAGTCGTTGCACCCGGCCCCCTGACGACTCTCCCGCAGCATGGCCTGCGCATCCGCAGCCTCCAGATCGTGCCAGCCGGTGGGCATGGGGTATGACACGTGCCGCGGCAGCGACAGTCCCACATACCGACGGAACACCGACAGATCGATTTCTTCGATGGTGGCAAGCATCAGAGGGCCCTGGAAGGGTGGCCCACCTCCTTTGGAGGTGGGGGAGGCGATGATCGTGGGCGTGTTGCATCACCAATGCGGTCTGAGCGTGTATCATCGTCTGCCCCATGTCCAAAGGACATGGGCCACCCCACCTCGTCGGCATTGCTTTGCTGACAATGGCGGCACACCGGAGGCGACGCCCCGCCCGCCCGTTTGCAGGGCGGCTCAAAATATGGCGTCGATAGCTCGGGCATTCGGCTTTCGATCCACGCATCAGCCTCGCGGGCTGCATGAATGAAGTCCTCTTGGGCGCACATGGCGTCGGCGTAAGCTCCGACCTCCTGCTCCAGGCGATCCGCCTTCCACACCGTTACGCCCTCAATCGTCTCCACTCCACTAGTGGATCCAAAGGTGTTGAAATCAATGATGATCAGCGGGCGCTGGGTGAAGTCGCGGGCCTGGCGCAATGATTGGGCGTCGAGCACCGGTTCGTCACGATCGGTCCCGAAGAAGACCACATCCGACTGGGCGATGGCCCGAATGACCGCGGGCTCGCCGTAAGACTGCACCCGCACTCGCTTGCCATTACCGATGGCGGCCCGGAGCAGCTTCATCTGTCCGCCCTTGTGGCCTCGGTAGACGATTGTCATCTGGCGCTTGGGAACGTCAAACGCGTCAGACAACATCTCCAGCACCGAACGCGACGTCGTCGATCCGCCGATGGCCGTGTAACGACACTCCGCCGGTTTGAGCCCGGTGGCCTTACGGATCCGCGAAAACGCCGCCAGGCAGTAGCCGGGATCGTACCGCCCCCATGCGGTTTCGTTACGAAGCTCGCGTTCCATGGCCACCGCCCGTTCGACCAGGCGCCGGGATCGCGGGCCGCCCGTGCCCGCGTGATCAGCCAACCTCTGCGCCGTCTGCAACTGTGCAGTCACGTCTCTGTCGCCCGGCAGGCCGCTGTTGAGACCGGCCACCGTGCGCATCAGATGATGCCACGCCTGGGACTCGAACAGGACGTTGACGCGCAAAGCGTCGGGGACCTCTGGGAACAGTTGATGCCATGTCCGACCGATCACACATTCCCGGTCAGGAACGTCTTCGGGATTCTTCAGCCAACCGTAGAACTCGAAACGGTGGCAGGTGTTCCAGACAAATGCTTCGCGGACGCTGCCTTCTGCGCGAATCTTCTCCAGGAAGGCGTGCACCTCCTCGTGCGACTTCTTGACGCAGCAGAGCTCGTCGGGGTCACTGTAGTGCAGTCGCGGGCCCCGTCCGGTGCCAACGCGGTTAGGCAACGACGCCCCGATCATGACCAGTGACTTCAAATCGGCGTCGGTCGTCTCCATCTCCGACTCATCCACCGACGCTGATGACAGCAATGTGGGACAGGCTTTCCAGCCTGTCACTTGACCGGCTGGAAAGCCGGTCCCACACCCCCAGGAGGTCATGGGCTGCGAGCCGTGCAACACCAGGTTCTTCAAGGCTGCGATGAACGGCTTGTAGGTGTTGAGGCACGGACACAGGTACAACTGCCCGCCCTTAGCTGCCAGGATTTCACGGTAGCGCAGGCCGATCTCCTCCAGGGTTTCCAGACAGTCAACGGTAAAGCTGATCGGGCATACCAGCACACGCTTTTCCCCCATTTCAGCGAGCTCCGCCAGGCGCTCCTTAGTATCGGGGCCCAGCCACCGCGTCGGACCAAGCCGGCTCTGAAA
>JAZGDL010000039.1:0-11045 GCA_036477795.1 Phycisphaerae bacterium
AATGTGTGCCCCCGCCCCTGGGGGCCTGCTGCTTGCCGGACGGGCGGTGCGCGGTGCTGAGTTTCGAAGAATGTGAGCGTCGTACAGGGGCCTACGCTGCCGACCATGTATCGTGTCAGGAGATCAGTCCCTGTCCTCAACCGCCGACCGGAGCGTGTTGTGAACCGAACGGTCGCTGCACGCCAAGTGATACGTTTACGTGCGCCACCGCCGGAGGGAGTTATCAGGGCAACGGAACTGATTGTGGTGCGGTGGCCTGCGTCGCGGAGCTGGAGCTGGTCATCAACGAGATGGACTACAGCCAATTGGGGCCTGACACCAACGAGTACATAGAGCTGTACGGGAGGGGGGGCATGGGGCTGTTCAATTACCGGCTGGTTCTGTACAACGGTGATCCCCTGCATCTCGGTGTATACCGTCAGATAGTGCTTAACGGTGAGATGCCCGAGGACGGTTACTACGTCGTCGGGACGCTGAGCGTACCCAACATCAATCAGGTCGTATTCACCAGCGGCGGTATCCAAGACGGGGCACCGGACGGAATCGCTCTGATCGATCCGGAGGGAAGAGTTCTGGAAGCCATTGCCTACGGCGGCTCATTTGTGGCTACGCAAGGCCCCGCTACCGGTGTCTTGTTTGCGGACATTGGCGTTGAAGACGTGTCGCAGACCGATGACGGCCTGGCAGGCGAAGTCTCGCTCCAGCGCATTCCCAACGGCGTGGGGCCTTGGATGGTGACAACTGACGGCGGACTGGGACCCGACGGAACACCGGGCCTGGTCAACGACATACCGTTTCGGGCGCCCTACGGCGCGTGTTGCCTGGCCGACGGCTTCTGCCTCGCCGCCCTCGAGGAACCGATGTGTACAAGCCAGGGCGGCGCCTATGACGGTGATGGGTCGATCTGTGAGGACGCATGCCCCGTACGTGTCGGAGCATGTTGCCTGACCAACGGCGATTGCCTGCAGGTCACTGGCGGCGCCTGCAAGAACCTGGCGGGCTCCTTCCTCGGTGCGGCCCAACCCTGTCTCCCCGTCTCCCCCTGTCCTCAACCTCTGATCGGTGCCTGCTGCCTGGCCGGCGGCGGATGCGTGATCGAGGATGCCTTCGACTGCGCCAGCATCTCCGGCCAATACCGCGGCAATAAGACAACCTGTGAAACTCAGGACTGCGGCCCGCGCACAGCTTTCAAGATCAACGAAGTCTACCGCAACGATCTCGGCATCGACGATCTGGAGTTCATCGAGATCTTCGGCCCTGGCGGCGTGGCTCTCGCGGGTCTCGCCCTGCTGGTCATCGAAGGCGACCACACCCCGACAGGCCAGGAAGGAAGAATCGACAGGGTCTGGCTGCTCGACCTCTTCACCATGCCCGCCGACGGCTTATTCGTCCTCGGTGATGAGGCCGTGCACGGCGTCGATTTTGTGATAGGGGCCACCAACCGCCTGGAGAACGACACCGCCACCTTTCTTCTGATCCAAGACTTCAACCCCGCCGATTATCAGCAAGGATTCGATATCGACCAGGACAACGACGGCCTGGTTGACCCCGGCGTCGATCTGGGCCTCATCGTCGACGGCCTGGCCATCGTCGACGACGGGATCAACGCAGCCGAGCCGGAAGTGGACCGCGTCTACTTCGGGCTGGTCACCGTCGGCCCCCATCAAAGCGGCGCCCCCGCCGGCGTGGCCCGGCGGCACGACGGGCAGGACACCCAGACCCCAGCCGACTTCTGTCAACTGGGTGAAGCCGGCGACGGGAGCGACGGATTCGCCGCCCCCACTCCTGGTTTGCCCAACGTGTGTTCGCCGTGCGTCCTCCCCGGTGATGGAAACGGGGAGGGGAACCTCGATTTGCGCGATTTTGCCCGCCTCCAGGAGTGCTTCACCAATGACCTGGGGCCCGTCGAACCGCCGCTGTATCCACCCCCGTGCCTGTGCCTCGATATCGATGCGGACGGTGACATCGACCTTATTGATTACGCCGATTTCCTGGCTATGATGGGGCCATGACCATTGAACAGCTCCGCAAGACACATCGAGCACAACCCTTTGAGCCGTTCGTACTGAGGACAGCCGATGGAAGGGAATTCGAAGTCAATCACCCGGAGGTGCTTGCCATTTCGCCGGTTGGGCGTACGGTGGTTGTGATGGCCCCGGATGGTGCTCACGACGTCATCGATCTGCTGCTGGTGGCTTCGCTCCACATGACCAACCACAAGCCCCGCCGGCGGCGGAAACGGTCATGAACATTGAACAGTGGGTCGAAGGTCAAAGGTCGAAGGTCAAAGGTCCGCCGCGCGTACCACCTTGGACCTTCGACCTTTGACCTTCCGACGTTCGACTAATCTTTGCCCCTGATGGACTACATCGATCCCCATATTCACATGGTCTCACGCATCACCGACGACTATGAGCGATTGGCTCGCTCGGGGTGCGTGGCGGTTTCCGAACCGGCGTTCTGGGCCGGCTTTGACCGCGGATCGCCGGAAGCCTTCCGCGACTACTTCCGGCAGTTGACTGAGTATGAGCGCCAACGGGCCGCCCAGTTCGGCATCCAGCACTTTTGCTGGCTGTGTATCAACGCCAAGGAGGCTGAGAATGTCAGCCTGTCCCGCGAGGTCATTGCCCTGATCCCCGAGTTCCTGGACAGGCCCGGCGTACTGGGGATCGGAGAGATCGGGCTGAACAAGAACACGCCCAACGAAGCCGCCATCTTCGCCGAGCAGGTGGACCTGGCTGTGTCGCACAATGAGCTGATGCTCATCCACACGCCGCACCTTGAAGACAAGTACATGGGTACGCGGATGATCATTGACATGCTGCGGAGCGACGGCCGTGTGTCGCCCGACCGCGTGCTGATCGATCACGTCGAGGAGCATACCGTGCGGCTGGCCTTGGATGGCGGGTACTGGTGCGGCATGACGTTGTATCCGCTCACCAAGTGCACAGCGGCCCGCGCCGCCGACATCATTGAGATGTACGGCACCGAGCGGATCATGGCCAACTCCGCCGGCGATTGGGGCGTCAGCGATCCGACTGCGGTCCCCAAGTTCATCGCCGAGATGCGCGCCCGCGGCCATTCCGAAGCGACCATTCGCAAGATCGTATATGACAATCCGGTCGCGTTCTTCTCCAAGTCCAGACGGTTTGACTTCAAACCGCGGTGACTCACATGGGCGAATAGCGAATGGCGAATGGCGAAAGGGTGTTCGTACTCGCCATTCTGCATTCGCTATTCTGCATTCGGCATTCGACGTGACACTATGGTGGCCCGCCGCACAAGGCCCGCACCAGCCTTACGGTGTTTCGGGCGAACGGGGTCACGTCCGGCTGGTCCACCGACGACGCCAGGGCGGCGTTGACCCAGGCGCGGTGTACGCCGGGCGGATGGTGGTAAAGTTCAACAGGGGCTGATGGGACCACAGGCGAATGACCAGGCATCGGCGGCGGCTTGATCGACCAGCCCAGCCCCAGTCCCATCAACAAGACCGCGGCGTAGGCTAGCAGTTGATACCTGCCGCCGCGCCGGCCCGATGACAGCGGAGTCGTCAGCGGCGGGACCTCCAGCGTTTTCAGGACGTTGAGTGTTTCAGAGAGCGACTGTACCTCCTGCCGGCACGTCTTGCAGCCCTGGAGGTGGGCGTCGAACGCTTTGGCCCGTAGCGGGTCGAGTTCCCCGTCGAGATAGTCAGCGATCTGCTCTTGAATCTGTTGGCAGTTCATGGTTGGTCTCCGGCTATGATGCCGGCCTCTGTAAATTTGCGGCGCGCCGCTCGCAACGCCCGCAGGTAATGTGTCTTGACAGTAGGAACCGCCAGATCCATCTGCTCGGCCACCTGGGCAAAGGTGTAGCCGTCGTACACTTTGGCGAACAAGACGGAGCGTTGCTGTTCGGACATTTCGTTCATCGCATCAGCGGCAACGCGAGCGATCTCGCGCCGTTCGGCGTCGTCCCACTCTGGTGCACCCGCTCCCAGACGGTCGCGGCTCGGTTCAAGGTGGGCGGCCGGTAACTGTCTGGCGCGGGCCTTGCAGAGATTGATACTGTGGTTGATGGTCACCCTTCTGAGCCATCCAACCGCGTGAATAGGGGCGGCGTCTTTACGGTGAGCCTGCCACCACTTGACGAATACGTCCTGGGTGACGTCCAGCGCGTCATGATGATTTCCGACGACACGGTAGGCCCACCCGTACACCGATCGGCGGTAGGTGTTGAAGGTGTCGCGCATTTCGGCTGCGTTCATCGGTGCATCAACGGCTGCGATCATATGGCACCATCGACGTCGCCAGCAGTTCGACCTCACGATCGAAGAACCGCTCGCCCGCCACTTCCCAGTGTACACGACCATCGACAACCTGGTCACCGTTGTGGCCGACAAGCGTGCCGGGCATGGAGAGCTCAATTTCCCACGATTCGTCCTGGTAGTCCTCGGTGATGCCGAAGCGCCTCCGCTCGCGTTGGAGCAGCGTCTCGAAGGCGGCAATGCGGCGTTCGGAGAGCCCGGCCTCTCGGATGAGGAGCCGCACCTTGTCAGCCACCTGCCGGTCGAGGCGCTTGGCCAACGCGTCGAACGCGTCCGCAACCTCTTCGTCGTCCTGTTCCCCCTTTCTGAGGAGCTCCGCGATGGAATTGACGTCGACATCTCGCACAACCTGTGTCACGGCATCGTGGACTGCGAGCCGGAGGTCCTGCGACCAGGGCTCCGCGAGCGATTGCGAAGCCACCCGAATAATCTCGAGCTGCTTGTGTCGCTCGACCTCGACGAGTTTTTCTACGAACTTGAGTGTTTCCTCGGGCGTCATTTCATCGGGGTTTTTGTCGCCGTACTGGGCATGGAAATCGCGCAACCAGAAGTTGACAAACGCCCACGGCCGGGCCTTGAAGATGCGCCGGAAGTGGTAGTATGTGCCGTCCTGGCGCCGTTGGATGGTGAGCGTGGTGGGATGTTGCACAGCCAGGGCTTGGCTGTCGGGGTCCGCCGTCGGGTAGGAGGCTGGGATGGGATGTCCGGGCGGGATCGTCATTTCGACCTGCCGGCTGATTTTCTCGTCACCATTTTCTTCGGTGACCAGATGCTCCCGGAACTCCCAGCCGGGCGCTCGTGCCAGCGCCGGTGCCCCGTTCTCCATGTCCTGGCGGTCGCCTTCGACCTCGATCTTCAGGTGGACGGCCCCGTCGGGGCTGACCGTGATAGTCTCCTTGTGCTTGACGCATCCCGCCAAGATTGATATCGCAATAGCCCCTGCGATTGCCGCGATGATCGGTTTTCGGACAGTCCTGATAGCCATTTCGGTCTCCTGCGTTGTAATGACGCGGGGTCTTACCTCGCGTCCCTACCAGATAGACAACGCCGCTACCCGTTTGGATGACCAGGGAAATCCGCAAAAGCGTTTAACGCGCCTGCCCACGGCGGCGTATGCACCACCAATCAGCCGCGACGGGGGGTGCGGGTGCTCCGCAGCAGGAAGATCAGCTCGCCCGGATCGCAGGGTGGCCCAAGTCTTCAGGGCCTGTCGATTTATGCTGTAGCGCCACCCCTTGTGGGTGGCGCACCCTCGTCCTGCGCCACCCACAAGGGGTGCCGCTACATTGGGGAGCCACACGGGCGACTAAATCGACAGACCCTTCAGACCTGGGGGCTCGAGCCGGTCGGGAAGTCGTTCTGATTCTCATACAACCCCCACGACCGGAAGCAATCGTCCCCGTCCGTCACCCTTCCATCGTATGGTAGCCAAAAGAATTGAGACCCCAGGTTCAAAGGACCTGTGGCACCCGGCGTTACGCGAGTCACAACCCAAACAGAGTTCGGAACCACCCGACAAAAGCCGCAGCATGGGGGGAATGAGGATCAAGGATCCGTTCCATCACAGCGTTGTGTAACGGCCGCCCTGGTGGATCCTGCCATGCCAGCCAAGTGTAGATCTTCGCTTTGTCCGCATGCACATCCTTATACGGGGGCCCGTGGGCTCTCGCCTCATCGCGGGCGCATTCTGCGTACTTCAGAACAGGGTTACTATCGTCGGGCACAAGGTAAGTGAGAAACGTTTCCATCATGCCATGCGATCGATTGTCCGGCATGAGCCAAACCCCGAGCTTCAGGCCACTTTGATTCTCTTGGATCAATCCTTCGGCAGGCAAATCATCTGGAAGTTCGGGGAAGCTCCCCAGGCATCGATTGCGCAGACTCGACCATCTTTGCTTCGCGTTCTCATTTGTATCAGACATGATGCCCAATACCTCCAAGCCGGATGCCTTGAGTTCGGCTTCGATCCCACCCTGTTCGACCATGCTCTCAAATCCGTTGCATTCTTTGATTTCGACGACCCACGTGTCGGACGTTTCGCCCCAAGGAATCCCATTAGCCTTCATCAGATGCGGAATAACTCGTTCGTCCTCTTTACCCTCTACGAGGAGCTTCTTGGAGGGATAACGCTTCGCCATGCGTCAGCGTACCTCGATCCTGCGTTCTGATGCGACGACAATCTCTTGCTCGGTGAAAGCAACGGCGCGCTGCCTATCTCGCTCCAGTCTTTGGATCGTCACCTCGTTCTCCTCACTGACGTCAGCACGCGAGATGGCCGCAAGGCTGTCAACGGCATCTTGGCTGTGTGTGGTCGCGAACACCTGCACGTGCAGGCGTCTGGCGGTCTCGCTGACCAGTTTCCACATGTCGGACATCACCGTAAAGTGCAGGCCTGTATCGATCTCATCAACCAGCAGCACACCGTTTTCCGCGTGTACTAGCGCGAGCGCCAATCCAAGAATTCGCCAGATTCCGTCTCCGAGGCTCCCGATTGGGATGCGCTGGTCGACGCCGGCACACTTGACAACGATTCCGCCTCTCTCTCCCGGATAGCCGCGGAAGTAGCGGGATTCCTTGCTCGTCGTTGCGATTCGCTCGATCGCCGGTTCGATGGTCTTGAGGGCCTGGATCACTAGATCTTCTTCAGGCTTCAGAACAATGTCCTCATACAGGGAAACAATCCCATCCGGCGACATAGATGCCGTAGCGATGAACCGCGTACTCAGCCTTGCGTGATCGTGTGTGCTTCGGAGTCTTCGTAGCACGTCATCATACGACAAACCTCCTCGGCGGCTGAGGGGGAGCTTCTCATCCCCTCTCACGAATCCCTCACCTTTGAGGAGAAGCCCGAAGGGGCCAGCATATTCCTCTTCTTCAAACAGAGCTGTCTGAGAGTCCTCGTCAAGCGGTCTCTCCTGGATCGTGGCGGTCAGGCTTCCTCCTGTTGAGTCATTGACTCCTCTAAGTCGAAACGCACTGCCAACCTCCATGGCATGACCGTGGAAGAGATGGCAAACGTCGACTTCTGGCCTGGATCGGCCGTCTGGCTGATCAACCAACCGTTCGCCACGCCTGTACAGTGCGTCCCAAATGGAACGTATGTGCCCGGTCGTGAGGACTTGTATTGCCTCCAGAACCGAGGTCTTGCCGCTGTTATTTGTCCCAACTAGCAGATTGACACGTCCCAGATCACACATCTCGAAGTGCTCAAATCCGCGAAAACCGTCAACGATTAGATTTCGTATCATGGTGGTCTGGCCCTCGCTACTCCGCAGAAGCATCGCACGCTGGCCAGCGGACCGCTTACGTTATCCAGCATAATCACCCAAGCATCAAATCTCGGCCGTCACGCCCTAATCGTTGCGCTGGCTGTCCCGCTCCAGGGGCCCGCTTCGCCGCGGGTGCTGAGCCATCTTAGCATGTAGTGAGCCGTTTGCCATGGCGCCTGCCCTTGACGCGCAGTGTCAAGGGTTCGGGCCGGTGTACTCGGGCACAGCGGGGGCTGGGCAGGAACAGGCACTGGTCTTCACCGGCTGGGTCCACCCTTTGAGCGGCCCGTTGTGGGGCTGGTCCGCGTTTGGGTGGCTTCAGTGTCCGTGTCGATGATCTCTTCGAACTCCACACCGGCTTCGCGAACGGTGCGGAGTAGCTCATCTTCACGTGCCCGGCGTTGGGGCGCGCTCAGGTCGTGGGTCTGTTCGTATACCTCTCGGCGCCAGCGCCGAGCCTCCCTGACGGCTTCGGTCTCATTCATATGAGAACCTCCAGTGGATTGGCGATTTCCAACATCTTTCGATAGCCCACCACACGATTGACGCTGTTGAACAGGTCCCGGCGCCGGATGTTGGCAAGGTGCCGCTGGTTCCAACTCGCCAGGACGTCCATCTCGCAAACGGTGGCGATGGCGACGTGTAAGGCGTCCACCTCATCGACCCCCGGGAGCACCCCGGCCTGAACATATCGCCTGGCCAACTCGTCGGCCTGCTGCGATCGGCGAAGCAGGATCGGGCGAACTGCGGCTATTTCCCTCAGGATTTCCTCACGCCGTGTCGCATCCGCACGGACTACCTCGTCGAGGACCAGGGTGCTGACGTAAGGAACGACGACCCGTTCCTTCGCCTGCTTCAAGAACTCAACCGTGGCACGTTGAAAGTCTGGGGTGTCGTCATGGAACACGTGCGACCAAACGGAGGTTTCGATGTAGACGCGAAGTTCCTGCATGCTCTCCTCATATCCAAGACATCGCCCTACGCCCCGATCGTCGCGTTGGCCCTCTCGCTCCACGGGCCGGCTTCGCCGTGGGTGCTGAGGTACCTTAGCGTATAGTGGCGGGTCTGGCCACCGTCCGGGCCGGTGAACACGGCCACCGCGGGGGTCAATCACCGATCTCCTTGGGGTGCATCCGGGGCTGGGGCTTCCGCGGTCAGCGTAAAGGCTTACGATGGGCGATTTCTTCCAGGTATCGATGGAGGCTTTCATAGGGCTCGGGGCGTTGCGAGACCGCCAACGACGTTTTCAGCGCTTCCAGGGCCTCGCCGGTGCGTTTCATCTGCTCGTATGCCCGGGCTTTCTGTTCCCAAGCCTGAGATTCCATACGCTTGTTTCCATGCCGCCCCGCCAGCTCGATCCGCTTGTCGATACAACCCAGGGCGTCTTGGGGCTTGCTCTCCAGCAGGTGCATCTCCGCCAGATGTTCGTAAACCAGCGTCAACCCGTTCCAGAACTTGGTGCGCTCCAGCGAACCCAGGGCCGCGTTGAACCAGATGCCCGCTTCCTCGAAGTCTGTCATCAAGCACGCGCAGCGCCCGATGTTCATCTGGGCCACGCCCACCATCACCCGGTCGCCGATCTCCTGGGCCAGGGTCAGGGCCCGCTGATGATACTCCCGGGCTTCGGTATAGCGCTTCTGTTTCAGCAGCAGCGAGCCCATACCGTTATAAGGCCAGACCATTGATACGATGTCATTGAACTTCTTGCATATCTCGATGGCCCGCTCGAATGCCGCCGAGGCCTGCTCGGTTTTCTCCAGGCGGGTAAGCACCATGCCCAGGTTGCCGTACAGCTTCGCGGTGTCGGGCGTTTGGTTGTCCTCATCGCTGAGGGCGGCCGCACGATCCAGGAAGTCATACGCGACCGCGTACTCACCCTTGTAATAGTACATCGCACCC
Organism: Phycisphaerae bacterium; assembly: GCA_036477795.1. GTDB lineage: Bacteria > Planctomycetota > Phycisphaerae > UBA1845 > UBA1845 > JAZGDL01. The sequence continues at coordinate 9,475 of JAZGDL010000039.1, forward strand.
AGGTTGCCCAGGGCGCTGGCCAGGTTGACCGGATCATCCGATTCACTCGCCCGACGCTCCTGGCGGTGATGGTACTCGACGGCGCGATCGTAATCCCCCAGGCGGGCGTAGCAGGCCCCGATCAGGCTGATCGGTTCGTCGTAGTCCGGGTCCAGCGAAGCAGCCTCTTCAGCCCGAGCGATGGCTGCCTGGTAGTCTCCTTCAACAAACGCTCGCTGACCGCGCACGTACTGTTCATGGGCTTTGGGGTTGCTGGTGACGCCCGACGGGCCCGACCGGCGCCGGCTGCACGGCAGGGCCGGCCCCAGGGCGCTGATGATTCGATCGGTCAATAGATCTTCAAGGTCAAACAGGGCCGCCACCGAGCCCGACGTGGTGGTCAGGTGCCTGGTGTGGGTGTCGCTTTGCGACATGGACTGCGCCGTTATCCGAATCTGATCCGCCTGACACTGATAGCTGCCGACAATCACATACCCGACGCCCACCAGGCGGGCCGCTTCGATGATCTGCTCGCGGGATGGTTCACTGACGCTGTCGTCGGAGGTCTGACAGATGATCCTGGCCAGTACGTTTCGATCTGCCACGTGAAGCCCGTCGAATTCCATTAGCCTGCTGGCAACGTATTCAGCGATGGCGTCGCCGATCCATTCATCAGAGGCCTGCCGGGATAGGTTTTTGAAGGCCATCACCGCCACGCCCTCAGGTGCGGCCGGCAACTCGATCGCGGCGGGCCTGGACGTGCTCTCATGTTCCCGCAAGGCCCGTTCGAGGATCGCCGCTGACGCGATACGGTGTTCACGTCGCTTGGCCAGGCAACTCTCCACCACGTCGCGGAGCCATTGCGGCACGCGCTTGCGATCGTCGTCCGACCATCGCAGGGGCTCATGCCGGTGCCGGTGGGCGACTTCCTTGAAGTCGCCTCCGTCATACGGCGGGTGGCCGGTCGCAAGATGGTAAAGGGTGGCCCCAAGTGCATAGATGTCAGAGCGCGCGTCCACTTGCTCACTGGCGTCGAACTGCTCCGGCGGCATGTACAAGGGCGTCCCCACCACCTGGCCGGCGTGCGTGACGCCCATCCCCTCCGCGGTGTTCAGCAGCTTGACCAGCCCCAGGTCCATGATCTTCACGGTGCCGTCGGCGCTGAGCATGAGATTGCTGGGCTTGATGTCGCGATGAATGAGGCCGCCACGATGAATGGCCATCAGCCCGGAGGCCGCCTGCCGGCCGATCTCCACCACCTGCGTCGGTGGAAGATAACGAACGTGCTGGATTACGCGGCGGAGGTTGTCGCCCCGAATGTACTCCATCACGAAGTACCAGGAATGATCCACGCAGTCGCAGTCAAAGACACGGGCCACGTTGGGATGGTTCACGCGTACTCCCGCCTGGGCCTCGTTGCGAAGTCTTTGGTTGGCGACCTCCGACCATGTTTCGTCATCGCTGGCTACCAGCTTGATCACGCACCGCTGGTCCAGATGACGATGCCGGGCCAGCAGAATCCTGCCTTGGGCACCGGAGGCCAGCACGCGCTCGACATGATAGCGGTCGGCGCGGATCGCCCCCCACTTCTC
>JAZGDL010000390.1:0-2784 GCA_036477795.1 Phycisphaerae bacterium
CATCGTCGCGACCGCGAGGAACGTCGCCAACGGTCTAGGCATCATTTAAAGCTTTCTTCTTTTTGATTTCGGTCATGGTGATATAGAACCCGTATCCCGCGGGTATAAGAGGAATGGCCGCCGTATACATGCCGGAAACATAGTGAAACGTACCATCTTCCAGGAATGGAAATATAAAGTGGGATAATTCAGCAAACATCATTGCGACATAGAAGAAGCTAAGAAAATAGAAACCAATATGAGTTCTTTTGATGAGAAGAATTGCCCCAGTTATCCAAATGATTGGGGCAACAAATGCGGCAACAGTTAGAAAATTTTTCTCCAGCATATGAAATCCGGTTATATCAGTCATAGCCACTTCAAAATCGGTTATGTATTCCTCATAAACGTGAACAATAAAGAATATGATGGTCAACAAATAAGGAATGATAATCTTCTGTGTATCGATGGGTGTTTTGTAAGTTGTTAACATCCAAAGGACGAAACCGCCTATAGAGGCAACAGAAAATACTAACGCAGGTAGTTTTCCTAGTAGCACTAGTGCCATTCCAATAAGCGCAGCAATAAGTACTAATACAACGAAAACCGATGATTGCTTGCTTAGCATTCTGCATTCCTTGGATCATTGATTGACGGCATAACGGACCGGGCATAAGCGGCGTTGAATCGCGCCGCCCTGACGCTCGGCTCCTTCACCGTGGCAGCGTCATCGCCGGACTACGCTGGAAGAACCCCACGGGCTTGATGTCGAAGCCGTGCAGTTCGAGCGGGAGAATCGGCCAGTCTTCCGGACGGGCGACGTGGTGGAAGCCGATTGTGTACCAGAGTACGATATCCGTGTCGGCGATCGATCGGTTCTGGCGCGTCCAGCGCGGAAGGCCGTCCCCGGCCACGCTTCCTGTCGGGTACTCCCCAGCGGCGTAGAGCTCGTCCGGTGACATAGGGGTCGTCCAGATCGTGTGCTCCGTGAAACCGGCGCGTTGTTGTAGGTAGTCGTCCGGGCTCAACAGTGTCTTGGCCCCGTGGCCCTCGAGGAGATAACCGCTGGGGTAGCCCTGCGGCCCGATGACATCGTGGTTCACCACTCGCCAGAATTCGGGTGCGTTCAGGGTGGAGGTTCGCATCCCGTCGGCCTCCCGCTGCGGCTCGAGCGTCTCTACCCGCCAAACACTCCGGCGCGGGTTGCTTTCGGGTTGCCGCTCAGTCACCAACTTGTCGACAGATAGGCTGTTGTTGGGGCCGTCGACGTCAAAGTCAAGGCGGAAGTTGAAGAAGTGGCTGTGGTTGAGAGCGACCAGGTTCGGAGCGACGAAGCGCCCGTACCGGTCATCCGCCGCGTCGTCGTCGTCCTGAATCGCGGAGGAATGAACCACGTTCTTGACCATATCGATCCCGGTTGTGGCAACGTTGACCCGAATGCTCCCGTCCTGCTTGAAGACCCAGTCGAAGAGGTAGTCGTAGTTGTCCGCGCCCATGATCATGCGGAGCACGAGATCCCGTCGTGCTCGGCTCTCCACGAAATCACCCCGGCTGTGGCGCCAGGCAGGCTCTGCTCCCCGCCGCTCATAGAGGCAGGCGACCCGTGCACGCTGCGTCGGGGACCCATCGGGGCGGAGGATGAACGCGTCGAAGTACCGTGCGTGAGCCGGGCAGTCTTCACCCGGCTCCAGGGTGCTTGCTATGCCGCCGAATTCGGACGGATAGGTGCCGAGGTCGTAGTACGCCTGGTGGTTCCATGGCTCCGTCGGATCCTGATAGGGCACGAATATCTCGGAAAGCGAGGCCTGGTAGAGCACCGAACGCTCCGTTCCGTCCATGTCGTGGCGCACCTGGGAGAGCACGATTCCCCGTCGCGGGTCCACGCGGAAGTGGAAGCGCCAGGACTCCCAGCTCACCTCGTTGCCGTCAAGGTCGTAACCCACGCCCATAGGCTGGGAGATCACGATTGGAGGCAGCCGAGGCCGAGTCTCACCGACGGCCTCTACGTGGTGCTCACCCATCTGGCCGGCCGGCGGGGTGGGTCCGTGGTCGATGACACGAAGGACCTCGGACGTCTCCAGGTCGACGATCGCGACGAGGTTCGTGATCGGCGCTCCCCACCCTGAGAGGCTTCCGATCCGGTTCCAGCAGGTGACCCGACCCAGGCGTCGGTTCTGCTCCTCAGGGCGGTCAAAGTATCCCATCGATTGCACGAAACAGTCGACCATCTTGAAGTCAGTGATCCCCTGACGCTCGAGTCCGGCACGCATGTCGGGGTGCTCCAGCGCCGCGCTCGCGGCTCCTTGATCGGATGGAGCGGCCATGTACTGACGGTCCGTGACCTCCTCGAACTCGATCACCCGCCGGCTCACGAGATCGACGACGGCCTCGTAGCCGACGCCCTGGTCCACCAACTGGACCGTGGCTTCGCGACGGAATGGCTTGTCCCTTTCCCAGTTGAGCACCTCGGACTTGGGAGGCTCATGCAGTCCGGCATAGAGGAATTGCGCTGCGGCGCTCACGCGGTCCGAGTTCCGGAGCGTCTCGTAGAGGATCCAGTGCTCGGCGAGTGAAAGCCCGTCCAGGGGATGCACGGGTGTCTGAGCCAGTAGGGGTGTGGGAAGGAGCAGGGCGAGAAGAACAAGCGTACGACGCATCTGACCTCCGAGGGGCTTGGGCCAATCTACCTACACACGAATTACGCGGAATCAACGACCACCTAACGTCGACCTAAGATAGAACTTGCGTGCACACGTGGCCACGATGTTGAAAGGCGTAACGCCGCGACGAACATTGGATAATTTG
>JAZGDL010000391.1:0-3079 GCA_036477795.1 Phycisphaerae bacterium
CTGATCCCGCAATTGTCAGAACCCGGCGGCCAGGCCTTCCTTACGGTGATCGGAACCGGCGACGTAGCCGTCATCGGTTCTCAAGATCAGCTGCGCCCCGCCAAACACATGTTCGAATTCGACCTCGCGGACGTCGTGCCCCAACTCCGCTAGCCCGGCGGTAACCTGGGGTGAGAAATCCTGTTCAACGCCCACAGAGAAGTCCTCGAACACATGCCAGCGTGGAGCGTCACTCGCCGTCTGGGGGTTCTGGCCGTGATCGAAGATGCGATTGACCATCTGCACGTGGCCCTGATGCTGCATGTGTCCGCCCATCACGCCGAACGCCAGTCGTGGCTGCCCAGCTTCGGTCACGAACCCTGGGATTATCGTGTGGTAGGGACGTTTTCCGGGCGCGATGCAATTGGGATGGTCAGGATCCAGCGAGAAACCCCGGCCGCGATTCTGCATGGAGATGCCCGTACCCGGGATGACCACCCCCGAACCGAATCCGAGGTAGTTCGACTGGATAAACGACACCATCATCCCATCCGCATCTGCCGCCGCGAGATAAACGGTGTCGTGGCTGATGGGAAGCGACACCGGTGGCAGGCTGCTGGCGCGCCTGCCAATGGACGCTGCTGCCCTGGCAATGGATCCCGGCTCCAACAACTCTTCCGGTGTCACCCGCATCGCCGCAGGGTCGGCAAAGTGGGTAAAGGCTGCGTGAATAGCGATCTTCATCGCCTCGATCTGCCGATGGATGCCCGCCACGTCGTCACAGCCGGGTGGCTCATCTTCACCGAGTATGGCCAGAGCGATCTGTGCTGCCAGGCCTTGCCCGTTGGGTGGAATCTCATGCAAGACAACCTGCCGATAGGGCTGACCAACAGGTGCCACCCAGTCGCAGCGGTGCTCTGCAAGATCTTCGTCGCGCAGCAGGCCACCGTCGGATTGAGCACAGGTGACCATCGCACGCGCCAGCTCGCCTTGATAAAAAGCCTCCCCTTTTGGACTCTGCAACGAGCATGAGCGATCGCGCCATATCCGGCCTCGTAACGCGTTGCCCGGGCTGCGGCGCCGGCAAGAAGTGCTTCGCAAATGCGGGAAAATCAGCGTAAGTTTCCGCCGCTCTTTGCCAGTAGTAGGCGGTCTTCGGACCGACCTGAAATCCCTCCCCGGCATAGGTTATCGCAGGCTCAAACAAGTGGGGAAACGGCAAACTGCCGTAGCGCTCAGACAGAGCGGCCCACACACTCACCGCACCCGGCACCGTCACAGCATCCCAGCCAAAATCGGGGATCTTCTTCTGCCCTGCGAAATGATCGAGGGAGCTAGCCTTGGGCGCCCTGCCTGACCCGTTCAGGCCGACCAGAGATCCGCCATCCCACAAGATGACAAACGCATCGCTGCCCAGACCATTGTTGTTTGGCTCCACAACCGTCAGGGTGATGGCTGCCGCGAGCGCCGCATCCACCGCATTACCCCCATCGCGCAAAGCGTTGAGGCCCGCCTCCACGGCAAGCGGCTGAGAAGTTGCCACTACGTTTGCCGCACAGACAGGTGAGCGGCGTGAGTTGTACGATTGATCCCACTTCATGCGTTTGGTTCTCTCCACAAGCTACGGATGAGCATCATATGGGGGTGACGTCTGCAGGGCGAGCCGTGAGGCCGGTGTGGGAAGCGGAAGGTGGTGCCTCCAGGATTGCAGCACCCGACGCCCATTGACTTCAGTGTGCACCGACCTCCAGGAGCAAGGTCAGCGAGAGTGCGGATGGAAGCCTGGTGGATCGTCCGACGGGAGCGCAGGAATTGCTGAATGAGTTAGCGCTCACTAGCTCGACAGCATGCCGCCATTCACATTCAAGGTCTGGCCAGTGATGTAGCCATTTCTGACCAACATCATGACCGCGTCGGCGTGCTCTTCGGGAGCGCCGAAGCGCCCCACCGGCACCACCGACGGCAGCACGTTCAGGTCTTTGACCAACTCGGTTTCAACCAGAGCCGGTGCCGTGGCATTCACGGTGATACCGTCTTTAACCACGAGCGCCGCGCAGTAGCGCGTGAGTCCCAACAAGCCCGCTTTAGATGCCGAATACGCTGCTCCCACCAACGCCCCACCCGTTTGCGCTGCGATCGAGGAAACGTTCACGATACGGCCCCAACGTCGCGCCTGCATGCCAGGGACCACGGCTTGCGTACACAAGAAAGCCGATTTTAGGTTGACGTCCATATACTCGTCCCAAATCGCTTCCGTCACTTCCTGAAGTCCCAACTTACGACCAATCCCCGCGTTGTTGATCAAGATATCGATCGGCCCAATTTCCTCTTCCGTACGGCTAATCATTGCGTTAATTTCGTCAAGCTTGGCGACGTTCGCCTTAACGGCAATGGCCTTCCCGCCCAGGCGCTCGATCTGCTCACGCACGCCGCGTGCCTTAGTTTCCGATTTCATATAGTTGATCGCCACCGCCGCGCCCGCTTGGGCTAGCGCAACACACATCGCGCTACCCAGTCCCCCGCTACCGCCGGTCACCAATGCAACCCGCCCCGTCAAATCAGATCCTTGGCTCTCCACAACGCTCTCCCGCTAATCCCACCGATTTTCGTGTTCTATGCACATGCTGTGATGCCCGCTCAAACCCCGACATCCCAGCGTAAGGACTACCAGACAGTACGCTAGATCCTCCAACCCACTCTACATCTTCTTGAGCCCGCGTAGCATCGCCGTCAACTCGGACCCGTATTTTCGGCTATGCGAACTCCGACCCGTGTAGCTTACCAAGACAGGTCGACGCTCGACATACTACCCGAAGTATTGACCCACCAGTGGCGACCATACCTATGGAGTTCTGGGCACGCCACCATGCTGATGGTAGTGGCCCTGGTGGTGATGACGCTCACCAGGAGGATCGATCGTCACGCTTTCCTGTGTCGGCGTGCGTTGCGGTCTCGTTGTATCACGCGCTCAGACACCGTCTGACGGCCGAGGGGATCTCGGACAGATCGCGTACCGGCGCGACGATGCCATGACCCGCGGCCGCCATTCTTGCGCAGAGATCGTGATCGCCGCCCGGCAGTTCAATGACATGCAATTGCC
>JAZGDL010000392.1:0-2387 GCA_036477795.1 Phycisphaerae bacterium
GGTGCGGCCCGAGCAATTGGCCGGCCACGACGTCATTCTCTGTTGCGAGACCCTCGAGCACATTCCCTGGATCGAGGTCGGCCAGACGCTGTCCCGGTTTGCCGCCTCGGCCGTGCCCTGGTTGATCGTCTCCGTGCCCTACCAGGGCTTCCAGTTCGGCTTCTCGCTCTACCTGAACCGCTATCTCTGGCGCCGGCAGAGCTTCCTCAAGAAGTTCCGCTTTCTCTCCAAGTTTCCGGTCGCGTTACCGGCCCCGGAGGACGATGACTGGGAGCCCCACAAGTGGGAGATCGGGTACCGGGGCTACAGCGTGGCGCGGTTGCGCGACATGGTGAGCGGGGCCGGATATGAGATCGTCCGCCAGGACTTCACCTCCGGCTGCCGGTCGATCTTCCTGGTGGCGCGAAACGCCTTGGTCGCCGGGGGCGGGGCCTAGGTCGTGTAGTGATAAACTAGAGTTGGGTCAGCGGCGGGGCGCCAATGTCGGCTTTAGAGTCAACACCGGTCGCAAATCCGCGCATTTGGGTACTTCCGCCTGTAGCCATGAACTGAGGTTGCACCCTTTGCACATGGAGTGGATAAGCGTTGATAATCCCGGTGCGGGCAGGCCGGCCTAATGAGTACCGTCCGCTATCTCTTCAGCTCCCTTTCTCGTAGGTCCCGATAAGCACTGCTTTGGCCAATATGTGGTCCTGCATGGCTTCTTCCAATTCTCCTTTCGTTGCCGCACCCAATTTCGGAAGCACGACGTCGAGAGCATGGAGTTTGTGAAAGTATCGGTGGCGTCCGATGGGTGGGCACGGGCCGCCATACCCCAAACTCTTCCAGTCGTTTTGACCCTCGCGTGTGCCGGCAGGAAGCGCTTCTTTTAGCACCCCTTCCGGCAGCTCCGTTATGGTCGACGGCAAGTTGTACAGCACCCAGTGCACCCACGTCATGCGGGGGGCGTTAGGGTCAGGCGCGTCAGGGTCATCGACGATGAGTGTGAAGCTCTTCGTTCCCTCAGGTGTACCCGACCACGACAACGGCGGCGAGATGTCCTCACCTTCGCAGGTGTATTTCTTCGGGATTTCCTCCCGATCTGCGAATGCGGGAGAGGTGAGCGTGAGTTGCATGGTCTTCATTCCACATTCTAAGCGATGCGCTCCCATAGAGCCGTTTCATCATCGAGTCTTGATTTCTCGACACCATGGAAGTCACGACGCGATACGAGGCCCAAGACGCGTCCGCCATCTACGACCGGTAAATGTCGAAAATCACCGTCTTGCATGAGACGTAGTGCGTCGATGGCCGTGGTTTCGGAGCTAACCGTGTCCGGGTCGGGAGTCATGACCTCCCCCAATAATGTCTTGTCCGGATCTAGTCCCCCGGCAATCACGCGGTACGTCATGTCATTTACAGTGAGAATGCCCTTCAGGGCTTCATCCTCTATGATCAGCACTGCGCCAACATTGTGCTTTCGCATTAGTTTTGCGGCCTGTCGCACGGTGGCCTGTCCCCCTAGGTACACCACCTGCTGTCTGCGTATTACATCAGGGATAATCCTGTGGAGCATTCCTTGTTCTCTTTAATGGCCAGAGCGAACCGTCTGCTGAACATCATTGCCAACCTGGCGTGTTGCTCATTCAATTACGTTTAAAATGCCGGGGCCGCATTGATCCATGACAAGCCAGTGGACGCTACTGGATGGTCGGCCTGGCCGATCTTGGGACAAGCCCCCGTTGCCGCCTATTTCCCCCGGCTGTCGATACCGGACTGAAACAAAAAACCTCTCTTGCGACACAGACCGGAAACGCTGCGCGGCTATACCGTCGCCAAGACTCAACTCTGGAATGAGGGGTAACGACCGATGACCGATATAACCTTCGCCAAGACCTGGGCGACCAAATCATGGGCCGGAGGACGTTCGACGGCCTCCTGGCCGCGCTTCGGTGTCGCCATGGTGTGGCAAACGCTCTTGACCTGGCAGCGGCGCATCAGCGAGCGCGACCGGCTGGCCGAGATGGAGGACCGGATGCTCAAGGACATGGGGATCACTCGTGTCGACGCCTGGCGGGAATGCCAGAAGCCGTTCTGGTCGGCGTAACAGCCCGGTGCGGGCGGGTTCGCCCACCCGCGAGGGCCGGCACTTTTTGCCGCCAGCTGCGCCCGCGGGGTCACTCCAGAGGCTTTCCCTTGGTTTCATGACCGAGCGTGGCGACGACCACGCCGCCCAGCGTCATCACCAGCGCCACCACGACCAGCGGCACCAGCACGCCCCCGGTGGCGTCGCGCAGGAAGCCGAAGACGAGCGGCCCCAGGATCGCGGTGAGCTTGCCCACGCCTTCGGCGGCGAAGCCAAAGGCCGTGCCGCGCAGGACCGTGGGGAACAGCTCGACCGTGTAGGG
>JAZGDL010000393.1:0-2024 GCA_036477795.1 Phycisphaerae bacterium
TGCGACGGGAAACAGCACCTGCCGGCCCGTCTCCCCGTAGGGTCTGGCGTTGACGTCCAGGCTGACCCGGCGCGGGTAGGAGCCCGTCATCAGGCTGGCCCGGGACGGCGTGCAGACGCCGCTGGTCGAGTAGAAGGAGGTCAGGCGCAGGCCCTCGGCAGCCAGGCGGTCCAGGTGCGGCGTCCGATGAATCCACGAGCCGAAGGCCCCGATGTCGCCGTAGCCCAGGTCGTCAGCGAAGACGAGGATGACGTTGGGACGCTCGGGCGGAGCGGTGGGGTGGGGCGTGGGGTCCGGCGCAGCACAGCCGGCGAGGAGAAGCAGGGTGGCGAAGAGGGCGGTGCGCATGGGGCGAGGGGCCTGTCGGTCGCTAAGTACAGTCACGGAGGAAGTTGGGGATTGAAAATGCATTCCCGCGCCAATTTGGCACGTTTTTGCCGATTCAATCCTCAGAAATCTCTGTGATTGTACTTAGACACCTGATTTCAACCGGTCTTTTTCGCCCGTGGAGGCCCTTTCTTGACCACTGCGTAGCGAGGACGGCGCCCGCGAAGACGACCCGCAGGCCAGCCTGGTGACTTTCCGCGCGGTTTCGGCACCTTGGCCGGTGTACCAATCAGCGCCAAAAGTCCTCCCATGCCCCGACAGACCCGACTCGGCGTCAAGCGCACTTGCGGTTTCTGCCACGGTAGCGCCAAGTCCGACACCACTTCACGGGCCAGGTAGAGTTGCCACGTCACCAGGGGCATCAAAAGACTCCAGCGGTCAGCCTGTTCCGGACTAGAAAAACGAGGTAGCGTCCAATACAGACGCTGCTTGCTAAAACGATACCAGGGCTCAATCACATAGCGGCGCAAATACAACGACCACCATTGGGCAAGCGGCTGTGGTTCCTCGGCGATATAGGTCAACCAGAACACCTTCGGATCCCGCCGGGTGTCCCGGGCGGCCAGGCGTTCGATGCGAATGATCGTCATGGGCACCTCTGGCGCCTTGCGAAAGTGCCACCGTGTCCATTGCATCAGACGCACCGGTCCCAGATCGGTGTCGTCGAGCTCGAGGACCTGATCGGGCTCGGGCCAAGTCCCGGGATCACTGAGCTTGAACTTGTGTCCATGAATCCGGGGACGGCCTCGGCCGCTGTAGGGCGGCGGCACGCCCCAGAGACACCGGTTGGACCGCAAACGCATGATCTTGTCGGCTTCAAGGTCGGCCGTGGCCTTAACAAAGGCAGCGCAGCCATATTCCGAATCGAGCAGCACCACCGGGCGGTCAGGCAACAACGCACAGACCCTGCGCAGTTGCCCGACGGCTTTCTCGATGGGACTCTCCGTGGGTCGAATGCGTTCATGGAGCACCGGCAAGGCCCAACTCGTCGGTCTCAGCTCGTCGGTGGCGAAGGCCAGCGTGGAGTAGCCCAAGCCAATCGTGATGGGTTTGTTGCCTTTGATCTTGGTAGGATGATGTTCGAAGGTGCGCTCTGGCAACGTGCGGGCTGAAAGACGCGGCCAAGCCGTATGATCGATGATCAGCGCCGTGGCCTCGGGCCGATGCGCCAGATAGAGCCGCAGCAGGGCCTCTTCGTCAAGGTCTCCGTCGGCGATAGCCTCATAGACACTGGGCCACTTGCGTCGGAACACCGGCGAGAGCGAAAGCTCGACAAAGGAGTTGGCGGCCGGAGTGAGCATGATGGCATCGGTGAGTTCGAAGAGGGCATCTTGGGCCTGGGTGAAGCAGTCGTAGGCGGCTTGACGGAAGGCGGTGAGGGTGTTTAGTTTGTCCATGGTCAGCAACGATAGATGCGCTTTTGAGAGAGCCTCTAAAGTTGCGGACCAGGGGCGGTCCGTGCAAGGCACAGATCGCCCTATTCTATCTCAGTTAGTCCAAACGCGAATCACAAGTTCAGCCGCTTTAGTTCATTGACCGCATAATCGCAGGCGCGCGCCGTCAGGGCCATGTAGGTCAGCGACGGGTTTTGACAGGCCGACGAGGTCATGCACGCGCCGTCGGTGACGAAGAGATTG
>JAZGDL010000394.1:0-2659 GCA_036477795.1 Phycisphaerae bacterium
ACTTCGCCAGGCTCAAGAAGTACGCCGACTTGCGGCACGCCCCAGCCCGGCACGTGATACTCCACGAGGTCATCCACATCGAACACAACGGGCCCATGGGAAACGACAATTCCCACCAACTGATGATAGAGGCCGCCAGATGGAAGATTGAATTCCCCGACCAGATTCATGTGCTCCACAGCAACCATGAGATGTCGCAGTTGACCGGCAAGGAGATTTGCAAGGGCGGACGCGTCGTCAACCTGGACTTCGAGCAGAGTCTGGCGGCGACCTACGGCAACAAAGCGGATGGCGTGCTGGACGCCATCCGCCAGTACATCGCCTCCTTCGCCCTGGCCGCACGCACCCAAAACCGCGTGTTTCTCTCCCATTCGCTGCCCAATATGTCCGATCTGGCTGCCTTCGACTACACCATCTTCCAGCGCCCGCTCGGATTGGACGACTTTCGCGACGGCGGCGACGCCTACGTGATGGTGTGGGGCCGGCACCATCCGTCCCGGCTGCTCGAACAATTGGCCGATATCTTCGATGTAGACTGGTTTCTGTGCGGGCACCAACCACAGGAGTCCGGATTCAGGGTGCTCCACAACCGCATGATCATTCTGGCCAGCGACCATAATCACGGCGCCTTTCTTCCGTTCGATCTCAAGAAGAGCTATACCATCCAGGAGCTCAGCAACCTGATCCGGCCCTTCGCAGCGATCGGGTGATCCAGGCCATGGCTATTATCGGTCGTGGAAGTATCGGCAAGAGGGTGGGCGGCGCCTAACCACTGAGGCGACACGCACTTGCACGCGTCGGCCCATCCCGCGGCCCCCGGGCTAGGCAATCTCCCCTATCTTTTGCTCAAGAACAGCATTACGGGACGTCGATAGTTATTGGTACGGCTGGCAGGCTTCGCCCGGGCAGTGCTGAATGGACAAGGCAGTGCGGGCGGCCCGACTATCGGCCGTCCTCTACTCCCGCCATTCACGGACGAATGCGCGCGTGAGCGCAGTGTTAAGCCGGATCCGCTGCCGGCGGCGGCGGTTATCGGCGACGATTCGGATTGCTCGAATCGGTCGGAACAAGCTGTTGCGTGCGCGTTCAACCGAACCAATCCATGATGATCGCGCCGTGAATTCGGGCTGACAGCCATGAGCATGCTTTTCAAAGTCAACATCGCCGCGGCACGGAGCCCGGATGTGAATCAGACGCACAGCGTAGTGCGCCGCCATTCACCGACGCCTGAAGCGCTCCAGGGCGATCGCCTCGAGCTGTCTCAGCCCGTTGCAGAACTCACCAATCTTGAGCAGGTCCGCACGCAACGCCTCGAACGCATCCAGCGCGTTCGCCTGGAAATCGCCAGTCAGATCTACGAAACGCGCCGCAAGGCCGACGTCACCGTCGAGCGGGTTTTCGCCGAGTTGTCGGCGTTGGACCTTCACGCCTGACGTCCCCGACAGCGTGCGAATGTCAAATGTCAAATCTTGAGATCGGTGACTTCGCCATTCGCTATTCAACGGATGTGTAGCTTGTCGGGTTGGTGATCCAGGCGACCAGGTCTTCCAGGAAGGCGTCGCGGTCGGGGTCGAATTCGAGGGTGTGGCGGGAGTGTTGGTATGTGGTGATGACGGCGTTGGGCCAGTTGAGATCGATGATAAATGCCCGGGTTTTTTCATTGTCGATGATGTGTTCGTCGGCTGCCAGCATGAGGTGAGTGGGGGCGGGCGACACCCGGTGCAGTCCGGCGGTGATCTTGTCCATCCTTCGCGACGCGAGATAGAAGCCCGCGGTGGCCTGGTGCAGTTGCAGCGGGTCGGCGACCAGGAACGCAATCCGCTCCGGCACACTGGTGAAAAGCTCGGGATCGTTGAGCGGGATATCGAACAGACGATGTGGGGATCCCACCATGGACAGGCCGATGCGGAACATCTCGGCGGTCGACACGCCCACCAGGGGGAAGAGGCCCGGGGTGATGAGAGTAAGCGATGCCGTACGGTGGGGGTGGGTAGCATGCATGGCCGCCGCCAGCTTGCCGCCCCAACTTACGCCCAGCACGTGACATTTTTCACAGGCGGTACGTTCGGCCAGCAGATCGCCACAGGCGAACGCGTCGTCAATCAACTGGGCCGATGATTCGGCGTGGCCTTTGTCACGGGTGTTTCTTCCAGACCCCAGACGGTCGGGCTGAAGAACGGTGAAACCGGCCTCGACCAGCCTGCGAGCCGACGCTTCAAACCAGCCACAGTGCGACTGGATGCCGTGCAGATACAGGACCGCGCCGCGGGCGTCAGCGGCCGGCCACAGCCGGGCGTAGGCCGGGTATCCGTCGGGCAAGTGGATGGTGATTTCTTCAAACAGGGCCACGATGGGACATGGTAATGCTGCCGGCGTATGGACGCACGGTGAAAAAAGGTTAAAAGTTCAAGGTTGAAAGTTGAAGGTTGGGCCTTGGGACCTTCATCATTGAACTTTGAATCTTGAACCTTGAACCTTGAACCTTGAACCTTCAACCTTTAGTCGGCGGTGATGCGGATGAGCGACGACAGGAGCGTTGACAAGACGACGATACGCCGGGCGCTGGCTCAGCAGTTGGAGTCCGATCGATTGCTGGGCGTGCGCGAGGTACCGGTGGTGCTGCCTGAGTCGAGCGGTTCGTCGGGGCCTGGGGTTCAGA
>JAZGDL010000395.1:0-2159 GCA_036477795.1 Phycisphaerae bacterium
TTCATGAGTGGCTGTCAAGCAAACTTCAAGAGCTTCGGCTCCCACGACTTGCGTCCGCATCTTCAACTGCCAAAGAGCGATACACGAGCCCGGTCCGCCTCGCGCGGGCCGGGTTTTTTTCGGTGTACCGGCGATGTTCGACAGCTCGGCGTGCAAGGCGTCTAGCCAACCTGATGGAGGTGAAGGGTTAGCGAGGTTGGGCCGCCCGTCGACGCAGGCAGTTTTGTACCAGGCCGCAGCTACCGCGTCATCTATGCCGATCCGCTAGTGGAAGTTCAGGACGCTGGTATCAGGTTGCCTCGGATTTCACCGGCGGGGTTCGCCTCTGTATGCAAATTGACGTAGATATAGTCGAGACGCAGGTTAAGAACGTCCTCTGCCGTTAGATCCCACGTCCCTTCCGCCGTCACTCCACCGTTGCCATCGTTGACGACCGAATCCGTAATACCGAAGACGATGCCACCTGATCCGTCTGCCCCGTCGGCTGAGAAGTGGAAGTGCGCCGCAATCACATCTTCCGAGAAACCCGATGCCGATATGCTATAGCTGAGCTGCGTTTCGTCGGCATTAAGCGAGAACGTTCCCGTACCCATCGCATCCGTTTCGACGGGATCCGGTCGTTCGGCGCCGCCCGTCAAAGTGGCTTGAAACTCGGTAGCGACGGTCGGACCGTAAAGGTCGCACCCCGCTCCAAGAAACACGAAGCTTAACAAAGCAGCAGTCAGGTTGATTCGCGTGATCATGATGTGGACTCCTCGTCCTAAGTCGACATTTCCCAAGTGCCCCGTTCCCGAACGGTGGACCGTTCATGTTACCGCTTCAGCCGCTGTTGGGCCAGCATGTTCAGGCGTTGTGACAGGGTGTGGCCGGTGTTCTGAAGCCGAAAGTCGACGTTCGGTTTCCCCGGCCCCGCCTGTCAAAGTCGTTGCCGAGCTTGCGCATCATCGTCAATCCCGGTTCGGGTACACCGGAGTCAACAACCCTGCGAGAGGTCCGCTCTATCCGATTGAGCTACGGCTCCACCGCCCCGTCTAATCAGCGGGGCATTTTCTTGCAGCACCACCCGTAACCGTATCGAAAGGTCAGTCGGTCCCGAAAACCGTAACAGGTCAGCCGTCTGCAATGCGTGAGCATTACGAGAGCGGGACGTTAAGATAGGCAAACTTGCGCGCTCGCCATGGGGCTGGTATGTAAACCGACATGCAGCCAGGGAAGGCGAAGTCGGTCGGTGCGCTAATCGACGCCGCCGTGCGCGGTGAACTCAGCAGAGCGCAGGGGTTGCGACTCTGCAAGGACCATCCCGAAGTCATCACCCTGGCCCTTCTGGCTGCGGGCCAACGCATCGCCGAGCAGGAAGCACGTATTGTCGAACTGGAGTCACATACACAACAGAGCGACCCCTCCCCCTCAACACCGTCGGGCATGGTGCCGGTCTATGCGAAGCAGGTAGGTCGGGCTATTGCCCGACGGAATGCTTGAGGCGGGCAATAGCCCGCCCTACCGCTGATAACCCCACGGCGTACCGATCCTCCGGCGGGTTGGACGCCCGCAGCGTAGGCGGCGGGGCGCTGGCGACGGGACCGGCAGCAAAAAGATCGTCGATCGTTGTTTGAGAAACAGCCATGATGTTGCCTACACGCCGTCCGTCCGGGCGCGCACTGCAACCCTCCACAGCATCCGATATCAACAGGAACTGAGGTGGGTCTTAAAACCCCGTACCATCCATCTCGCCGGCATTATGTGCCCTCTCGGCGCAAAAACAGCCGTTCCCCGCGACGGCGTGATGCTGCGGTGGACAGAGGAATTCGACGGGGCAATAGCTAATTGAACCGGCGGACGACGATGCAGGCGTTGTGACCACCGAAACCGAACGAGTTGCTCATGGCGACGTTTACTCTGTGGTCCCGAGCGGTCCTCGGACAGTAATCCAGATCGCAACCGTCTCCCGGATTCTCGAGGTTAATTGTTGGCGGGATGACGGAGTTCCTTGCGGCTAGGATGGTGGCAATGATTTCCAGGCCGCCGCTTGCCCCCAGAGAATGGCCGATCGCGCTCTTGGTGCTACTGACCACCAGCTTCTTCGCCCAGTCGCCGAACACGTTCTTGATCGCCAGGGTTTCGGCGACGTCGCCGAGCGGCGTGCTCGTGCCGTGGGCGTT
>JAZGDL010000396.1:0-2105 GCA_036477795.1 Phycisphaerae bacterium
TCGATGTCGATGGGTGACGGCAGAACCGGGATGATGATGGTGTCCGCCATTCGCACCAGGTTGGGAAGGAAAGGATCCGTGGGCCCGGCGGGCGTATCCACGATGACACGCTCGGCATTCAACGGCACGCGCAGCTGGAAGCTGCGGGTCACGCCCACCGGATTCTGAAATGCGGCGACGCCGTGGATGACCGTACGGGACTCGGGGCGCAGCTGCAGCCAACGGGTGCTGGAGCCTTGGGCGTCGTGGTCGAAGAGCGCGGTCAGGAACCCCTGACCTGCGTAATAGGCGGCGAGATTGGTTGCGATGGTGGTCTTTCCTGATCCACCCTTCGGATTGAGCAACATGATTGTATGCACAGTTCCCCCCGGCGCGAAAAAATCATGCCCGACAAGCAACCCGTCCCTGTGCCTGCAACCGTGCCGATTTTATGCTCTGCCTTTGTAAATTCTGCCTGCGGTCGCCTCTCGATGGGGCCGGCTTTGCGCGGCTCCGCGGAGGCTAAGTTGTAATATAAATGTCTTGGGCAGCCTCAGAGTTTCTACCACAATGATTTGGGAGCGTCTAGGAACAAAGGGGGGCCCAAAAGTACGGTGCTCAAGGGGCCAATTCAGGGGAACTCACCTGCACCGGTGTTCTTCTAATCTTCAGCCCTGCAACAATGAGCCTGCCGCCATGACAAAGGTCGAACCCACCGCCAGGCTGTGCACGCCCGGTGGATTTCTGGCAAGGATGCTTGTGCCAGTCCTGTTGCTCGTACCGCTGACGAGTCCCGGCCAGGAGTCATCCACGGTGCCTGATGTCGACCAGCTCCTGGCGGCTGTCGTTGGGGTGCGCGCCCGGGTGCCCGAGCATGCGCGAACCGCGGAGGCCCTGGGCACGGAGCGCGCGGGGTCCGGCATCCTGATCGACGGCAACGGCCTCATCGTCACCATCGGTTATCTGATTCTGGAGGCCAGTGATGTCGAGGTGATGCTCACGGAGGACAGAATTCTGAAAGCCGAGATTCTCGCCTACGATCACGAAACCGGATTCGGTCTGTTACGGGCCAGCGGGCCCATCGACGTCCCCCCCATGCGCCTGGGCGAATCCGCCGGCCTCGAGCAGGGGGATCAGCTCCTGGTGTCGAGCTTCGGCGGACGCCTGGCTGCCAGGCCGGCGGTTCTGGTGTCGCGGCGGGATTTCGCCGGCTACTGGGAGTACCTCCTGGAAAACGCCATCTTCACCGCGCCACCCTATCCGCTGTTCGGCGGCGCCGCCCTGATCGATTCGCAAGGCGAACTGGTGGGCATCGGTTCGCTGGTGGTCGCCGACGCCTACCCCGGCGACCAACCGCTGCCCGGAAACATGTTCTTACCCGTGGATCGACTGAAGGGCGTGCTCGGGGATCTGCTCACGGTCGGCCGATCGACGGCAGCATCGCGACCCTGGCTCGGCCTGTACGTGAGCGAAGTCGATAACCTTTTGATCGTGCGCCGGCTCGCAGTAGACGGCCCCGCCGCCGCTGCCGGCGTGCAACCCGGCGATATCATCCTCGGCGTCGCCGGCCAGCCGGTGGTATCGATGGCGGATTTCTATCGCAAAGTGTGGGCCGTAGGCAAACCCGGAGACGAGGTACCCCTCACCGTCCTCAAGGGCGCCCAAATGCACGAAGTCAACGTCACCGCCGGCGACCGCTACGAGTGGCTGCACCTGAAGTAATCGGGGTTAATTGGAGGCAGGTTAATTGGGGACAGATCTATTTTCCCTTCGGACGGAGCCCGTCCGAAGGGAAAATAGATCTGTCCCCAATTAACCTGCCTCCAATTAACCCCGATTACTTCAGGTGATCAGGCGGTCTCGGGCTTCCTGGTATTTCTGCGACGTGCGTTCGATGATGTGGGCGGGAAGTGACGGCGCCGGGGGCGTTTTGTCCCAGCCGGTGGTCTCCAGGTAATCCCGCACGTACTGCTTGTCGAAGCTGGGGGGGCTGGAGCCCGGCGCGTATTCGTCGGCGGGCCAGAAACGCGACGAGTCCGGGGTCAGCACCTCGTCGATGAGCACTACCTCGCCGTTGGCGTCCAGGCCAAACTCGAACTTGGTGTCGGCGATGATGATTCCGCACG
>JAZGDL010000397.1:0-4377 GCA_036477795.1 Phycisphaerae bacterium
CGCAACTGGCTCAGTGTTAGCGCCGCCTGCTGCTCGAATGTCAGCCCATTGGGCGCTTTTGACGCAGTGGTTGCCATTGGGATCATGGTAGGTACTCATTGCCCAGCCTGGAACCCATCGCCAGAGGCACGTTTGGAGTTCGCTCAGTGCGGCATCACGACTCGCGTGAGTTCCCCCTGAACCCCACTGCCAGGGGAAGGCAGCCCCCCAGGGTCGTTCCCGTCATTCGCGAGAACTGCTTAGCGACCTTCCCCGGGGACGGCGTAGCGAGCCTGAATCGAGAGTCTTGAAATCTCCAAAAATCTGGTTTCTGATTCACGGGACATGACCTAGTCGTACCGTGTTTTTCGCCGTGAGCCGAGGCTTCGTGCGTCATCTGTCATATGTCACATATGACAGATGAGGACACCGGCGTGTCGAAACGGCTTCGTTTTCAGCTATACCGCGAACCGTACGAGCATTCACGAAGGGGGGACAATACACGTCTGCAATAGTCAGCCCAACCAGAACTGCACCAAATCAGGAGATCGCCACGATCGTGGCCGGTTAGGGGCTACCATTATCCGTCTACAACGGTAGCATCGTGGCTCAACGCCGCCCAGCTTCGCCGCCCCAGGATTGACGACGCCCCGCCCCGCGCCGCCTCACAACACGATCCCCCTTTCCCCCTCGGCCGGTCGCCTCACCGCGACTGGCCGGGGTTTTTCAATCCTCATCGCAAGAGCAAAGTCGACCAAGCGGGCCCCGCGTTTCTGTTTTTGCGCCTGCCTACTGTCCGAGGCGGCGCAGGATGTGCTTGTGGGAGTGGCAAATGGCTGTGATAAACGGACTTATGACTCGTCTTGTCTTGCCTAGCGTCTCCAGGTCAACACGGGGCAGGGCCGATCTCTCATTTCGGTCAATTGTTTCAGGCAATAATTCATATGAAAGACTTGCAGGGGTCGATCCCTTGAGTTACGGTGCGTGCTGTCGGGTGGTTGGTTGGCCGGGGCACAAGGAGGATCGCATGGGCCACAACACCGTGGACGGGTTGCCAGCGACGGCGGCGCATCGCCGCAAGGCGGCCGGTGCGCGGCGAGTCCGTGCTAACTACAGACCATCTACCAGATTGCGTCCGGGGCGATCTGGTGCGCGTCACCTCGGCCTCGCGCTCACGGCGGTGGTCATGCTGGGGACGTTCAATGGCCTCGTCCAAGCCGGTGGTCCGCCGCCGGTGGTCGTGGATTCGATCGAGCCGACCGAGATCGTTCAGGGTCAGGTGCCTCAGCCGGAGCTACAAATCTTCGGCTCAGACTTCATCGAAGGTCTGCCGTCCAAGGGGAATCGGCCGACGGTGACGCTTCGACAGCCGGGCAAAGGCGGCGCTGAGTACAGCGCCTTGGCGTGGGTGAATTTCGGGGGAACGGTGGCCACGGTGCCGGCCGACATAATGAACCTCCTTACTGCCCCACTGGGGGTGTACGACGTGATCGTCACCCGTCCCACGGACAATGCGTCGGACACCCTCAAAGGGGCGTTTACCGTCACGGACGGCGAGCCCGAGCCGGGGGAGATCGCGTTGGTGGTCCGCAGCGCATGGGGCGGGCCGGTCAACGATGTGGAGGTGGTGGGGAACTACGCGTACGCCGCAATCGGCCGGCGGCTGGTGATTCTGGATGTGGCTGATCCGACGAATCCGGTTGAGATCGGGTCGCTGAACATCATGCCCGGCGTGGAAGGTGTGGCCGTGCGTGATGGGTACGCGTTCCTTGGCGCCCACAAGCCGTACAAATTCTGCGTGGCGGACGTGTCCGATCCGACGAACCCCGTCCTGGTGTGGGCGGGGCAGGGCGACCAGTTCTCTCACGATGTGCAGCTGCATGGCGACTTCGCGTATGTGCGATCCACCGGCGGTCAACTCAGGGTCTTCGACATTACCGATCCGCCCTATACGGTCTCTTTGGGTCAGCCACTTTCCGGCGACGTCGCGGCGATAGCGATCGTCGGGGATCTCCTGTACGTCGGGACGAGCACGCTATGCGGTCAGGCTGATCTAAGGATCTATGACCTTGCCGCCGACCCGCTCAGCCCACCGCTGTTGGGATTGGTGCCCAACGGGATGGAAGATACCAGCTGTCCAACAACCAGGGGGCTTGCGATCGAGAGCAACTTTGCAGCCTGGACTGTCCGGGCCACCTTCGTGGATGAACCGGGCCGATCGTTCCTTCACGTCGTGGATATCTCCGATCCGAGCGACCCCGCGATCGTGGGCACCTACGACAACGGATTGCTCACCGAACACATCCTGCTGGAGGTAGCGCTCTCCGGCGGCTATGCCTACGTTGCCGATGCGACTGACAGCTACAACGGCACCCCAGCCAAATGGTCGTTCGCTGAAGGGCTGGTTGTCTTCGACATCGCGACCGATCCGGCCAAGCCAACGGTCGTAAGCACCTTCAAGACCCACGGCGATATCCAGGGCGTTCAGGTCGTCGGCGATCGCGCATACCTGCATGATGCGGGCGAGGGGCTGATTATTCTGGACGTCTCCGACCCCGCGAATCCCGTGCGGCTCGGCAACTATTATTCACCCGCCAACCTGCGACAGATGGAAAAGGTCGGCGACTTGCTCTACATCGCCGACGCCTGGAACGGCTTCACTGTCCTGGACGTGGCCGATGCAGCTCATCCTGAGGTGGTAAGCGTGTACTTGGCCGAGCACCTAGACGGCCTCGGCGTCGATGCCCGAGGGATCGACGTGCAGGACAATCTCGTCTACCTGGGAGCGGGCCACCTGGGGCTGGAAGTGGTGGACGTGAGCGACCCCGCCTATCCGGCCCTCGTGGGGGCGTTTCGCATCCCCCCGCCAGCACCTGC
This sequence comes from Phycisphaerae bacterium, assembly GCA_036477795.1. Taxonomy (GTDB): domain Bacteria; phylum Planctomycetota; class Phycisphaerae; order UBA1845; family UBA1845; genus JAZGDL01. Next base: position 2,857 of record JAZGDL010000397.1, read on the forward strand.
GACCTGCTCGACCTTCGCCGCCGTGACGGTGTGGGGCGACGACCCCCGCTACGCCTCCATCGGCTTTGAGGAGCACTTCTGCACGGCGGTGAACGGTGTGTTTCTGAACGTGGACGTCACGAACCCGCAGGACATGTTCGAGGCCGGCCGTTGGCCTCACGGGGCACCCCGGGCCAATACGATCGCGATGAACGAACAGGGGATTGCCTTCCTCGGCCGGTCACACCCGATCTACTCAGGTCCGGAGTTGACGATGGACACCTCCGGTCCTTCCATCGTGCGTTGGGGTGAGATTGCGTCCGTGGCGGACACGGCCCTGGCCGGCGACACCCGCCTCTACCTCGCCAGCGATGAGACTACCCTTGAAGGTGTTTCGGGCCTCTACATCCAGGACGTGACCGACCCGGCCAATCCGGTCCTCCTGGCCCATGTGGATGAGAGTGTTCCGATTGGTGAGGGTATCTCACTGAATATGGCGTATGCCGTGACGAAGCAGGGCGAGCGGCTGTACCTCATCGGCCGGGGGGGCTGGGGACGACAAACCGCCTACATTTTCGATGTGGTCGTTCCAGATTCGCCCGTCCTACTGGATTTTCTGCCTTACGTTGGTGGAACCGCGAGCAGTGTGTTGGTGGATGAGCCGTACCTTTACATCACAAATGAGTTTACCGACCCCAACGATCCGGGGATCGGAATGGTGATCACGGAGGTCGTCGGTCTGAATCCAGTCGGGGATCTCGATGGTGATGGCTCGGTCGGCGTCAAGGACCTGCTTATCCTTTTGGGTGACTGGGGTCCGTGCGACGACTGTACGGACTGTCCGGCTGATCTCGACGGCGACTGCACCGTCGGGGTGAAAGATCTGCTCATCCTGCTTGGGAATTGGGGTAGCTAAGTCCTATAAAGTTCATTCTTCTAGGACTTGCCCACATTTTGCAAAAAAATTCATACGAAGCCTTGACATGGCTTGCTGGTGCCCTCTACTAGACCTATTAGTGCACGTCGAGTCGTAACTGGTGGCTGCCTGCTCGCTCTTTCCGTCGTGATCGGAGGGAGTGACGGCGCGCGCGCAGACGTCCTCTACGACACGACGTGGATGACCGATGACCAGAGCTATGACAGCTTTTCTGAAAGCCATATTAGTGGGTTTGCTGAGAATGGCTTCTTGAGCGATATTCAGATTGCCAGCGATTTCGACTTGGCTGGCACGTATGAGATCACGAGTGTAACCAGCGACTACCGCACCCACGCCCAGTTTCCTGACGCAGTCCCGGCCGATGGTGTGTTAGTCGAGTTTTTCGAGGACAAAGGAGGCAGTCCAATCGAAACCCCTGCGTTCCAGGTGATCTCCAGCGACTTCTCGGTGACGGGCTTTGAGGATACAGTTTTTGGGGACAATGGCCGTCGCATCACGGTTGATGTAAGCAGCTTTGAGATTGTGTTGGCGCCCGGAACCTGGTGGGTTTCCATCGTTGCGGTGGACGAAACGAAGGAGGGACCTCGTTACATCAACGTGCGTAC
>JAZGDL010000398.1:0-4858 GCA_036477795.1 Phycisphaerae bacterium
CGTTCCATTCGACCCTGTAAGGGTCGCATAAGCGTCGCGTCGCACACGCCGCAGAGCATAGACGACCCTTTCAGGGTCGGGTGGTTCGTTGGCGGCGCCATCCGGGGGTGGCGCTACGCTTGCCCCCGGCTATTACAGAGCAGGGTTTCAGCCTGCCAGCCCACCCGCCGATTCTGTCACGCACCCGCCGCCAACTGTTTCAGGTCCAGCGGAACCATCTGAGGGCGATGGCGAAAGAGAGCAGACCCCAGAGCAGCAGAACGAGCATGTGAATGCCCTGGTCAGTGATGGCGGCCCCTTCCAGAACGACGGCCCGGAGGGCGTCGATCAGGTGGGTGAGCGGCAAGAATTGGATGAAGGGCTGGAACGTGTCGGGGAATCTTTCATAGGAGAAAAAGATACCCGAAAACAGCCACATGGGGAGCATAACCAAGTTGGCCAGGCCTGAGATGGTTTCGAGGCGCTGGGCCCGGCATGCGACCAGCAGGCCTATGCCGGCGAAGCTCAGCGCTCCCACCAGGGCTACGATGATGATGCTTATTAGACTGCCCGCAATATGCATGCCGAACAGAAGCCAACCGGCCCCCAGCAGCATGAAGACTTCCGGAATCGTGAACACCATCCTGCCGCCGACCAGCGATAACAAGAAGTGCGAGCGACGCATGGGGGTTGCGATCAGGCGGCGGAGGAGTTTCTTGACTCGCATGTCGGTAATGACGAATCCGACGCCCCAAAGCCCGCCGCCCATCAGGTTCATGCCGAGCAGGCCGGGAACCAGGAAATCAATGTAGCGGGCGCCGGGTTCGGTGACGTGCCGGTCGGCGACGTCCAGGACGTCGTCGCGGCCGCCGGCGCGTTGCAGTGCGTCGTCAAGGGCGGCGCGGGCCATGGCGCTTTCCGGGCGGCTGGGGTCGTAACGGTACTCGTACTTGTCGCCCGGTTTTACGACGATGTCGGTCTTGCCCAGGCGCAGGCGCTCAGCGCATTTGCTGGCAGTGTTGATATGGGCGTCGAAAGTATCGAGCGCGTCCAGCGTGTTCTTGACCGCCGCCGCCGTCGGTGAGGCCTCAACGTCGACCACTATGGTCTCCTGCGGGCGGTTGCGAAAGGCGATGCCCAGCCCGATGGTCAGAAGGATGGGGAAGACGTAGGTCCAGAAGATGGCTTCCGGCTCGCGGTAGAAGGTCCGCATGCGGGTCAGCCAGAGTTCCTTAATCGGATGATAGTTCTTCATGGCCCAGGTGCCTTCCGGTGAGTGTCACAAAGACGTCTTCGAGACTGACGTGCCGCGTTATCAGCCGGGCCAGTTCGAGAGATTCAGATTGAAGTTTGGTGACCAGTGCGGGCAAGGCCACGTGCGGCTCGGAGACGGTCAAGGAAAAACCGCCAGCCTCGCGCCGGGCGGCGCTGACGGCGGGGAGCGACGCAAAGGCCTGGGGATCGACGTCGACCGATTGCCCGTCTTGGTGCCGCAGATCGAATTCGATGACGTGCTCGCCACCGATCCGGTGGATCAGTTCTGTTGGCGATCCCAGGGCGATGACCCTGCCGTGATCGATGACGGCTACTCGATCGCAGAGGCGCTGGGCTTCGTCCATGTAGTGGGTGGTGATGAGCGTGGTTCTTGATCGGGAGCGTTGCTCGCGGACGATGTCCCAGATCTCGCGGCGCGATTGCGGATCGAGCCCGGTGGTGGGCTCATCCAAAAAGAGCAGCTCCGGGTCGCCCACCAGGGCGCAGGCCACGGCGAGTCGTTGCTTTTGCCCGCCCGATAGCTTGCCAACCCAGGCGTCGCGCTTCTCCGTCAGGTCAACCATCTCGATGACTTCCTGCGGTTCACGGCCGGCGTGGTAGAAGCTGCGGAAAAGTGTGATGGTCTCCCGGACGCTCAGCTTCTCATTGAAGCGCGTTTCCTGTAGGGAGATGCCGATGCGCTGGCGGATGTCATCGCCGTCGTAACCGTTCCAGGTGCCGCCGAGCACCTCTGCGTACCCTGAAGTCTGTTTGAGCAGCCCTTCGAGAATCTCGACGGTGGTGGTCTTGCCGGCGCCGTTGGGGCCCAGCAGGCCGAAGCATTCGCCCACCTGGATCTCAAGATCCAAGCCGTTCAGCGCGTCCACGGCCCGCTTGCGGGAATCGTAGCGCTTACGAAGGTCTTTGCAGCGAACGGCAAGGGTCATGTAAGGCACTCTAACAAAACCGAGCCGCGACCGTAAGGGAGCGGTCATGGCCCCGCCAACCTACCAGCCAACCCGTCCAACCCGGATTCCCCAGCTCAGTTGACTGCCGTGGGTTGTTGTGACGTGACGGGAGGTGGGCCACTCGTCCTGAGTAGGGGCTTGTGACCCTCAGGGGCGAGAGTATCATCCGGGTCATGTTCGAAGATAAGCACATTCTCTGGGTTGTTCACATCGGCAAGGACGACAAAATCCCGCTTCGCGCCCGCGACGAGGGGTTCATATGTATCGGGTGGACCGAGATGGGTGACCTGGCCCAGCATAACACGCGGGGCGCCATGAAAGCGGCAATGAGCAAGGCGTATCCTAATTGGAAGGATGAGAAAATCCGTGCAACCTATGGCCAAGTGTACCGTTTCGCGCACGTAATGGCGATTGGGGATCCTGTGGTATTCCCGATCAAGCAGACACGCGAGATCGCCATCGGGCGCATCAAGAGCGCCTATCGCTTTACCCCACGCGGTGATGAGCTTCACGAGCTTGACTACGCGAACGTCAGAGACGTTGAGTGGCTGCAAATCGTTCCTCGCACGGCTTTCTCCAAAGCCGCGCTTCACAGCTTTGGCGCATTCTCGTCTGTCAGCACGTCGAATGATCATCTCGAAGAAGTCGTTGCTGTGGTGCTCAGTGTCGACGCCGCTACGGAGACCGGCGGCAAGAAACCACCAGCCACGACCTCAACAGTTGAAGACAGCGACGACGAGGAAGAACCCTTCGACCTCTATGAAACCGCAGCCCAGGAAACGGAGGATTACCTGCTCAAGGCTTGGCACCGGACAGGTGCCGCCTTTGAACACGTCGTGGCAGCCGTCCTTGAGGCCATCGGGTACACGGCCACCGTCACGAGTGCGTCCAGTGACCACGGCGTGGACATCATCGCCCATCCCGATCCGCTCGGCTTGGAGCAGCCCTTCGTGAAGGTGCAAGCCAAGAGCGGGATGGGCTCGGTCGGCGAACCCGAGGTCAGCCAGCTCATTGGCTCACTGTATGAGGGAGAGAAGGGTATCTTCGTAAGTCTGGGCGGGTTCTCGTCAGCTGCGAAGGCCAAGGCTCGGAACTCCGCCAAGGTTAGCCTTATCGACGCCAAGCAGTTCGTTTCTCTTTTCCTCGACCACTACGAGCAACTCAGTCCAACATGGCGAGCCACGTATCCGCTCAGCCGAGTTTATGTGCCACGCAAGTGACTCTCCGCCGACGTGCATCCAGACGTTTTCCAGGATCCCCGTTCTTAACATGCGTGCTCTTCGTAACGTCCTGGGCGGGATAGGTGTAGGGAAGCCAGGTAGGGCGGGTATCACCCCCCGCTTGAGTGAAAACATGATGAGAACCCCAAGACGGTCTCCCGGATAGGTCTAACTCAGGAACGCTGGGTCTCCATTTCACGGCGAACCACTACAAATCCGCCTTCGGCGGACCGGGCTGATTCGCAACCAGGCCGTCTTGAAGACCTGACAAAACTCTGAAACAGGCTTCCGTTGGAGGGCTGCCCTGCTATAATGGGCTTGCGATGCGATGCTGTGCCCCAGAGGAAAGCCGGGGAAAACCGAAATAAAGTACCCTGCCCCCTTTTCTTCAGATGATCCGATTGATCCAAGACAACCGCGCCGCCATCGAAGCGCTGTGTTCCAAGCACCACGTCGCCCAGCTTGAACTGTTCGGCTCGGCCGCGGACGGCACGTTCCACGAGAAATCCAGCGATCTGGACTTCCTGGTTGAGTTCCGGGCGGGGCATCCCAATGGCCCCTTCCACCAATTCTTTGACTTCCAGGCGGACCTCAAGACTCTCCTGGGCCGCAAGGTGGACCTGGTCGAGCGCTCCGCCATGAAGAACCCCTACTTCATCAAGGCGGTCAACAAGACCCGGACATTGCTCTATGCAGCCTGAAGCGCCGAAATTGCTGGAAGACATCCGCGCGGCCGCCGCCTATATCCTGGACAAGACCGACGGGAAGACGCTGGATCAATATCTGGCCGACGATCTGCTGCGGCCGGCGGTGGAGCGGCATTTCGAGATCATCGGCGAGGCCCTGAACCGTCTCGGCAAGCATGATCCGGCGTCACTCCAACAGATTCCCGATCACGCGCAGATCATCGCCTTCCGCAACATCCTGATTCACGGCTACGACGCGATCGACGACCGCCGCGTTTGGGACGCCGTAAGAAGCAGCCTGCCTGCGCTTCATCGACAGGCGAAAAACATGCTCAAAGACGCAGGGCCGACGTGATCCGAATGACAGGCAGGTCAGGTCGAAAACCTGACAGGACTCTGAAACGCTCTTTCGTTGGAGGATCGCGTTGCTATGATGAGCCAGGTAGGGCGGGTTCCACCCGCCGCTGGAGTGAGAACGAGAGCGGGAGCCGTGTAGGGTGCGTCCCGGACGCACCTTCTTTCCTGCCGCTGCTTGGCGCCGCAGATGATGCCGAGGGCGTCAGACCGAAGAGACCAGACGGATGACCAGGCCAACCGTGTATCTGGAAACCACCGTGATCGGCTACGCGACATCGCGGGCAAGTCGAGATCTGGTGGTGGCTGCTCGTCAGCAGATCACGCGGGAGTGGTTCGCAGGCGGTGCTGAGGCCTACGAACTCTTCGTGTCCCAGCTTGTGATCCGCGAAGCTTC
>JAZGDL010000399.1:0-2383 GCA_036477795.1 Phycisphaerae bacterium
GCGATTCAGGCGTTCAAGGGTGTGGAGATCGGCATGGGGTTCGGTGTGGCGTCTCGCTATGGCAGCGAGGTGCATGATGAGATCGGATTCGACGCGTCACAACGCGACCGGCCGTCGCTGGGCTTCACGCGTACACGCAACAACGCCGGTGGTCTCGAGGGAGGCATGACCAACGGTCAGCCCATCGTGGTGCGCGGGGCGATGAAGCCCATCAGCACGCTGCTCCAGGGGATGGCCAGCGTTGATCTGAAGACCAAACAACCCCAGCGCAGCGACTACGAGCGCAGCGACGTGTGCAGCGTGCCGGCAGCCAGTGTGGTGGCGGAGAATGTGGTCGCTTTCGAGGTGGCTAAGGCATTCCTGGAGAAGTTCGCGGGCGACACCTTAGGAGAGGTCCGGGCGGCCTACGATTATTACCTGGAGGCGGCACGGTCGTTGGGAGGATGACGGAGCGGAGATAATCGTTCCGGCGTCTGCCAAACGACAAAGTCACTGCGAAACCCACGGATTTGAATCCGTGGGCTTGCAATCGAGCTGTGACGGAGGGCTGGTCGCCCGCTCCCTTACGGTCGCGTCTCGGAGTGGGATTCGGAGTTGGGGCGGGTCGGGTTTTGTTATGATGCGGCGTCACCGCAAGATTCTAATTGTCTTGTCCGTCGTAAGCGTCCTGGGATTGCTCTCGACCGCGTTGGGCTACGCCCTGCACCTGCGAAGCGACGTCAGCCGCCGATCTTTGGAAGAGCGGCTGTCGAAGCGCTTGGGGGTGAAGTTGTCCATCGGCTCAGTCACTCTGCTGTCACTTTCAGCGCGACGCCTGAGCGACATCCGGGCCGAATTGCCGCAACGGGGGGTCGAAGTGTTCAGGTGCCGGGAGGCGGTCTGGCGGGATGTGTCCCGGGACGGGGAGCGGGCCTACGCCCTTCAACTGAGTGGGGGTTGGCTGCTGGTCGGGGCCAACGAATGGGACCGCTCGGACTATCGCAAGATGCTCCATAGCAGCCTGGGACATGATTTCACCGCCCTGGGCCTGCGATCCATCGAGCTGGTTGATATTGATCTCCAGTGGAAGCATCCACGAATGACGTTTACCGCCGACCGGACCACCGGCAGGATTCGCTTCGACGACGACGGAACGGGTCGGGCGTCCCTGTCAGCGACACGTCTGAACGGTGTCGAAGTCGCCCATCCGATCAAGATCAGCGCCCGCTTCACACCGGGCACACGCTTGCGCTTTCACGAGGTGGTGCTGGACGTATCCGAAGCACCGCTGAGCGCATTGAATCTGGATGAGCTGGTGGGCGAGACAGTGACGTGCGGGCGATTTGCGGGAAACGTCAGCTACCGGGACGATCAGGGCGAACCGGTGGTATCGGTGAGCGGCGCGGTGTACGACGCGTTGCTGAGCGAATTGACCAGCCGTTTGCCGGGCGGACCTTACGATGGGCAGGTGGATGTGGTGGTAGACGATGCCACCTTCGGGGCGACTTCTCTGCGGAGCCTGCGTTTCAGCGGTGAGTTGACGGGATTGGACCTGAGCCAGGTCACCGCGGGCCTGACGCCTGGCCTGGACGGGCGGCTGGACCTGCGGGTGGACCGGGCGGTCTACCGGGACAACCGCATCGAACAATTCAACGGTTCAGGGCGGGCGGCGGAGGTGCCGCTCGGCCCGTTGACCGAACTGATCGGGCGCGGCCGGGCCACCGGCACGCTGGAGATCATCATTCACTCGCTGGCCATCGTTGATGATCGTCTGACACAGGCGGACGTGGCCGTCAATGTGGTCCCGCCGGCCGGCGGGCCCGGCATGATCGATCGAGACCTGCTTGAGAGCATCTCGCGCCGGGCACTGGGCTTTGATGTGACGACGTTACTTCCGGAGCACGTAGGGGGTGTCGAATACCGGCGGTTCGGGGCGCGGCTGCAACTGCAGGGCGAGGAGCTTCGGGTTCTCGGTACTCACGGCCCCGACAACAAAACGATCCTCACCCTGAGTATCCTAGGCCAGGATCTGGGCGTGGTGAAAGAACCGGCAAACCCGTTCCACATCGGCGATCTGCTGAGCACGGCGCGTCAGAGCCTGGGGCGGTATGATTTGGACCAACTGCGCGCTTGGCTGGGGTTCGCGGACGGCAGTCCCGCCACCGCCGATAGGAATCACGCCGTGCCAGACGTGCATTGAGTTACTCAGGGGACTGGCGGGTGCGTGACAGAATCGGCGGGTGGGCTGGCAGGCTGAAAGCCTGCTCTGTAATAGCTGGGGGCAAGCGTAGCGCCACCCCCGGATGGCGCCGCCAACGAACCACCCGACCCTGAAAGGGTCGTCTATGCTCTGCGGCGTGTGCGACGCGACGCTTATGCGACCCTTACAGGGTCGAATGGAACG
>JAZGDL010000004.1:0-31451 GCA_036477795.1 Phycisphaerae bacterium
CGCTGTACAGCGCCACGGCGACGTATGGCCGGATGGCCTCCGACAACGAATTCGTCGCCTGCCGCGGCAGCGGTATCGATATCCGTCGCCTCTTTCTGCCTCCTCTGAGCCTCAGTCTGCTGGTGGCGTTTTGTACGTTTTATTTTACAAGTTTTCTGATCCCGGGATTGGTGCAGGACTTAAACCGTATTGCACGAGAGGACTTGCGGCAGTTCGTGGTGCAGGAGTTGGAATCACCGAAACGGTTGGGCTTCGCCGGCTTGCCGGTTCGGATTTACGCGGATCGGGCGGCGCCGAGCCGTAAGGACCCCAGCGCCATCGTCCTGGGCGGCGTGGCTTTCCTAGAAATTGGAGAGGAGGGCTACGAACGGTTCGGGACCGCAGAATCAATCGTCATTCGCTTCACGCGGCCGGATGGCGGCCCGATGGCCATCTCCGGCAAGTTCATCAACGCCACCGTGTTTGACGAGCGCCGTGGAGCCTGGGGCGACGCGGGAGATCAGGAATTCGGCCCGGAGATTCTTCCGCAGCAGATCCGCACCAAGTTGAAGTGGCTGGATCTGCCGGAATTGCTTCACCTGCGGAGGAATCCACAGGATTGGCCGAAGGTGGCGACCGCGTTGGATGCGACCCGCGTAGCCATCTTGGCCAACGAGTACCGTATTCGTGTGATGAATGATTTTCGCGACGATTCACGGGTGACCTTGTTCGACGAGAACGCGATCATCGATCTGCGGGCCGAAGAAGCCTTCTTGGACCACGAGAACAACAGTGTGGGATTTCACGACGTGACGGTGACGGAGCAGCGTGACGGCCGGACGCGAACAATCACCGGGGCGGGTGCGGACTTGTCCATGTCCCGTTCGCCCGACAGTGGTGTCATGCACGGCGTCATTCGCCTCACCGGTAATGTGACCGTTACCGATTCCAGCGGCCGGACGGTGCGCAAAGGGCGCGAGCAACTTGCCGGTGTGGCTGTCGATCGTGCGATGGTCGACAAGTGGGAAGCGGTCACGGATGCACAACTGCTCAACCCGCGCGAGAACATCGCAACGGGCGACGCAGCCGAGGTGGCGCGTGCCCGGGCCATCCGTGAGGCCGGCAAGTTCGTCCGCCGGGTGGGGTCGGAGCTTCATTCGCGGCTGGCGTTTAGCATAAGTGTGCTGGTTCTGGTGGTTCTGGGGGCAGCGTTGGGGATCACGTTTCGCGGTTCGCGTGTTCTGGTGGCGTTCGGGATCAGCTTTGTCCCGGCGCTTTTTGTCATTGTCATGAACATCATGGGGCGCCAGCTCGCAGAAAAGGACGGGACCGTATTGGTGGGGATCATGGCCGTTTGGGGCTCCATCGCGGTGGTGGCTTTGCTGGACGTATGGACCATGACGCGGGTGGTACGGCGATGACAACGTTGGATCGATACCTGCTGCGTTCATTGTTGGTGAATTACGTGATCGCGTTGGCGATCATGATGAGCCTCTACATGGTGCTGGATCTGTTCTTCAACGTCGACGAATTCACCGAATCGGGCGAGTCGTTATGGACGGTGTGCGGCAACATTGTGAGTTACTACGGCGCCCATTCTTGCCTCTATTTCTCTCAACTGTCGGGGGTTATTACGCTGTTTGCGTGCATGACCACTTTGGCGCGGATGCGTCGCGCCAACGAGTTGACCGCCGTTCTGGCGTCGGGCGTGAGCCTGTACCGCGTGGCCGTTCCGGTGCTGGCCTTCGGAGTCGCCACCTCGCTTTTCTGGTACGTGGACACGCAAGTGGTGATGCCCCGGATCGCCCATCTGCTGGCCCGCAGCCACGACGATGCCACGGGTCAGCGGTCGCGGGGCGTGTGGTTTGCCAACGACGGGCCAGCCTTGCTTTCGGCTTTGCGTTTTTTTCCCGCCCAAGGGCGTATGGAGAAGGTGCTTATCCTGCACCGTAACGAGCACGGAGCCGTTGGGACCATCACGCAGGCGGAGGAGGCGGTTTGGGAGACGTCGCCCGCTTATAGCGCTGGCGGCATCTGGCGGCTGCGGGGCGGTGTCGAGATGCGGCGTGTGATCGGCGATGACCCCTTGGGGCCCAGAGACTCGGTGGAGAGGCATAGGGTGACCAGCTATGAGAGCCGCTTGTCGCCCAAGGCCATGGAAGCGCGGCAGTTCGAGCAGTGGCTCAAGTATCTGTCCTCATGGCAACTGGCGTCCCTGGACAAACAGGAGCCGGTGCTGGCAGATCGCATTCGACAGGCCCGGCACGTGCGCTTCGCCACCCCTTTCGTGCATTTGTTAATGCTCCTGTTGGGATTGCCCTTCTTCCTCAGCCGCGAGCCGGCGAATATGGTCAGCGATGCCGGGAAATGCCTGGCAGTATGCGGGCTGTGCTACTTCTTGGCGTATTCCAGCACGCATTTCGTCAAGGCCTCGACGCTGCCCGCCCTGCCGGCGTGGTTGCCGCTGATCGTATTTGCTCCTGTGGCGGTGGTGCTGATCGATCGTATTCGAACGTGACGGGAGGCCGAGCCGATCGCGGATTGCGGATTGCGGATTGACGATTAAGGATTGACGATTGACGATTGACGATTGGGGATTGGGGATTGGGGATTGGGGATTGCTGAAATCGTCAGTCCGCGATGCGAGTCAGGAGCCCGGTGGGAGCCTTCTCTTCAGTATGCGATCTTCACCCGCGGTCTCGCCGTGGAGCCGCTTTGTTGGCGGCGGCGTTGCCCTGGTGGGGCGTGTGCGCTGAGCGGACCGCCGCGGATATCATATACATCGAAGCGTCGAGCATCGTGGAGCATGTTGACGACAGGGAGAGCGCTGCTCATGTCGTGGGCCCGCCGGTATTCGATTGGCGTTCTGTGGACCGCTGGGAGTTCTTCCACTTGATGGAGGAACTGCTCAGGGAAGTTGAGGCGATGATTATGGAGGCGCTGGCCCACAGCGTCGATCATGGGGCGAAACCCACGGATTCGAATCCGTGGGCTTCCGGCGCTGGCTACGATGTGGCAACTCAAATGAATTGGAGCATGCTCCTCAGGAAAGATGCTTCAGTGTTCGAAGAGGACGCACTGGTGTTCTTTGAGCAACCGGGAATGGGGCAGGTCCCCTGGGCGCTGGGTGAGTGGACGCCCAGCGTGCTGCTCTGGTCTGAACGACAGGCTGCCGGAACCGGCACCCTTCTAGCAGACCGGGCATCGCCTTCCTCCGGGAAACGTACGGCGTTCGGCGGTGGTGAATCCAGCGGAGGTAGGTCCTGGGAGCGAGGCCTGTCCCGCGATCGTATGGGCAGCACGATCGGGGCTGACGATGCGTTTGGCAGCAAGTATTATCTGGATTGGCCCTGGTCCACGCGGGAAGGGACCAACTTGATCTACTTGGTGGTGGGCCCTCCAGCCTCCATCATATGCATTTCAATTGTCCTCAGCGCGTTGGGCGGTCTGCGGCGCGAGGAAACCTGAACGTAGGGAAGAAGGCACGAAGGCACGGAGGGAATCCGCGATCCTCAATCCGCAATCCCCAATCCGCAATCGTCAATCGTCAATCCGCCTACGTTCGGGTGGTTCTTGTCGCGTAGCGGATGGCCTGCTTGGCAGCGGTGAACTCCGGGTGAGCCATGATTCCGTAATGGTCGAGGATGACGCCGGAGAATCTACTGCGGGCTAGATGATCAAGAGCTTTCACCAACGTGGTGCCGTCCGGTGCAGCCGGGTCGTAGCCGGGTATTTGAGCCTCGACGCGAAACTGCGCCGCGGCGTGATTCCACCCGTCGATGAATCTCAGAATCCCGCCACCTTCCGGAGATGCCGGCGGCCCGGCCTCAACAACAAGCATGTCCCAGCGAGGCGATAGACCGCTGTTCTCACTCGCCGCGAAGATGCCATCTGTCGTCATATGCAACGCCAGCTCGCAGGTCGCGCGGCCCGGCAATGTTTCGACGAAGGCACCATGAGCAGCACTTCGGTTCCTGATGTAGTCCTCCAAGGGCTGACTCTTGGAGAGTTGCTCGTTCAGAGTGTCCGCCAACGGGTGACCTGCCTCTATGGCTTGCGACATGGTCCTCTGCACGAATTCTACGACGGCGTCAGTATCAATCCCTGCGGCGCCGGCGGCTTGAATGCAGGACTCGCAGAAGCACACTGCAAGCAGCTCCCGACCGGCGCTCCCCAACGCGGGGGCCGGCTCCAAAACGTCAAGCAAGTCCGTGTCGAAGGGCCGGCCGAGGTCGCGAAGGACGATGGCAGCCAGTGGATAGTTCTCAGATAAATCGTTGACCAGGGCCCGGAGGAACTCAGCGACATCAGGGTTATGCTGGCATATCAATCCGGGGGAATGGTCGCCAAACGGAGATTTTGTAGCGCAGCTCGTGAAGCGGGCGGCCAGCCGCCCGATTCGACGGGTGTGAAGGACCGCTCGAAGCTGAATGTCACGCTTGCGGCAGGCGTGGGCGATTGTCGCCAGCGGGTTGCGGGCTTTGAGCCAACCGGAGACGACCGGTTTAAGGCGGGTGCTGCGGTACTTGGACTGGTCCGGTTGAAAAAAGAGCCCGCCGCGCGTGCGGAACACGCGGGGGGCAACCTGTCGGCGCCTGCGGAGCTGGGTGAGCGGTCGCCCGGCCACCAGAACAGTGATGCCGTCGACCCCTAACTCGCCTTGGACACAATCCAGAACATTCTCGACGCCTTCGTCCTCCAGATCCCACGGGTAACATAGCACGTTGACGTCGAACATAGCAACATCAGGATACCGCTGCTAAGTGTAAAGTGCCAGGGGCCGCCGGTTACCACGAAGCGCCGGAGACGCACCATTGGGTTGTGAATTTGCGGCGCGACGACTGCGTGCACCTGCGAAGCTTGCGTTTGACCGGCTGTGGCCGTCCAATGTGCGCGACCACCGCTCCCGCCGCTTCGATGCGGTTGTGACAGAGCCTGTCCCACAGCCGCTGTCGGCCATTGACGGATGGGTTGAACATGAATGACCGCTGCTCTGACACGTCCGTGCTGATGATTGCCGCTCCCAGCCCGGAATTGCTGTTCGGTCTGATGCTGGCCGCTGCGTTGATAGGTGGTTATGCCGTACGGCTGGTACACGTTCCTCGGGTGGTCGGTTTTCTTCTTGCCGGGGTTGGACTGCGCGTTCTGCTGTACGGGCTGGCGGCCCAAGACGACGGCGGGATCGAGACCCGGTCACTCGAAGCGGCGGCCGGGCCTCTGTCGGCCATAAAGGACCTGGCCCTGGGGTTGATCCTTTTTACGATCGGAGGCGTATTCGAACGGTCTCAGCTTCGACCGGTTGGGGCGCGGATTTTGAAGATCGGCCTCCTGGATGTAAGCATGTCGTTCGCTGTTGTGTTGGTGGGCTGCATCGTCGTTCTGCTGCTGGGTCATTCCGGTGCCGATCTCCAGGAGAACATCACCCTTGCCCTCCTGCTTGCGGCTGCTTCGATCGCGACGGCTCCGGCGGCGACGCTCTTCGTGTTGCAGGAATATGAGTCCAAAGGGCCGATCACTGACACCATCTGTGGCTTGACCGCCGTCAACAACATCGTTTGCATCGTGCTATTCCATGCGTTGTTCCTGATTCTCGCTTCGCTGGGAGCAATTACGGCTACCGGTGGATTGGCAGGCCGCCTATTGGGGGCGCTGGCCCTGACCACTATCGGGAGCGTGGGGTTGGGCATCATCTGCGGAACGACGCTTGGCATCGTTCATGGTAAGCTGCCCATTCCGGAGACACTTCTGGTTTTCTTCGCATTGGTCCTGCTTCTGGGTTCCGGCGAGAAATGGCTGCTGGAGCAGGGCGGATTGTCCTACAACTTTCTTCTCACCGCGCTGGTGACCGGGGCGGTGTTTGCCAACGTAGCTATTGATCCACTGAAGCTTACCTCGGCCCTGCGAACAATGAGTACGCCGATTCTTGCGGGCTTTTTTGTGATAGCCGGGTATGGGTTGCGCATTGAGCAGCTCGGGGCCATGGGATGGGTCGGCGGCGTTTATGTGGTGTGCCGTGTGGCCGGCAAGATGGCCGGTGGCCACTTCGGCGCTCGGTGGGCCGGCGGGCCGGCGGTGGGGCGGCGGTTGGGCGGCGCTCTGTTGTGTCAGGCGGCGGTGGTGATCGGTTTGGCAGCATTCGTGGATCGCTACTGGGACAGCGACCTGGCGGCGCAATTCTCGACAGTGGTACTGGGTAGCGTGGTGCTGTTTGAACTGATCGGCCCGTTACTGGTGAAGCGCTGCGTGGTGTACGGCGGCGAAGTGAAGGCCATCACCCTGCTGAGCCGCACCGGAAGATCGACGGAGGGGGCTTCCATCGTGCGGTTGACGGTGCAATCGTTGCTACGGCTGCTGCCCTGGGGACCCAATTCGCAACGCGGTACACCGGAAGCGGTGTCCGTCGAGCACATCATGCGCACCAACGTCCTATTGATCCCTGCGTCATCCACGTTCGACGAAGTTCTTCACATGATCGAGCGGTCAACGTACAGCCATTTTCCCGTGGTGGACGAGGACGGCGGGTTCGCCGGGGTGATCCATTTCAATGACATTCACGATGTGATTTACGACCCCAGCATACGCGACCTGGTCACAGCCGTGGATCTTGCCGACGCCGGGGCGGCCTTTGTCACCATGGGCCTGCCCATGTCCGAACTGCTGAAAGTGTTCACCTCGCACAACGTCGGTGTGTTGGCGGTCGTCGATAGCCAGCGCAGCCGGCGTGTCGTCGGGGTTGTCGAGCAGCGCGATCTGCTGAAAGCCCTGCATACGAAGGCACGAAGGCACGAAGGCACAAAGGCACGAAGGGACGGAGGCACGCAGGGACGAAGGGACAGAGGAACAGAACCGCGACCGTAAGGGAGCGGCCCTGGGGAGAACGTCAATCCCCAATCCCCAATCCCCAATCCCCAATCGTCAATCGTCAATCGTCCGGACGGGCCCCAACCACCTACCTGCCCGCGTTCCTCAGATAGTCTGTGATCTCGCTGATGTTGCCGGTAGCCAGGGCGATGGTGGTGTCGGCGGCTCCATAATAAAGCTTGAGTTCCCCGGTGCTCTCATTGACCACGGCTCCGCACGGAAAGACGACGTCGCCCACGTCGCCGATGCGTTCATATTCCTCGTCAGGCCCGAAAATCCACTCCTCACAGCGGCGTACGATACGTTCGGGGTTCTCGAGATCCATCAGGGCGGCCCCCAGCCGGTATATACACCCGGCGGGTGAAAACCGGACACCATGGTATAGGATCAGCCAGCCCTCGGGGGTCTTGATGGGCGGCGGGGAGAGGCCGATCTTGCCGGCGTCCCACCAGGCACCTGTTCGGGCCTCGAGTATTTGGCGGTGGTCGCCCCAGTGCCTGAGATCGGGCGAGTATGCAATCCATATGTTGCCGAGCCCGCCCTTCGAGGCCGGTTGGGGTCGGTGAATCAGGGCCCACCGGCCTTTGATGCGCTCGGGGAAAAGGGCGGCGTCTTTATTGTCCGGTGGTATCACGGTGCGGAAACGCTCGTAGCTCCCGAAGTCTTCCGTGGTGGCCAACGACACCGCGGGGCCGGCGGAGGAGAAAGCGGTGTAAGTGATGACGTACTTCTCCAGTTCCTCCACCCAGACGATCCGGGGATCTTCGATGCCCCACTCCTCTTCGGGATAGCGCTTCGGCTCAGAAACGAGGCTCGGCTGGGGATCGACCTTCCAGTCGTTTATTCCGTCGGTGCTTCTGGCTACGGTGAAATGCGAAATGCCCCGGCGGTCTTCAACACGGATAAGGAGTAAGGTTGTTCCATCGGCCAGCAGGGTTGCGCCGGCATTAAAGCAGGTGTGGGCCGGGTAGGGCCAGTCGGCGGTAGTCAGGATGGGGTTGCCGTGGAAACGCTTGAAAAGGTCGTAATGATGCCTTCGGGCCATTTGCTCTTGCTCCAGCCGGACATAAGAATGGCGAATGTCGAATAGCGAATAGCGAAAGGGTGTTGGTACCCGTCATTCGCCATTCTGCATTCGCTATTCGCCATTTATTCTAACAGAGGGAGTTGTCAACCTCACAATCGCCCGATAATGATGTTCGCTCATCCAGCAGCGGTGGGGTCACCTGATTGCATCTCGTGCATGATGAGCAGGGAGAGCAGCCATGAGAGGAGGGATTCGGCTCCTTGATTGGCGTTGACGCCTTCGGGCATGAGCCCATCGTGGCAGCCGCAGGACTTGAAATCGATGAGCGGCGTACCCAGATCGTTGGATTCGAGGTACCAGTCGAAGCAGCGACGCATTTCACCAAGATATCGCCGGTCGGCGCCGACCCGGTAGGCCGCCTTGCAGGCGCCGACCAGGGCGGCAATCTCCAGGGGCTGCTGATCGAACTGCGGCTTTGGCTGGCCGCGCTGCAGCCAGTCGTGATTGCCGATAAGTGAGATCTGGCCGCCGTCGCCGGTTTGGATCTCCAGTAGCCAATCCAGCAGTCGGGCACCGCGTTCCACCAGTTCCTGATTATTGAACTGCAGGCCGGCAAGTATCAGCGCCTGCGGCATCCTGGCGTTGTCGTAGGTGACCTCATCCTCAAACCAGGGCCAATCGTCGGACTCGTTACCGCGGAACCGGTCGACGATCTTGTCAGTCAAGCGGCGCATCATCTTCTCGACCCTGCCGTCGTCGGGATTGCGTCGCAGGTAGTAGTGGCATCCCAGGATGGCGAACGCGGCCGGCCTGATGAAGTCGGTATCTTCAAATAACGCCGTCGACTGCTTGAAGAGAGATTCGCAAAGTCTCAAGGAGAATTCGTCGGAGGGGTGGGCCACCACGTATCCCAGCGCCCACAGCACGCGTCCCTGGCAGTCGTCGCTGCCCCCCTCATCCAGCCATCGTCGATCGTAAGACATGAAGTTTCGAAACCTGCCGCCGTCGGTGCGCGCGAAATGGATGTAGGAGAGGTAAGTATGGAAAGGCCGCAGAACCTCTTCATCCTTGAACAGCGTATAGCGCATGGCGGCGACGATCAGGGCCCGGGCGACGTCGTCGATGGAGTACCCGTGGCGGCGGTCGGGCGTGGCGTGGACGGCATGTTGAATCAGACCGGTGTCGTCCGTCATACGATAGAGGTGGTCGAGCCGGACCTCGGGCAGCGACCTCCGCATGGCCGGTTTCTTGACTTCCTCGGGTGAGACGACTTCTACGATCTTGGCCTCACAGATGGCGTCGAACACTTTCGCGTACTCCTTGGCAACACGGGCCCAGGTCATTTGTCGGCCGAACTTGTACGCATTCTTGCGGAGTTTTAGGCGCTCCTGATCGTTGTCCAGCAGATTGGCCAAGGCTTGGGCGAGCTCATCGACATCGTCAAACGCCACTAACTTGCCACGGCCGTCGCTGAGAATCTCTTCGGCATACCAATAGGGCGTCGAAATGACGGCTGTACCGCATGCCGCGGCGTAGGCCAGGGTTCCGGAGACGATCTGCTGCTTCGAGCGATACGGCGTAACATAAATGTCGGCGGCCCGTAGATATTCACAAAGATCCTCCAGGGACACGTAGCGGTTGTGGAAAATGACATTCTCCTGGATGCCGTGTTCGACAACGCGCTTTTCCAGGCTCAGCCGATATGACTCACCGGATTCCCGCTTGACCCCTGGATGGGTAGCGCCCAACACGATGTAGGCGACATCAGGATGTTCCGGGACAATGCGGGCCAGGGCGTCGAGCATCACCTCGATGCCCTTGTTGGGGCTGAGCAGGCCGAAAGTGAGAATGGTCGGCCTACCGGCGACCTCGAAGCGGGCCTTGAAGGGCTCAGTATCACCGAAGGGCACGTCCGGCACGCCGTGGTGAATCAAGTGAATCACATTGCCGGGCACACCGTACACCTCGACCAGCATACGGCGGGCACGCTCCGCCATTACTATGGCGGCTTTGCTGCTGGCACAGAGATTGCAGAGCACCTCCCGTTCGCCGGGACTGGGCTCGGCGCTGACCGTATGAAGCGTGGCCAGCACGGGCTTGGTCAGCCGTTCCAGCAAGGCCAGCAGGTAGTCGCCGTCGTTCCCTCCGAAAATGCCGTACTCATGTTGGACGCAGACCACGTCGAACTTGCTGTGATTCAGGAAATCGGCGGCAGCGCGATAGTCCTCCTTGCTGTGTTCGCGCATTTCGTGCACGACCTGAGGACCGTAGGCATACCCGTCGTCCGAGTCGGTGATGGCTACGATGCCGACGCCGGAGCACTCCGCAAGAGGTTGGCGAAAGATTGTTTCGGCGATGCCGGTCGACAGATCGTGCGTGAAGGTGGCAATCCCGCAGCGCCTGGGAACGTAAGATCCGATCATGGCCACGCTGCGCGGGTTTGTCCTGCTCATCATCCAGGACTCTGGTTTGCCACGGTGTTCGTCGGGGGGACCATGTCGCCTAGTGTATCGACTGGTCAGTTCCTGTAAAGGTAAGCGTTCTGCCATCAGCAGTCAGCTTTCAGCGATCCGCTACCAGCTTAGTGCTGGCCACTAACCGCTGATTTGAAGTTGCGCTGATCAGCAACGGGGCCGATCTTCGGGCTGGCTGACTGCTCACCGCTGACTGCTGACCGCTGATTGCTGACCGCTGACTGCTGACCGCTGACTGCTGACCGCTGACTGCTGACCGCTGACCGCTTACCTGCAAAGTTTGTGCGGTAGCGGTTGGATATCGCCGTAGCGTCGTTCCCGGCCGGCGAACTCCCTGATGGCGTCGTTGAGATGCCCAGGCCTGAAGTCGGGCCAGAGGCAATCGGTAATCACGATTTCGGCGTAGCTGATTTGCCACAGCAGGAAGTTGCTGATACGTCGCTCGTCGGCGGTGCGGACGAGCATGTCGGGATCGCAGATTCCGGCGGTGTACAGGGAATCCGAAATGAGCTGTTCGTCTATGTCGTCGACCTCCAGCTTTCCGTCGCGGACTGAGGCGGCAATGCTTCGTATGGCGTCGACGATTTCGGCACGGGCACCGTAGTTGAGGGCCAGGCAGAGCTTCAGGCCGGTGTTGGGCCGGCTGGAGTGAATGGTGATATCCATCTCTTTGAGGACCGATTGGGGCAGGCCCACGCGGGTCCCAACATGCATGAGCCGCACGTTGTTCTGCATGATCTCCTGGCGCTCAGCAACCAGGTACTGGCTGTACAACTCCATGAGAAGGTCGGTTTCGGCCTTGGGGCGCTTCCAGTTCTCGGCGCTGAAGCAGTAGAGCGTCAGGGCGTCGATGCGCAGACGAGCGCAATGGGTGACGATGGCCCGGACGGCTTTGGCACCCTGTGTGTGGCCGGCGATGCGGGGGAGATTGCGTTGCCTGGCCCAACGACCATTTCCGTCCATTATTATGGCGATGTGCCGGGGGAGCTGCTCGGGCTCCAGCCCCAGTTCTTCCTTTGTATCGAGTGGTACCAAGCCCATGCTGCCTCAAGTAGCGGCGGTCACCCCGACCGCTCCTATGGTCACGATCCGCGAAAGGCCAGCGAAACGGGCCCCTCGCGGGCCCGCAATGAACCAGATCTGACGGCTCAGGCACGCTATCAACTCACGCCGGCCCTGTCAACAGGCAGCGGGCCTTCGCTCGTGGTCCCCGGGGTCCCGCGTGGCCAGGCGTCCTGCGGCCCAGTTGATTCCACGGCGTCAATCTGAGATCATGACCGGTCAGCCTGGGTTTGCCAGAGCGTTTTTAACACGATGGAGTCTTAACAGATGATCAAAGCGGTAGAACTGCGAAAAGGCAGAATGGTGATGTACGAGGAGGAAATCTTCGTGGTGCATGAGTCTCAGCACGTAACCAAGGGAAACAAGCGGAGCTACATGCAGACCAAGCTCAAGAACCTCACCAGCGGCGTCATCCGGGAGGTTCGGTTCAACGTGGATGACCGCCTGGAGGTGCCCTACGTCGAATCCAAGGAGCACGAATACCTCTATCAGGACGGCAGCAGCTACGTGCTGATGGACACCTCCAACTACGAACAGATCAGCGTGGACAAGAACCTGTTCGGCGACGCCATCAGATTCCTCAAGCCCAACGAGAAGGTGACCGTGACCAGTTGCGAAGGCCGGATCGTCGGTATTGAGTTACCCATCGTTGTCGAGTTGGAGGTCTCGGATACGCCGCCGGTGGTGAAGGGCGCGACGGCCACCAATCAGTCAAAGGAAGCGACGCTCGAAACGGGGGTTAAGGTCCGGGTGCCGCCGTTTGTTGAACCGGGCGAGCGCCTGCGGATCGATACGCGAACCGGAGAATACATCGATCGAGCCAGGTAGTGCGTGGGCGCACTTCGTGCGAAACCACGGTTTGCTTCGACCGTGTCAAACAAATTTTCTGTTTTTTTGAAGTTTTTTTTCGCCCGTCAACGACCGCGCTGAACCGCTGCGCTATCGAGTTCCACCTCTCGCTTGTTACCGCGATCGCTCGTCTCCGACATTCCAATCGTGCGAAGCTTTCATCACCACTACGCTCGTCAACGTTGAAAACCAAGTATCGCCGGCGGCAGGATGAGCGCACGCCGTCACTGCGCCAGCGACATTCGAAACATCACTCTGCGCCGGGATCGGCGGTCAGTCGGCGACTCCCGGCCGATGCCCGCTGAACACCGGCAAACCGCCGAAGAACGGGTTCTTTGTGGCAAAGGAACCCGTTTCTTGCATCAAGCGCTTTCGCTGTACGCGCGTGTCAGACCACTTCATCCGCGCCGCCACGTGCACCGTGTCGTTGATGGACCGACGTTCCGCTTGAGCCATATCGAATCATCCACAGCGTCAAGACATATCGCACCCAAACAGATGACACACCGCGGCACTCGCGAGCAAATGAACCGGTGATGCAGCGCGATGTACTCGTTTAGGGACTCGTTCGGCGGCGCACGTTGCACAATTGCGCCGTTCGAACGGAGCGCACGGTCAACGGTTGCGCGCGTCGAAAGCCGGAATTCCTTTTGACACGCGTTGAACGACCGTTACCATTTCCATGCAGAAAGGAGGTGATGACCAATGGCGAAGAAACGCAAGGCTGCTAAGAAGAAGACGGCCAAGAAGGCTGCAAAGAAGACGGCCAGGAAAACAGTCAAAAGAAAAAAGGCCAAGAAGGCTGTGAAGAAGACAGTCAAGAGGAAAAAGGCCAAGAAGGCTGTGAAGAAGACCGCCAAGAAGAAAAAGGCCAAGAAGAGGAGATAGGCCGGCTAGCACAAACTTCTGGCAGCGAAGTGATGCACCTTTCGACCCACGCCACGGCGGCCGACCGATGCATCGCGAAACCCAGTTGCCTTGTCAATACGACGAGGTCTTTTGCAGGATGGAAGATGCCCGGCGCCACGTTGGCATCTTCCATCTTTTTTTGTAAGCGTTCAGCGGCCAGCTTTCAGCAGTCATCCGGCCCGAAAATCGGCCCCGTCGCTGATCAACAGAAAGCGTTCCGCGGTCAGCTTTCAGCAATCAGCCGGATCGCTGAAAGCTGACTGCTGATGGCTGAACGCTTACCCGTCAGGGTTGACATCGCTTGCACCCGCGGCGGCCCGCGCGCCGTGCCTCGAGGGCGGAGGGAAATGTCACAAGATTGTCGTTCGCGATCTGCTTGGCAAACGGGCAGTCATTCTTGTGGAAAACGACAGAGTGCCTGCTCCCCAGGATTGGCGATTTCCGAGGATTCGCCGGGGTCGCATGGGGGCCTGATCCTGCGGCTCTGGCCCGGATGGTCTCGAGCGTCGGCTGACCGGCCGCCTGCCACGCACCACCGATGAGGTTGGCGGCAAAGATGGCCCCGGCCTCCAGCCGCTCGACACAAATGTCGCCACAGCGATCGTGCATAGCATCGTAGTAGGCCTGCAGCTTGGCCTCAAACGTCCGGCGATCGCGCACTTCCAGATCGTTGAGTATCTCCCGATCGGCTTGGGCGACCTCGTCCAAAACAGCAAGCGATTCTTCGAAAAACGCAAAAGACGCACTTACCGGTTCAAGGATGGGGTCGTAATCGGCGTGGCTCGCGTTGACGGCGCTGGCATAAGGCCACGCACGCCGGCTGACAAGCGCAACCCCGAACCGCTCGCGCACTGAATGATGTTCCGCCAGCGGATCCGACGCGCGCTCATGACCAAACCTGAGGTTCTCGGTGAACTGCCCTTTCGCGTTGGCGGAAACACGAAACGGATTGGCGGCGTTGGCGGCGAAGTACACCAGATAACCGGCTTGCCGAATAACCGCCGATTCATCCCCTGACCTGAACGCCTCAACCAGCTCACCATAAAAACGCTCGATGGCCCATGGCAGCAGGCCGCCGCGATAATAACCGCGCTTGCGATAGAGACGCTTGGCGGATTCCTTATCTCGGGGAAACCCCTGAAGCGAGTGTATTCTGGCAGCCTGATTCTGAGCGTCTGTAGTTATGTCAACGGCAACGTCATGCCAGAGCCTGCGTTCCTTGAGCTTCCGATCGCGACGCCACGCCCTGGCCGGTTCGACGACCTTGTTTTGCCACTCCTCGATACGATGTCGAAAAAGCGACGCGATATCACCCGGCATGACGTCGATGGCTTTTCGGGAAATGATCAGGTGGGCGTCAAGGGGGTATTCGGCGCATACATCTTCGGTGCTAACCGCACACAACAGCAGAACGCCCAGGCGTGAGGCTAACGGACGCTTCATTGGCATGCCGCCGCGAACCCGTTTACTACCGCATCTTCCACCACGGGTTCAATTATAATGGGCAGCGCCGCCTGATGGAACACTCAAATACGGTCGGCCTACAGAAGAAGTGGTATCAAAGCCGGACTCATTCGGCGACGGGGAGGATTGGAACTGCAACGCCTACCAGCCCGGTGCTGGAGGCTTCTCGCAGGATCAACTCCCGCAGCCTCCTTTCCAAAGCCGGATCGCGTCCCAGGTCCTGCCAGCGGGTGTCATCGTCGCCGATCGGCTGACCCGACCCGACATCCGGCAATTCATTGCTGAGAAAAAGCGCCGCGGTGGCGGAGTTGGTCACCTGCCGTTCAGGCGTGGAAAAACGTTCCTTCCGCACCATGACTGTGACCAGGCACATCTTATCGTGCTGATCCCGGTCGATTTTCACCATCACCCGGCGCCGGACCGAACAGAGTGTCGCCTCCCAAAAATCGCGCGACGTGGCCACGTCATCTCGCCAGAATTCAAAGAAATGCTGACTGCCCACGGGGCGCGTGGTGATCAGTCCAGCCCGCCGATCGGTTCGGTCGAGCTTGAAGCGCTGCCGACGCAGCACATTGGTGGCTGCCTGCCAGACGTTGGGGAACTCGTCCCGGCTAACGGCGGCCTCCGGGGCGGGGCCCACGATCTCGGTGAATTCCCCTGTCCGGCAACCGGAGACGAAAACCGTGGCCAGTACGATCAACGAAGATGCCTTCATGGCCGGAGCGATCATAGCCGCCGACGTCGGGCGGTCAAGACGGACCCGGCGACCCGAGCCGCGACCGTAAGGAAGCGCCTGGGCTCCATCACGGTCGATTCGTGGTCGGGCGGGGACACCAGGCGCCTCCTCTTGGTGAGGGCACAAGGCAACTTGCCGTTTGCAACGCGGGCAATGGGTCGGTAGAACTTCACTCAGAGTCGGCAGCGTGGCCGCCGGAGCACGGCGATCCTGTCGACCAGGATGATTGCGTGGATCCCAAAGGCGTTTACATCGTCTGCATCGTTGTCCTGCTACCAGCGCAAAGCCTGCTACGCGCCCAAGGCCCTCAACCCACCCCGGAGACATCCGCAACCGATACGGTAACCGAGCTTTCACCCGCACAGATCGAACAGTTGGACCGGCATCGTCAGATCATCACTGACACACAGGCGGACTCGAAGAGCCGTCGGCTCATGGCAGAGAGCCTGCTCCAGCTTGACTTCACGGCGCGGAACGATCTCGCCATCGAACTGTTGTCCACACCCGGAGCGTCGATCGCAATATGCGAAGCGATCGTGTCTGTCGGAACAAAAGACCCCGCGTTGCTGGATCCCCGCTTGATTGTTTCTTTGCTGGATTTACTGGACGTCGACGACGCGGACTTGTCTTTCAAGGCTGCGTTGGCCCTGTCGGCGTTCCGTGACGGCAACGTGGCCCAACGCCTCGGACAGATAGCCTCCGACGCAGACCGCCCCATCGCCCAGCGCATCGCGGCGGTCGAGGCATTGGCGTTGAGCACTGATCGCCGTGAAGTGGTGGAGGCTTTGATCAAACTGACCGCCCTGCCGGAAGCGACGGTGGTGACGGAAGTGGTCCAAGCGCTGCGGCCGGTGTCGCGCGCCGATTACGGGCAGGACCTTGAGGCCTGGGGCGCGTGGTGGCGCCAAAAGGAGGCGCTCGATGATGCGGCATGGCTAAGAGACAGACTCGATCTAGCCGCACGGCACAATCTAACGCTTCGCGCCGAAATCGCCCGGCTTCGATCCAACACACATGAGCGCCGGAAGCTCGTCACGCAGCGCGTCGAAGAACTCTTACGAAGAATCTATCAACTCACCGGGCAACAGGCCCAGCGGGAATCCCTGATCCAACAATGGCTGGTCGATCCCATGGAAGAGTATCGACTTTGCGCACTGCATCTGGTTCGAGAACGGATCGCCGAAGGAGATACGCCCGCCGAGGAAGTGCGCCTGGCCGTCAAGGACTGTTTCTCGCACTTTTCGCCGACGGTACGCGTCGCAGCGCTTGAAATCATCGGCAATCTCAGAAATCCCGACGATGCCGATGATGTTCTTTCATTGCTCGCCGCCGAGCAAGATCCCCTGGCACGCGAAACGGTGCTCCGCGTGCTCGGAAGACTTGAGAATCCCGTGGCCATTGACGCCCTGGTGGTGGAGCTCACCGATATGGCTACCCCGCACGGCTGCATCCGCGAAGCCGCTATTGCCCTGGGTGCATTGGGGGCCCAGGGGCAGTTGGGCCCCGCCACCATGGCGCCGGCTATCGAGCCTCTTCGACAACGTTTCGCAGCCGCGCCCGACGATGCCTTGCGTCTCAAGGAAGCTTTGCTCAGCGCCATGGCCTCAATTGGGGACGGCGCCTTCCAACCCGAATTCGTAGCCAATCTGTCCTCCGGCTCGCCGGAACTGTTGCTGGCGGCAATAAGAGGCATTGAAACGGGCGGAGGCACTGAGTACCTGGACGCCATCCTGTCGCATTTGAGCCACGTCGACCCCCGCGTGCGCCAACTTGCCGCCAAAGCGGTAGGGGCGCTGGGGACTGCGGATGCCCACCTGCAGGCCCTGATTACCAAGCTCAACCCCGATGAAGAAGCCAACGAGGGCGTTCGCAACGCTGCCTGGGAGGGATTTCGGGCCATCCTTTTCCGAATACCGTCATCCAAGCGCCTGGCCTGGATCGAGCGACTCGACCGCCTGCCCGACCGGCAGATCATGCTGTTGGAGGAACTGATCGACGAACGGGCGGTATTCGCGAACTCCGCGGACGGCATCGCCGCCCGTGAGAAGCTCGCACACATCCTGATGTCCCAGGACAAGTATGCCGGAGCGATACCACATCTCCAACAACTGCGCAAGTACTACATCGCGGGCAATCAATCCGACGCCGCCATGGCAGCCGGCGTAGAGCTGATCCGTGCTTGCCTTTGGGGCGAACGCCACGAGCGATTGACCCCTGTCATTGCGGAAGTCATGGCCGCGGCTGACGCCCCTCAACGGCAAGCCGTCACTCACGTCGTTTTTGAGTATTGCGAAAACGCCTTGCAGCAGAAAAACACTGCAATACTCAGCGCCCTGCTGGATCATCTTTCGGCACTGCAGGTCGAAGCCCACGGGCCGGATTGGTCTCAAAGGCTGCAGGGGTTATCCGACAAGCTCTTATCGATTGAGAACACGGAACCCGCCCCCGACGAACCATAAGGCCCGTCCCTGTCTACGGGTGGCACCGGGAGGCGGAACAGGCTCTACTGCTCCGTCGCAATTCGATTGCAAGCCCACGGATTCGAATCCGTGGGTTTCGCAGTGACTTTGTCGTTTGGCAGACTGACCGGCTATGATGCGCCGCCCGCGACCCGATGGTCTCCCGATCGCCACCTGGCCAGAAGTGTTGCTGAGGTTCCCAGAGCAATGTAGGTAACCGGAAGTATTCTCAAGAAACTGCTCGCCGGAACGGATGCAGGCATTCCCTCCGGCGCCCGCATTGACATCATCCACCCCAAGCCGTATGCAGCCAAACCAACCAAGGGCACCGCGCAACACGACCAGAACATGGAGTGAACGGGAAAGCCGGCTTGGGCCCGACCGACCGCCAGGTAGAGCCCCATCGCCACTGCAAAACACGCCTGACCATGCCGGACGGCACGATGCGGCTCGCTGGCGGAGAAGGAGAAAACTCGAATCAGGATCAGACTGATTACCACAACCAACGCGACGTGCTTCAGCCCCGTTGCCCAATCCTCGCCCGTGCGACCACCAGCACCACGCCGGAAGATCAAGCCACCTGCACCGGCTACAGCCATCTGTGAAAGCAACTCCGGCTCGCCCGACACCATCGACGCCGGACCTGCTTGCCCGTCGTGATCCGCATTTCGCAGCCACCGCAGGACAACCGCCGAGCAAACCATCGCCACTATCATCGCGGCTAACCAGAAGAGTGACTCCAAAGCCAACGACACGCCGAAATTCGTGCGACCTTCATTCTGAATGAGTAGATAGGTCATCGTTTGGCCGCGGAGCGATACGGCGGTCAAGCCAAGGCCAACGGCGAACGCACCGACGTCGGGGTAAAAGCGCCCGGCAAGCACCGTAGCCACAGCGGCTGTTACTGCCGCCAACGCCAGCACCGCAAGCATCATCCTTGCCGGCTGGTCGTGGGCCAACAGGCTGACCGGGCCGCGAGGGTCCCACGGATGCACCACCATCCATCCGACCGAAAAGAAGACAGCCGCGGTCATGATCCACGCCCCATGCAGTAACAGCCGTTGCTGAACAGTGGGGTGATTGGGTGGGGCCATCACTTGCATCGTGGTCATTACACAGACTGCGACTGAAGCAACTCATATCGCTGCAGAGCCACTTCAATCACCCGTCGATCGGCGGGTTCCAGCGGGCACAGGGGAAGTCTGTATTCATCCGCGATCAGGCCTTGTAAAGCCATGGCGGTCTTGATCGGGATCGGATTGGGCCCCAACCGGCCTATAGCCTCCGCCAGCCCGCGGACCCGGTGATGGATGACGCGTGCCTCCGCTAGATCGTCAGCGGAGAGTGAATCGACCAGCCCCTTCATCCACTGGGGCACCAGATTGGAAATGACACTGATCACACCTACCGCGCCGTGGGCCATCATCGGCAGCGTCAAGACGTCGTCTCCGCAGAGAACGTCGAAGCCGGTATCAGTCACGAGTTCAGCGACCCGATCCACTCCACCGCTGGCGTCCTTGATGGCCACGATGTTGTCGTGTTTGGCCCGCAGCCGCTCGACCGTCTCGTTCAAGAGGTCCACGCCGCAGCGCACCGGCACGTTGTAAAGCACGATGGGCAGATCGACGGCCCCGGCCACTTCGCTGAAGTGTCGAAACAGGCCTTCCTGCATGGGACGGTTGTAATAGGGTGTGACAATCAGGGCACCGTCTACGCCCAGATCAGCGGCGTGTCTGGTCAGACGAAGGGCTTCGCGGGTGCTATTGGAGCCGGTTCCCGCAAGGACTTTACAACGACCGGCCACGCGAGCCATCACCGCTTCAATCACACGATCGTGCTCTTCATGCGTGAGCGTCGCGGATTCACCGGTGCTGCCGCAAGGAACCACTCCTTCTACGCCCGCTTGGATCTGCCGATCGACAAGCCCATCAAGCGTAGGCCAATCCACCATGCCATCGCGAAACGGAGTAACCAACGCGGTATAGGTTCCACGGAATAGGGATGTCTTGTCTCGCGAGGGCGTCATGGTTCCGATCCTGAAGCTGTAAAAACCATATCTATCGTCAAGTCCAATGTTCGCGGAGTGCGCTCAATGATCTTTACCATGCCTTCGTGGTACTGTTTGCGGCTGAGTAAGTTGGTCTTGTATGACTCCACCAACTCAGGCTCGGGCGTGCCCGCCTGAAACTGCTTTCGGACACGCTCAGCAACGGAATATGCCTGATTCTTCGTTTCGATCCGATCGACAAGAAGAACCAGGGGCTGAGCCCGGGTGAGCGGACTACTGACCGCCAGATTGTAACCCTCGCGCAGCTTCCGGCTGGAGAGTTCCACCGGCTTCCTACGCGTCTCCGGGGCCTGGAGAAGCACCGTGCCCTGTGGAATGCCCTCGACCTTCAACAGTATGCGACAATAATCCCCACACGCCAGGTGATTGTTGAATGACGCCCGCCGCTTGCCCGTATGAAACGGCATCGGGAAATCCCTCAGGATAAGCCGCCGGGTCTCATCTCCCACCCTGGCCAGCTCAGCCGTACCATGGGTCGTCGAAACCGTCCCCGAAGACCAGTCCACCGTAATCGCGACTTCAATGGGCCGCAAACCCCACGCGTCCATGATCAGTTTCGCGGCGACCGCATTCGACTGCGCAGTAGGCCCCAGCCCATCTCTCTGTGTCCATGCTGCCGGGTCACCCGCCCGCTGGCCCGCCGCCGACGCCGCATACCAGTCCAACACCGTCACGCCCTTCCCTTCAGCTACACGTTTCATCGCCTCGCCGATCTTCAGGACGGTAACATCATACTCATTGACGGAAAGTATGTTCTTCTTGGCGACCGTGGGACGAGGCGGCGTCAAGACAAACACTCGGGCGCCCAGACGCTGACAGCGCTCCACCAGCGTTGCAAACTCCTCAGTGACTTTGGCAACGCGCACATCGCTGTGCCGGCTCATACCACCGTCACCAAGGCCCCAGCAGAGCACCACCACCGTCGGCTTCAAGACGGCGACCTTATCATTGAACAACTCGTTCGCCGTCTCGATCTTCGCGTATTCGCGCACCCCGACGTGCCAGAACCGCGCTCGCGACTCCGGATACTTCACGCGAATGAAGCTCTCGACCATGTAGCCGAAGCCTGGCGGATCGACCAGTTTATCACCAAAGAAGACCACCCGATCCTTGTCACCGACTCCGACGGGGGCATCGTCGGCCCACACCGAAGAAACGAGTGTGACCGCCAATGGAAGCGCATAACCCAGCAGTCTCATCTGGAATCCTCCGCCGGAGCATGCCGTTCCAGCAAGTCCTTCATCAGCCGCACGGCCGCCCGCATTCCGACGAATACGGCGCGCGAGACAATCGAGTGACCAATGTTAAACTCGCCGAAACCGGGCAGCGCCGCAACCGGCGCGATGTTTCGATAGGTGAGCCCATGCCCGCCGTGAACCTCAAGTCCGGCCCTGCGTCCGACGTCTAGGCCATGAGACAACGCGGCCAGACTCGCTTCGATCTTGCGGGAAGTTCCGGCGTGGGCGTAACCGCCGGTCCAAAGCTCAATCGCGTCGAACCCCGCGTCCGCCGCAGCCCGGATCTGATCCTCGACCGGCTCGATGAACGCACTGACAATCACACCGGAGTCGTGAAGACGCCCGACCACCTCTTCAACGCGGCTTCGATGTTTGATTACGTCGAGCCCGCCTTCGGTGGTCAACTCCTCGCGTCTTTCCGGTACCAGCGTCGCTTGAGTGGGCTTGAGCGCGCAGGCTATGTCGACGACGTCCGGTGCGACGGCCATCTCCATATTGAGCTTGACCGCCACCGTTTCACGGAGCAGCCTGGCGTCGCGATCGTTGATGTGCCGGCGATCCTCGCGGAGGTGGAAAGTAATGCCGTCGGCGCCGCCCAACTCCGATTCGACAGCCGCCCACACCGGGTCGGGCTCATCCGTCCCGCGGGCCTGCCGCACGGTGGCCACATGATCAATATTCACACCCAGCAGCGGCAACGACCGAACTCCTCCCCAGAATTCTTTAGTGCGCGCATTATATGTATCGAGTGTCAAATGTAAACGCGGGCCCCGCCCGGGTCGCTAAACGTACAGCGGAAGGTCACGCTGGACCCTTATTAGAATCCCTTGTCGGTCCCCCTTCCTGGCGGGCCACGGGAAGGGATTCCCGCAGCGGATGGGTGCGAGAAAGGATTCTCGCACCAGCACTTGTCGGCGACTTTGCGCTGTACTGCTAATCAGGCTCGGTCGTAACGATCAGGCTGTACGTGTATCGAGTGTCGAATGTAAACGCGGGGCCCGCCCGGTTCACAGATCCGGCTCGATCGTAACGATCAGGCTGTACGTTGAGAATTGCTCGCAATAAAGCTCAGCCCGCTCCTTATGGGTGACCAGAAGGAGGCAAACGCCGGTTTGGTGGGCCTCCAGCATGCGTTCGACAGCGTCCTCAATAGTGAGCGGAGTCAGTTCAACAACCTTCTCGACCACGAAGAGCATGTCATTGACATTGTCGTTGTGCAAGAGGACTTTGAAGGGTGGGAGCAGCTTCGAAACCGGTTTGGCCTTCGCGGGCGCGACAACCACACCGATATCTGAGCCCCCGTCGGTCAGTTCTTCATGCTGGGCGACATATTCTTGTGACATGGCAGAAACCTTACTCTACCAGCATACCCTCTCACCCCCTCGGCGCCAAGCCTTTTCTGCGGGCGGGCACGACCGTTGTGTTAGCAGTGCAGCGCAAAGTCGCCGACAAGTGCTGGTGCGAGAATCCTTTCTCGCACCCATCCGTTGCGGGAATCCCTTCCCGTGGCCCGCCAGGAAGGGGGCCGAGAAGCGATTCTCGGTCCAGCGTTTTCTTCTGGCGGGCACCACCGTTGTGTTGGGCGCCCTCAGGGCATATTGGTAACGTCGGGATTTGGCAGGGCGATCTTGACGACTTTGCGGGCGGTATACTCCGCGCCGGTCGCGAATTCCAGGAACGACACGTGCACGTCGACTTCCTGGCCGGGACGCAGTTTCGTCCCCGAGTAAAACGGCACTTCGATCTTGTAGTGATTGGTCCAAAACTTTCCGTACCACGACGCGCGGAGTTGCTCCGGGCTATTGTCGACCCTGTGCCCCAGGAGCTTGGGCGCCACCGCGGTGGAGTTGTCCAACAGCTTGATCTTGATCTGGCCGGCGCGTTTGACCACGTCCCCGTCGCGGTCGATCGGACGGAAGTAGACCGCGACGGCGTCGTCGCCTAGTTGGTCATCCGTGTCGACCCCTCCGGTTATGTCCAGGATCTCAATGTGATCGATGGCGAACAGCGGCTCCGGCTGCGCCAAACCCTGGTCCCGCAGGTTCTGCATCTGGCCCTGGAGCCGGACGATTCTCGCGTCGCGGCTTTGCAAGAGCTCTTCAAGTCCGGTTTTCTCCATCTTGAGCTCTTTGTTCTGTTTGATGAGGTCGCCAAAGCGCTCTTGCTCGGTGGGGCCGCACCCTGCCAGCCATCCCGCCGCGGCAAGTAGCCCCATGCCGGATATCGAGCGAACGCCGATGATGCAGATATGTCTCATCGCGAAGGGCTATACCCGGCAGCAGCGCTCTATGCAAGCATAATCGCAAGGAACATCCTGTTCGACCTGACTTTGCGTCGCAATCCGGCTATATTCCACGGAGCCGTCGTCTACCATGGAGATCCGGAGCCGTGACCGATTCGCTCGCCTTGCAAGACCTTTCAGCATTCGACACGGCCGGCCGGATGCTCCTGGCATGCCGCTGCAACAACTCCCACTCGGGAAACCTGTCTATCAGGCACGGCCACCGCATCGTGATAACCCGTACCGGAGCGATGCTCGCTAGTCTGACCGCCGACGACCTGGTCACGACCAGCTTCGAGCCAACCGAGCAGGAGCGCCGGCGTGCAAGTTCGGAGATCGCCGTCCACCTGAAGATCTACCAGCGAACGGAGCACTTAGCCATCGCCCATGGTCACGCCCTGGCGGCGGTGGCGGTGGGCTGGCTGACGGATTGGATCAACCCCATCGACGTCGAAGGGGCATACTACCACGGGGGCATTCCGGTCCTTGAATACAATCCCGCGACCGCGTCAGTCGTATTGGGAGAAGCTCTGGGGGCTGTTCTGGCCCAAGAGTCGGTGGTCGTGCTTCGCGGACATGGCGTTTTTGCCGGCGGCGCTACCCTTGAGCAGGCCTTTCAGCGTGTGACCAGCGTGAACGACTCAGCCGACCTGATCATCAAGGCTCGGCAGTTGGGCCTCGACCCCCGCCAGTTGGCAAACGCCCCGTATTTGGAGGTTGGCTGGATCCGCGACTGACCGGACCGCCGCGCGGCTGAGCCCACACACCCATTGGGTAGAATTACCCATGATATCGGGCCGACAAGGGTATATTTACCCACTCGGAACCTGTCTCAGGCGACCACAATACTCACGTAACTAACGTGGGCTATTGATGTTAAGGGAATCTCAAGAAGCGCGATCCTGTGTGGCACGGCAAGTGCTAAATAACCATTCGTGGTGGCGACGGATGATACGTGGGAGCCAACCCTGTCGAAACATCGCACACTACTTTGGGCCTTGGGGGCCACGCCCGCAGCACGTGCAGCGGGACACTTTGGGGGGTCGCAGAGGCCCTAGCGCCTCTGCGACACATTTTCAACCGCCTCGACCGCGGCTGAGTGATCCTCGGATGGGATCAGTCGGTCGCGGTGTTTTTTTTCGCGTTACGAAGTACACACCAGTTCACCGTCCGACAGGCTCGCCGGTTACGGCCCAGTGGTTGGCCCTTCTTTCTCCGCACCGCTAGAATCTGTGGGGTTCTAACGACATGCGCCGCAGGGTTCTTTGTCAAACCAACGAGCAGCGAATTCCTTGACCAGAGCAATTTCGGAAGACCAGGCAATACTCATCGATGCGATTCGCAAGTTCGCCCGCAGCGAACTTCTGGAAGCGGACCGGCGATGGGATGCTGACGAATCGTCGGTGTACGAGATGTTGCCGGCCGTCGCCGAAATGGGCCTGATGAGCCTGTCAACGCCGGAGGAATACGGCGGCATGGAGTGTGACATACGCACATACTCAGCCATCATCCGCGAACTGGCCTACGCCTCACCATCGATGTCGGTGACGATTTCCGTACATTTCATGACTACCAGGATTCTCAGCCATTTCGCCTCCGAGGAATGGAAAAAGAAGTGGATGGCGGACAGCGGCTCTGCCGAATCGCTCATGGCATTTGCCATCAGCGAAGCGGACGCTGGGAGTGACGTCTCGTCGGTGCAAACGCGAGCGGTGAAAGTGGACGGCGGCTACCGCGTGACCGGAAGCAAGATGTGGGTCACCAACGGTGACCGTGCCCGATGGCTTCTCATCCTGGTGCGGACGGACCCCGAAGTGCGGGGCGGCGCCGGCCTGTCAGCCATGATCGTGGACGGTCAACAGTCTGGTATGGAATGCGACAAAATCTCCGGCAAGATGGGCATCCGCGGGAGCGATACGGTGGTGGTCCATCTGAATGATGTCTTCGTTCCCGATGAGCACTTGCTCGGCGCCGAGGGCGACGGGCTCAAGGTGTGCTTGGGAGCGCTGGATGAGGGCCGGATAGGAATCGCCGCCCAGGCAGTGGGCATCGGGGAAGCTTGCCTCGACGAAATGGTTGAGTACGCAAGACAGCGCGTCCAGTTCGGCCGGCCCATCGGCCGCTTCCAGGCGATCCAGAACATGATCGCCGATTGTGCCGTGCAACTGGAAGCGTCGAGATTGCTGATCGACCGTGCGGCCTACCTGGTGGACGCCAACCGAAAATGTCCAAGAGCTTCGGCGATGGCCAAGCTCTACGCCAGCGAAGCAGCCAATCGCATCGCCTACCAGGCCGTGCAGGTGCATGGCGCCAGCGGCTACGTGAGGGACTGCCGTGTTGAACAACTCTATCGCGACGTCCGGGTGACCACCATCTACGAGGGCACCAGTGAGATTCAGCGGCACGTGATCGCCAGGGATTTGCTCAACTCGGAGGTGGAGGAGTGACCGGTCAGGCCGAAACAATGGCACAGCAGGATCCTCAAGCCTGGCAAATCGTTCAGGCTGAGACGCGGCGTCAACAGCAGACGCTGGAATTGATCGCTTCGGAGAACCACGTCTCAAAGGCGGTTCTCGAGGCGGCGGGATCGGTTCTGACAAACAAGTACGCCGAAGGATATCCCGGGCGACGTTACTACGGCGGCTGCCGGAATGTCGACGCGGCGGAGAATCTGGCCCGCGACCGCGCCAAAGCGCTCTTTGACTGCGAGCACGTCAACGTGCAAGCGCACTCCGGGAGCCAGGCAAACACGGCGGTTTATCTGGCCGTGTTGGAACCCGGAGACACCATACTGTCGCTCGACCTGGCTCACGGGGGCCATCTGACCCATGGGCTCAAGGTCAACATCAGCGGGTTGCTGTACAACATCGTTCACTATGGAGTGGACCGCAAGACCGAACAATTCGACTTCACCGAAATCAGCCGCCTGGCCCGCGAGCATAAACCCAAACTGATCATTTCGGGGGCAAGCGCCTATCCGCGGACGATCGACTTTGAGAGGTTCTCCGAGATCGCGGACCAGGTCGGCGCCGTGCACATGGCGGACATCGCCCACGTCGCGGGCCCGGTGGCGGTCGGCTTGCATCCCAGTCCGGTACCCACCGCTGCCTTCGTCACCACCACAACGCACAAGACGCTTCGCGGCCCCCGCGGTGGCATGATCATGTGCAAAGAGGAGTGGCACAAGAAGATCGATTCTCGCATCTTCCCCGGCAGCCAGGGTGGACCGTTGATGCACGTCATCCTGGCAAAGGCAGTCGCGCTCGGCGAGGCCTTGAAACCGGCCTTCAAGTCCTATCAGCAACAGATCATCGAAAACGCAAAGACGCTGGCGGAATTCCTGGCCCAAGCCGGCAATCGTATAGTGTCGGGCGGCACCGACAATCATCTGTTGCTGCTCGATCTTCGCCCAAACTACCCCGACGTCACCGGCAAGATGGCCGAAACCTGGCTGGAGCAGGCCAATATCATAGTGAACAAGAACATGATACCGTTCGATGAGCGCAAGCCTACGGAAACGAGTGGCTTGAGAATCGGCACGCCGGCGCTGACCACGCGCGGCCTGAAGGCAGACGAGATGAAAAAAATTGCGGCATGGATCGATCAGGTGTTGCGCTCGCAAGGTGAGAACTCGGTGATCGAGCGCGTCCGGGCGGATGTATTGACGCTGTGCAGCCAATTCCCCATCTACTGATGGCGCTGGTGCGAACTGCCGCCGGGCCACGTTTTCTTCTGTGCTTCCTGTTGACCATGTCCGGGTGCACGGGCTCAGGCAGGGTGAGCATCATCTCCACCAACCTTAGAGAGTTGCCCTCTACCGGCCCGCTGGTCAAGACGCTTGATGCACAGCGGTGCTTCTTTTGGATCGACTCGTCACCGACGACGGGCGACACGACCGTGTCGGACACTAGCCCGGAAACGGCCCCTGCCCTTCAGCGATTGTACATTGCCATGGAGTCTGCGAACCTGTTTCAGTTCCTTGATAACGGCAAGCGAAGAATGGCCATGTCGTTGGTGCTGCGGGGTTCTCCCAAGAGCGGGCCCCACAGTTACAAAGTTGATCGACAAAGTCTCAGAATGATCCAACACAGCGGATATAACCACACGCGTTGGGCATCACTCAACGGGATTGTGAGCGTTCGACGCGAAGCAGACGGTTCAATCC
This sequence comes from Phycisphaerae bacterium, assembly GCA_036477795.1. Lineage (GTDB taxonomy): Bacteria > Planctomycetota > Phycisphaerae > UBA1845 > UBA1845 > JAZGDL01. Next base: position 27,573 of record JAZGDL010000004.1, read on the forward strand.
GCGGTCGATTCAAGATGGCGGCCAAACAGCAACATTTTCTCATCACCACGGGCTGGACCGGGCGGCAGCACGCACTACTGGTGGGAGAGTTCTGCGCCGTTCACAATCCCGAGGCCGGGCGCCGTATCATTGAACTGACCGAATCGGATGGCATGGCCCGCACACGCCCAACAAAAAGTCAGCAGTTTAGCGGTGTCGCGCGCGACACCCGAAAGCCGCCACCAGCGAGCACACCTCTGAAATGAAACGATGCCCCCGACTCTGCTATCTCTACGTGCTCCGCGGTGAATTATCCGCGCTATGTTCACCGGGCTGCGGTCAGTTTTTCGATCGCAGCCTTCAGTTGGGGATCGATTAGCGAAGTTGTTTCAGTATCGTCCGCCGCGACGCCGGGCATCGCCGACCTGTCCGCATGAGCCCACCGTCTCCGGATGGCGTCGTAGACGCTCTGTTGCACGGGTACGGCGACGTCGGGAACCACTCCCCACTCATCACTTTCAACGTTTTGGGGAGTCTTATGAATGATTCTGCCACGGGGAAGTTGGTAGTGGGCGACTGTAAGCTTGATTCCGGCCTCGCCACCGGCAAGACGAATAAAATCCTGCACGCTGCCTTTGCCGAAGCTTCGCTCTCCGATGACAATCGCCCGGCCATGATCCTGCAGGGCGCCGGCAAAGATCTCTGAAGCACTGGCGGACCCGCCGTTGAGCAACACCGCAAGCTGCATGTCCGTGTCAACATTACGGCGGGCGGCGTGATATGTGTCGATCGCCTGGCGGCGCCTGACGGTGGTCACTATGATACCTGAGTCAATGAACCTGTCGACCATGGCCACCGCTTCCGGAAAGACACCTCCCGGGTTGAACCGCAGATCAATCACCAGCGAAGTGCCGCCCCGCCGCGTCACATCACGGAGCGCAGCGTCGAAATCATCGGAGGTTCCCTCGTCAAAATGCGATATGCGGATGTAGCCGACATGCCGCTCGGCATCGAGGCAAAAGTCCCACGCACCATCAGGGTGTCTACGGATTCCCTTGACGGTCTGCCGTTTGATAGGTGTTCGCTTGATTGCTCGGACGTAGACTTCACCATCGGCGCGGCGCAGCTTCAGTTCAACGATTGTGGCCGGCTCACCGGCTAGCAATCCTTCGACATCAGGGATGGAAAGATCCTGAACGGAACGTCCCTCCACCGCCAGCACAATGTCACCCGGCCGCACACCGGCTTCAATGGCCGGGCCCTGTTCGAGCGGTGCGATGACCACGACGTCTCCAATGCGCAATCCGAGTTCAACTCCGATGCCAATGTACTCACCTGTGTGACGCCGCTCAAACGCTCTCATCTGCTCCGGCGCGATGTATCCGCTGTAGGGATCAAGATCGAGCATCAGGCCGCGAATCGCGCCATCCACCAACCGCCGGCCCTGTAAAGGAAACACGAAGTTGCGTTTGACAATTGCATCCACCTCAACCAGTGGAGCGAATGTTCGATACACGGAATCCTGCTCCGCGACCATCGGCGTCAGGAGGTAGAACAGGATCGCAATGGTCACAACGATGGCGAGGCAGACGACGTTGCGTTGTGACATGGACACGACTATCCAAACGGTAGAAACCCCCAAAGCCCCAATCAGGGCGCGGTTTTCCCTTGTTATCGTCACGACTACCGTAGAGCTTTCAACTATTGGAGCGAGTTGCGGCCGGCGGACCGTTCACCGCAAAGATGTGCGTACCGACCGCATCAGGAGAGACCGGCGTTGTGCGTCCGGCCGCTACTCGATATGCTATCGGTATTGTCCGCATGGCGTGAAGAAGGAGTGACCCGGTGGCAAGGAAGAAGTGGTACGCGAAGGGCCTGTGCTTTGAGTGCACGCAGTGCGGCAATTGCTGCAGCGGGCCGCCGGGACACGTATGGTTGACCGAGACGGAGATTGCACGGATTTCCAAGTTCATCGGCCGCAAGGACGGACGGCTTGGCAAAGAGCATTTGCGGCGCACCGGTTTCAAACACAGCTTGACGGAGAAGCCCGACGGCGACTGTGTTTTCTTGAAGCGCAACGGTCGGATGTCATATTGCGGCATCTACGAGGTGCGTCCCCGGCAATGCCGCACTTGGCCGTTCTGGTCGGGAAATCTCAAGTCCCAAGCCGTGTGGAACGCTACGGCGGAAACTTGTCCCGGCATGGGCCGCGGCGAACATTACAGCTTTCCGGCAATCGAAGAATTGCGCCTGAAGAAAACGTGTCCTTCCGGCCAGCCTGCATGAGCGAGATTTCGGGGCGCGGGGGACACGGCGTGGAGTGGGACGCGCGGTGCCGCGTGCGGTCAGCGGGGGGCCGGGGAGACCCGGATCCCGACCGCGACCAGGCTGGGTGCCCCACCTCCTTTGGAGGTGGGGGAGCCGATGATCGTCGGGCCGTTCACCTGAGCGTATGTCATCGCGTCCCCCATGTCCAAAGGACATGGGCCACCCGCCGGGGAGACCCGGATCCCTACCGCGACCAGTAAGCGAATGCACCTCGACATGACGGCGGCGGTCACCGGGGGTATCTTCTGCGGTCATGCCAACGTCGGTGAGCACTGGAATACGTGTTACCCTGCTGGGGATGGCGTGCAGCGGCGTGCTGGCTACGGTCAAGCTGGCTACCGGTTTGATCGGTCATTCGTACGCCCTGGTGGCTGATGCGGTCGAATCGTTCGCCGATATGGCAGGCTCAGCCATCGTGTGGGGTAGCCTGGTGGTTTCGGCGCGACCGCCGGACCACGACCATCCTTATGGACACGGCAAGGCTCAACCACTGGGCGGGTTGGCGGTGGGATTGATGCTGGTGGGGGCCGCCGTGGGGATCAGTATACAGGCGGTGAATCAGATCATCGCACCACTAACGGGGCCTGCACCGTTTACGCTGTTCGTCCTGGTGCTGGTCATTGTGGTGAAAGAAGCGCTCTACCGGTTCGCGTTGCGCGTCGGCGACAGTATCGACAGCACCGTAGTGCGGGTAGACGCATGGCACCATCGAAGTGACGCCTTCACGTCCCTTGCCGCATTTATCGGCATTGGGATCAGCGTGTACGGCGGCCCCGGCTATGAGTCCGCAGACGGTTGGGCGGCGTTGGCAGCCTCGGGTTTGATCGCGTTCAACGGGGTGCGATTCATCCGGATGACCGCGGGGGAGCTTATGGACGTGCAGCCGCCGCCGGAAGTCCTGGAGGGGATGGCCCAGGCGGCGCGAGAGGTATCGGGCGTCAAGCGGGTGGAGAAGGTCTTGGCCCGGAAGGTCGGCACCAGCTATCTGGTGGACATGCACATCGAAGTGGATGGGGCTATATCGGTGCGAGAGGGGCACAATCTGGCCCATGTGGTCAAGGACGTGGTCCGCTCGCACAACCCCGGCGTGGCCGACGTATTGATCCATATCGAACCTTACAATGCAAAGTAGAGCGCCTGTAGAGCATGGCCCGGAGCATTGAAGCCGTTTGTCTTTTCCTGTTGCTGGCGGTTGTGGGTCTGCGGCCGCTGATCGCCGAGCGATACGACTCCACCACACTGGAGATGACACGGGCGCTGGGCCTGGTGGAAGAGGCGTCGCCGACGACGACCTTGCTCATCGACGGGGTGATCATGCTGGCATCGGTGGGCTGGCTCCTCGCTGGGGCGCTGACCGGCGACCGCAGCTACCGACGGTGCGGCATCGAGTGGGGGGCGTTGATCATCCTCTTGGCGGCGGCGGTGTCGTGCGTGGCTGCCGGTCAACGGCGATTGGCGGTCAACGGGGCCCTGGACTGGTTGTGTTGCATTCTCCTTGCCGTGGTGTTGGTGCAATTGCTGCGCGACCGCTGGCGGATACGTCTGGCGTTGTGCGTGGTGCTGGCTTCGGGT
>JAZGDL010000040.1:0-13309 GCA_036477795.1 Phycisphaerae bacterium
GGAACGGGTGTTGGGGTTACCGTGGGCGGCGTCCCGCCTCGGCGGGACTTGCCCACGGCTACTTTCGTTCAGCCTTTCAGGCTGCATCAGGGTACGGCGCTGAAGCCGCCGATAGTGTCACGCACCCTTGCGGGCGGGGGAACGCTGTACGGCCTCGACGAGATGGTCCACCCGGCATAGAATCGGCGGAAGGCTTCTGATCCATGAAATTCATCGTCAATCTTGACCGCGATGAAACCGGGATGATAGTCGCGGAGTGTCCCGCGATCCCGGGCTGTGTCTCGCAGGGAAAGACGGAGGCAGAAGCCTTGGCCAATATTCGCGAGGCCATCGAGGTGTGCCTGGAAGCACGGGCCGCCAACGGAATGCCGCTCACCGTGGCCACCCGGGAGGTCGAGGTTAAAACCTGATGGCCCGGCTACCGGCGATTTCGGGCGCCAAAGTCGTGGGCGCGTTTGAAAGAGCCGGATGGAGGCAGGATCGCCAGCGTGGTAGCCACGTATGTGATGCTCAAACCGGGGTGCAACGTGAGTTTGTCGGTTCCTCAACACCGCGAAATCGCACCAGGGACGCTTCGAGCGCTGATCCGCTCCGCGGGCATAACCGTCGATGAATTCGTCGCCCTGCTGTGATCGGGGGCTCCGCCTTCAGCGGTCTGATTGTGGCGCGGGCGTACGGGTTTCCTAATCCTCGGTACATGCCACCCGGAAAGAAACATCCATGAAAGTGCTGATCGTCGGTTCGGGAGGTCGCGAGCACGCCCTGGCTGATAAGGTCCGGTGGTCCCGGCATCAGCCTGACGTCCTGTGCGCGCCCGGCAATGCCGGCACCCGGGCGTTGGCTCGCAACATGCCCGTGGCGGCGGATGACGTGGACGGGCTGACCGCGCTGGCCCGCGACGAGAAGGTCGACCTTACCATCGTCGGCCCCGAAGCGCCGCTGTGTCGCGGCATCGTGGACCGATTCCAGGCGGCCGGGCTGCGCATATTCGGTCCCACCGCCGACGCGGCGCGCATCGAAGGCGACAAAGCCTACGCCAAGAAACTGCTTCGAGAGAGCCGCATCCCAACGGCTGCGGGCCGCTCGTTCACCCGCTACCGGGACGCCAGAGCCTACATCGCCACGCGCGACACGCCTCAGGTGGTCAAGGCGGCGGGACTCGCCGCCGGGAAGGGCGTCGTGGTATGTGATGATCCCGCCGACGCCTTGATCGAGGCTGAGAGAATGCTGGTCGACGGGGTTTTCGGAGATGCCGGTCGCTGCATCGTCGTCGAGGAGAAGCTGATCGGCCGAGAGCTGTCCGTGCACGCCCTGGTCGACGGTCGGAATATTTACGTCCTGGATTCGTCGCAGGACCACAAACGGCTGGTGCAAGGCGACACCGGTCCGAATACCGGTGGCATGGGCGCGTACAGCCCCGCGCCGATGGCCACCCCCGCGGTCATGTCCGTTGTCGAGTCTGACATCATCGTCCCCATCATTGACACTCTGAGAAGGCACCACATCATCTACAAAGGCGTGCTGTATTGCGGACTCATGCTCACCCCGGCTGGTCCCAAAGTGCTCGAATTCAACTGCCGCTTCGGCGACCCTGAAGCGCAGGTGCTTTTACCCCGGCTCAAAGCCGATCTGCTCGATCTGGCCAACGCCTGCATTGATGGAACACTCGATCAGTGCGAGATCGAGTGGGATGCGCGCCCAGCCGTCTGCGTGGTGGCAGCCTCGGAGGGATACCCGGGCCATTACGAGAAAGGAAAGGCCATCCGCGGCCTCACCGAGGCTGCGGCCCTGCCCGATGTCTCAATATACCACGCGGGCACCACCGCCGCCGCTGACGGTATTATTACGGACGGCGGGCGCGTCCTCGGCGTCACCGCCCTCGGGGACGCGCTGCCGGACGCGCACCATCGCGCTTATGAAGCCATCGGTAAGATCGCTTTCGACGGCATCTACTATCGAGAGGACATCGCCGACAGCGGTGTAGGCTAGAACAGCGAGCTGTTGGTGTCTGCCAGTTTCATCATACGCACCGCTGCGGGCCCCACCAGGACCACAAAGATCGCCGGGAAGATGAACAACATCAATGGCAACATCAATTTGACGGCAACTTTCTGGGCCCGCTCCTCGGCCGCCTGGCGACGCTTGACGCGGAGCGAATCCGCCTGGTTTCGCAGTGCACGGGCGATGCTGGTACCGAACTTCTCCGCCTGGTTCACAATCGCCACCAGCGACTTGACTTCCGGAACCTGGGTGCGCTCAGCCATGTTGGCAAGCGCCTCAGACCGGGGAATGCCCATCTGTGCTTCACGCGTGGCGATCTGAAGTTCTTCGCTCAGTGCGGGGTGCACTGTGATTAGCTCCTCGCTCACTCGCTTCATGGCCCCGTCCAGGGCCAGCCCGGCTTCCACCGAAATAACCATCAGGTCCAGCGAATCGGGCAGACCCTGGCGGATGGCCCCGCCGCGCTTCTTGATGCCCGAAGACAGCCACAGGTTCGGGGCCATGAACCCCATCGCCGCACCGAAGATGGCCAGGCCCAGCACCTGTTGCATTTCGTGCCCACGGCTGAGCGAGTAAACCCCCACCGCGATGCCCGCCAGGATTCCCACTATGGTCTTGCTGCCCAGAAAAAACATCGGCGCCTTGTCTGTGCGATAACCCGCGGCGGCCAGCTTCATCCGCAGCCGGGTCATTTCCTCGCCGGTCTTGGGCATTACCGGGCGCATCGCGATGGGCGCGACCTTGTCCATCATCTTGGCAGCCACCGATTCGCGGGCACGTTCCTGAATATCTTTGGTTTCGTCTTTGGAAGTTTTCCCGCGCATTCGGCGCGCGACGGCGGCCTGCTCGTCCTTCTTGGCCGGGCGTAGCGCATAGATGACCAGCGCGATGCCGGCCACACCCATGATTCCCAACATCACCGGTGTTGTCATTGTCTGGTCCCCAGTGGGTGCGAGAAAGGATTCTCGCACCAGCGTTCATTGTTTGGTCCCTAGTGGGTGCGAGAAAAGATTCTCGCACCAGCGTCTGTTTGGTCCTCACTGGGTGCGAGAAAGGATTCTCGCACCAGCGTCTGCTTGGTCCTCAAACCTTGATATTCACAATCCAGCGAATCATGGCCAGCCCCGTCAACTGCAGGCCGAGCGCAACCGTCAGCATGATCTTGCCGGTGGGGTCCTCCAGAAGCTGGTTCCCGTACTCCGGGTTCAGCAGCATGACCGCCGCGAATACGATAAACGGAAGCGTGAACAGGACATACCCGGAAAGCCGGCCTTCAGCCGTCAATGACTGAACCATGCCCAAGAGCTCCAGACGGTCACGAATCACCGCGCCGATGTTGTCGAGCACTTCCGCCAGGTCGCCGCCGGTCTGGCGTTGAATCAGGACCGCGGTCACAAAGAACCGCACATCCAGTGAGTCAACCCGATCCGCCATGGACAGTAGGGCGTCCTCGATCCTGATGCCCAGGTTCTGCTCGTGGAACACCCGGCCGAACTCCGAACTTATGGGATCCGGCAGTTGCTCATGCACCACCTGCAGGGCGCTGGCCAGTGAGTGTCCGGCACGCAGCGCCTGGCTCATCATCTCAAACACGTCGGGCAACTGGTTGGTCAGCTTCTTCATTCGCCGGCCGCGGCGCATCTTCAGCCAGGCAAACGGCAGAAACAACGCACACAGCGCCAACGCCAAACCCACAAAGGGGCCCCGGCCGAGCGCCACCATCCCGAAAAACGCCGCCGCGGCCGCGGCCACCTGGTTGGCGAGCATCTTGGTCGCCGACCACGGTACCGCCGCTTGATCCAAAAGCGTCTGCAGATTGGACGTGATGCTCATCTTGGAGAGAAGCGGACCCAGCATACCGCTGACTTCTTGGCCGGGGATGCGGCGCAGGATCGACTCGGTCGTTTTCTTAGAGGTGCTCGGGCTGCGGCCTTTCAGACGTTCCGTAAGCCGCTTTCGCTCGGAGGAGCGGGTCTCCACGATAACTTGATAGATGCCGTACGCCAACAATATGGAACCCGCCATCGGCAGGGCCGTAAACGCCAGCGTATCCACAATTGAGGCTACTTGACCTAGCATGAGTACACCTCTGTCTGCGTGTTGTGCCACCTGGGTGGCCCATCTCTTCAGAGATGGGGGACATCATTCCCCCCGTTGAATCGTCTACCCCACGTCTGAAGACGTGGGCCACCAGACGACTTCGTACGGGAGCGTCACACTTCCTTGTCGACCGAAAGCACCTTCTGCTCAAACATCGAAGGGTCCACAAGCGCACCATGGGCTTTGAGTCGTTCCAGGAACCCAGGCCGCAACCCCGTCGCGACAAACTGTCCGTATACTTTGCCTTCGGAGGTCGCACCCAAAGGCTCGAACTTGAAGATGTCCTGCATGGTAATGACGTCGCCTTCCATCCCCTGAACCTCGGTGATGGTGGTCACCTTGCGGGCTCCACCGGTCAAACGCTGGGCTTGTATTATCACGTTGATGGCAGATGCGAACTGCTGGCGAATGGCGCGGGTCGGCAGATCGAAGCCCGCCATCATCACCATGGTTTCCACACGTTGCACGGCGTCGCGGGTGCTGTTGGCATGCACCGTAGTGAGCGACCCGTCGTGCCCGGTGTTCATGGCCTGGAGCATGTCCAAAGTCTCCGCACCGCGACATTCGCCCACAACGATGCGATCCGGACGCATACGCAGGCTGTTGATCAACAATTCTCGGATGCCGATGGCACCTTTGCCTTCGATGTTGGCGGGGCGCGACTCCAGGCGCACCACGTGCGGCTGGCGAAGCCGCAGCTCAGCCGCGTCCTCGATGGTCACGATACGTTCGTCCGGCGGGATGAACGAGGACAGGTTGTTCAACAGCGTCGTCTTACCTGAGCCGGTGCCGCCGACGATCAGGATGTTGAGCGCCCCCAGCACACACGCTTCCATAAACGCGCGCATCTCCTCCGTGCAACTGTTGAAACTGATGTAATCGTCCCAGGTGATGGGATCGGCCCCGAATCGGCGGATGGACATGCAGGGCCCGTCAATCGCCAGGGGCGGAATCACCGCGTTCACCCGGCTGCCGTCCTTGAGACGGGCGTCCACCATCGGCGACACTTCGTCGCAGCGCCGCCCGACGGAGCTGACGATCTTGTCGATGGCGTGCATCAAGTGGGCGTCATCGCGGAACTGAACTTCGGTCAGGTGCAGCGTGCCACCCTTCTCAATGTAGATTTGCTGCGAGCCGTTGACCAGAATATCGCTGATGTCGGGGTCTGCCAGCAACACCTCCAGAGGCCCCAGCCCGAAGGTCTCGTCCAGGACCTCGCTCACCAGGCGCTTCCGCTCGTTATAGCTCAGCAGGGTTTCTTCCTGCTCAGCCAACCGCGTAACCACCTCTCCAACGGTGACCCGGATGGAAGCGTCGTCACCCTCCAGCGCCGTCAGATCGAGCTGCTCCACCAGCTTGCGGTGAAGTTTGGTTTTGAGCTTGTTGAACTCGTCCTGTTTGGCTCTTGACGGCTTGCTCCGCCGTTGCGGACTCGGCTCCGTTGGAACTGCAGGCGTGGAGACTGCACCCTTCGCCGACGGTTTGCGTGGCGCGGGCGGAGCCGATGGCCCGCCTTGCCCAGAACGACTTGAAAACATGATTGTACCCCACGTGTTTTCCGCGACTCTCACCACGGACGCGCGTCTGACAGTTGAAGGTCGAAGGTCGAAGGTCGAAGGTCGACAGTCTTGACCTTTGACCTTCCAACCTTCCAACCTTCCAACCTTCCAACCTTCCAACCTTCCAACCTTCCACTCAGACGCGTCTACCCCTCACCTCAATGACAACAAACCTCAAGCCGTAACCCACACCTTATCCGAGCCCCAAGCGCCAGCGCGGGGACTCCCGACTCGCCGCAGCCAGTAGGGTCCGCCGTGCGGACCACCGCCCGCTCGCGCTCCTGGTCCGCAAGGCGGACCCTACGCTTCGCTGAAAATCTTGGCGAGCAGATTGCTTTTCTTCTCAGACTCCTGTGTCTCCACGGCATCCGGGTCGTGAATGCGCTGGGCCAATGCCCGGATCGACGCCCGCAGCTTCGTCTTCGGCCCGCGCTGGATCACCGTTTCACCCAGATTGATGGCCGTGCTCATCGTCTGCCAATCATCCGGGATGGTCGTGAACACCTTTTTGTTCAATATGCCTTCTATATCCGACAGTCCCAGTGGGCCCGATTCCCGGCCGACTCGATTGACCACCAATTGCGCCCGTTCCAGATTAAAGCCTGCTTCTTCCATACCTTGCAATATACGCTGCGCGTTGCGCACACTGGGCACCAGCAATTGAAGCACCATCAATGTCACGTCGGCCAGACCAAGAATCGCCGAGGCCCCGGGGTCATAGCGATTGGGACCATCGACCACTACGTACTCATTCATGCCTAAGAGATTGGTCAACACGTTGACGCAGTTGGCCGCGGTGATGTTATCCGACTGTACGAAGTGCGCCGGCCGGCTCAGCACTCGCACGCCCGAACTATGATCGACCAATGTTCGGTCAATCACCTGTTGTTCCAACTCTTCCGTACTTTGGGCAAGGTCCGCGATAGTGTATGTCGGGAACACGTCCAGAAACGTGGCCACCTGACCGAATCGGTAGTCGAGGTCCACCACCGTGACGTTGCCCGGGCACATCGATTTGAGTTCCACGGCCAGATTCGTCGACAGCGCCGTCGCCCCCACACCGCCGGCGGTGCCCAATACTGATATCAATTTGCCATCGGGCGGTCCGTCTTCCACCCTTTGGGCGATCTTGTCGATGGCCTCGCCCAGCATCACGATATCGATAGGCTTGGTGATGAATTCCCGGAAACCGCGGCGCATGGCCGACAAGATCAGTTGGCCGTCGGTTGATTCGCTGATCGCGAAGATGTCCAGACTGGGATGCCCCGGGACCAGATCGCCCGCGATGGGCAGTATCGCGTCCGGCGTGGGGTCCAGATGAAGCACCAGAAGTTCCGCCGGAAACTGCTGGGCCACTGTCGGCAGCATGGCGGGCTCATCCACCTCCGCGACGATGCGCACCCGGTCGAATCCCTGGAGCGTACGGCGCAAGGTGGGCCCGAATGACTCGTCCATATTAAAGACGATCACACGTACGGGCCTCATTTTTGAACAACCCTCCGCTCCAGCGCGAGACATTCCCGGACACCAACACCCCGTCGGGACGGCCACCGGCTACGCCGGCGGCAAATACCCGGTCCTGTCTCGGCCCATCGTCAAATAACCCGCTCCACTCCCCGACGTATCAACCACTTCCGCCGTGTCCTCCTCCGGCGCGCAGGTGGGGCAGGCGGTTGTTCCGATTCCATCGCAACGTTCGCCTGCCTTCACACTCTGACAAGACCCATGTGGGACAGGCTTTCCAGCCTGTCGTTGCCCGGCTGGAAAGTCGGTCCCAGAAGTTTTGGCGGAAGCTCCAAGTGTCGCCTCCTACCGGTCAGCCCGGTGACCACTCGCCATCTGCTTCATCGAGATCGTCGTCGTCGGAATCATAGGGGCCGCCTCGACCCCGGCGCGAATCCATGTCATCCTCGCCCGACCGACGGTTCACAGCACCACCCACTGTCGTGATGCTGACCCCCTGGTCACCGAACCGGTGAATCCGTATGTGACTCCCATGGACAACGGTAATATCGCGCCCCTGGGAGAAGCTCGGCTTCCTTGGCTCGGCGGCTGGCTTTTCGCTTTCCGCCGGCTTTTCAGCAAAGATCCCCAGAAGCTCACTTTCCGTGGCGCTATGGGCCTCGGCGATCTCGTTGTCGTCCCCCGAGCGCAACGCAAGAGTCAGCTTGCCGCGCGTCTGGGCCAGGTGAAGCCGCGGCGCGTCCGTACTCTTGACCAGCAAGGTCACCGACTTGCTGGCCCTGCCTTTTCCGTCTTGACTGCTCGCCTGGAGCGTCCGGCCGACCGCCCCCACCTCCACGTCCTGAAGGATGATGCGGCTCACCGTCTCTCTAGTACCTTCCCGATTGACGACCGCCATCACCGCGATCACATCCACACGCGCGCCCGGCTGGATCTGGTAGGCCACGCCGGTAACCTCATTCACTTTGACGGTAACCGCCCGCATGCCCGGCTGAATTCGCACCGCCAGTCCCGGAGGCGTACCCGGCGGGCTGAGCAGCGATTCACGAAGCACAACACCCTGCGCGATCGAATACGCCGGCACGCGACCGACTACCTTTTCTGCCTCGGTGAAGTAGCCTTTGCCCAACAGCGGCGTCTCCGGCGTCTCCACTGTCTTGATCATGGAGGCTTCAATGATTGACGTCGCCGGTATCTCTGCTATCGCCACCACGGTCGTGATGATCTTCCGCCGCGCGCCGGCTTTAGCCTCCTGCAGTGTGTCAAGCCCCAGCTTGATCGCGATACCGCCGATCAACAGGCCCAGGGCCAGTGGAATCATTGCCACCTTTTTCATCGCTACCCCCTTCGTTATCAAACACCATCACCGCTGTCATCAGAACCGTCGTCGCCCTACATGCCTTCCTTGCGCATCGAGCTTTCCCCCGCCAGCATGTAATTGTGGGACACGATCAGAGCCCCCGTCAGGGCTACGTCCGCGACCGGAACCGAAACGCGGACCCACTGCACCGTATCGCCAAGTTCGGATGCCGTGAATGACCATATGTCCGGGTCCAGCCCCAACGGCTCCATCACCTCGTCGATCCGGCCGGATCGCATCTCTTCGGTCGCGGTCTGCAACACAGCCACGCGGCACCCTTCGCGCGCCGCGTTGCCCAGCGACTGACGGATCATGAAGAGCCAGCCGAACTCAACGATGCCGAACAGCAGGGCCAACAGAAGTGGCAGCACGACCGCGAACTCCACGATCGCCGTGCCACGCGCACGCCACGGACAAGAAGCCCACGGATTCAAGTCCGTGGGTTTCACGCCTTTGCCCCAATTCATCAATCGTCGCATTTCAAACCATCCACCAACCGAAAACCTGACCCGATAAGACGAACATCGATCCCATCGAAAGCGGCACGCCGTATGGAAGCAGTTGCGGCTTTTGGCCCAGACTCTTCGCCGAGGCGAATTCGCTGAAGATGGTCTCACGTGATCGCACCTTGAGTAGAATCAGTCCCATATGGCTCCACGCTAGGGCTGTGCGACGTGCCGCGACGATCATGACGATGGCAATTACCCCGCCGAGAATCGCCCCCACTGCGAATGACAGCAGCGTCATCCACGGGCCGAACCACACGCCGATCGCACCCATCAACTTCACGTCGCCCGCCCCCATTCCGTGCATCACCCACGGAACAATCAAGACGCCCAGCCCCACTAGCAATCCCAGGGCACCCGCGGAGAGTCCCGACCAGCCGAAGTAGGCGCCTTGGGCCGCGAAGCCCGCCAACGCCAGCACCCCATTCAACCGGTTGGGAACGCGACGCTGGCTGTAGTCGATCCACGACGCCAGCAGCAGCGCCGGCACCAGCACAACGCAGACAACTATCCAATACCCCGAGAGCATAACGGTCCCCACTCTTCAAAAAACTAGACCCCAGAGATTGGAAACCCGAAGACCCTTGAGGTGCCTTCTCCAGTTTTCAGTCTCTAGTTTGCAGTCTCTAGTTTCTAGTTTTCTAGAAGGGGTGAGACGCCGCCCGTTACCCGGGCGACGCCCACCCCAAGACCCCGCTCACGCAGCCCGTTTCAACCCGTTACCGCCCATCAAAACAGCGCTCCGCAAGCAATCACAACCAAGCCAGAGTACCCCGCACCAACAACGATACTGCGACATCCCAGTTGTCGGTGCGGCGTGGGCACTAACCTCCGTCAGAAAGCCCTTCACCCTCCAGCCCGGCGTTGATTGTCGTGAACGTCTCCGACACCCGGTCGCCGAGCGTTCCGATCAGCCCGATGGAGGCCACAATGATCAATGCCAGCATGACCGCATACTCGGTCGCGGTCGGGCCATCTTCGCTCTTCAGAAAACTCTTCGTACGCTCCCACACTACCTTCACGATTATGCTCCTTTCACTCTCGCGCCGGCGGGCCCTCTACACTCCGCACGGCTGACACTCAGCGAAGGCTCAATCCCTGCCCCTTCGCTGTCTTTCTCACGCTCTCGGCCACACAGGCCTTGAGACACATTCGACGGGGGCGTCCTGCTCCCGCCTGAACAAGCTGTGGGACAGGCTTTCTAGCCTGTCATCGACCGGCTGGAAAGCCGGTCCCACGCGGTGCCCTTCCCAGGAACACCGAATTCGCAATGGAGTTTACAGGACAGACGTGGTGCTGCTCTGCTCTCCCCATGCCACTTTGTGACACTCGTATTTGACGTGTATCACAAGCAGCGATTGAAACATAAGAAACAACCGGGGGATGGGCAAACGCTTGCCGGCGTTTTTCTGAAACTTCATCTTATCGCTCTGGCGGGATCGAACGGATGCACGCCAAAGCAGCTTATAGAGGACGCACCCGCTAAAATGGCGAATGGCGAATGGCGAATGGCGAATGGCGAATGGCGTGCGCGAACACCTTTTCGCTATTCGCCATTCGCTATTCGACCGGCGTCTTCAGCCCCCTCGAATGCCGGCGAGGTGCGGCACGTCCACCAGATCGAAGCGCGTGCGCATTGTCGCGATCGACTCACCGCGCTGTGCTATGTTCCACTCATGAATGGGACCGAGCCGGCCCGAAGCGGAGGCCAGGTATTTCACGCCGTAGGGGTTGAGATCCATGAGCCGCACGCAGGTCGCATCCACCGCGGCCAGGTTTCTCCCCATAATCATACAGCCGACGCGCTTGGGACTTCCCATGATCGGACCATCGCCTTCCATGCCCACGATGCCGTCCACGACGGCCAGCGCCGGCCGCACCGTTGTATTGATATCCAAAATCGATGCGGCGATGCCGGCATGGTGCAGCGGGTTTTTGGGCCAGCCGTACACCACCCCGGGCATGACACCGAACAGGTTCTTCATGGCGCACGTCACCCCCGCCCAATGATGGGTCTTGAGCTTCGCGAGCGAGACAACCCAGTCCGCGGCCAACAACGTCTTGGGCAGGTAAAGCGGCCTCAGATCGGTCCAGGAGCCCGCATTCTCCACGCCCACCACCTCGTCATGGTTCAGGTCCACAAACGAGAGCCCGGCGTCCGCCAGTGCCTCGCTCATACCGGACTCCTCCAACACCAGCCAACTGTCGCGCCGGTGCCCCTGGCCTTCGGCAACGATAACGTCGGCGGCCCCCAGGCGTCGAAAGGCGTCCGCTGCCGCGACCACCACGGATGGATGGGTGTTGATAGGCGCCTGACTAGGGGCGGTCTCGACCAGGTTGGGTTTGAGGAGAATACGTTTGCCCGATATGTGGCGGTTGGTGATTCCCAACTCACGCAACCCTTGGCCCACAACAGCGGCGAGGTCCGCTTGGTAATCCGATGCTTTACCGATGAACACACTGGCACGAAGTCCCTTCTCGTGCCGGTTCCACCATCTCGCGGCGCCGGCGATGCCCCCACCGACTGCCAGTGCCCCGCCCAGGCCCAGCAGTTCGCGCCGCGAGGGTGACCATCCACGGGCAGACCCTTCACGCTTTCTGTTGGATTCAGCCATCATCCCGCGAACTCATCCGAATCTCACTAACCTATCCGAGCCCCAAGCGCCAGCGCGGGGTCTGCCAAGGGTAGCCAGCCAATCCCGGGCATCAGCCAACAACAACACCGCATCGTAAAGATGATTGGGTCCGAGAGGAAATCGTTCGAAGGTTCGCGCCGCGCTCTCGGCCAGCCACCGATCCGAAGTCTGCGGCCTGGCGCCCCAGGCCGCCAGTCCGATCAATCCCCAGCCAAGAGAGAACGGTGATCGGACCCGCCGCAGTTCATGCTCGACATATTCGATTGACCTGTCGATGCGCTGGTCCGCCGGCTCACCAGCCAACGCCGCCAGCGCCGCCCCGCTGGGAGCGGGAAACGGGCGCAGCACGTTATCGAACACGCGGGTGTTTCCGTAGTTCCAGCCGCCGTTGGGCAACGCTCGATCCAGCAACAGCCGCACGCCTTGGCGAACACGTGAATGGGCTCGGGCACCGGCCGCACACAACCCCAGCACCGCATATGCGGTGGGCTCCACCCAGGAGTGTGTCTCCCGCACCCAGGGCCAGCCTATCAGGGCAGTATCATGGCCGAAGTACGCCGCGCCGGTGTGCACGGGCACTCCGTGAGCATTCACCAGCCACGACGTCGCCAGCTTTGTTTGTGCTGCGAAGGGCCCGGAATGGCCTCCACCAGCCCGCAGCCAGGCCAACAATGCCAGGGCCGTCGGCCAACAGGGAGACGCCAGCGCCGGCAACACCGGTACCGCTCCGTCCCCGCGCTGCAACGTCACCAGCCACTCCAGGGACTTGGACAACAAACGCCCCTCCTTGCCATGAGCCGCCAGGGCCAGCGCGACCATTGCGGTGGGCTCTGCGCTCGCAGCCGCCCCCGGCTGATAGCCCCACGAGCCGTCGGCACGGGCGCCTTCAACCAGCCGATCAATCACTCTACGCTGCCATGACACAGGCATATTACGGCTTTCGTCTTGCAGAAGTGCTTCCGCTGGCGTCGGCTGGGAATCCTTTTGTGAGTGTCGCACGGGGCTAAGGGGATCATAGCTCAGCCTCCGATCGACGGCAATGACAGGGTCAACACCGTGTGCTATGCTAACAGTACAGTGTACGGTCGCCGACAAGTGCTGGTGCGAGAATCCTTTCTCGCACCCATATGTGGGACAGGCTTTCCAGCCTGTCATTTGACCGGCTGGAAAGCCGGTCCCACACCCCCAGGAAGGGGGACCGAGAAGGGATTTTAATAAGGATCCAGCGTGACCGTGTGATATGTTAAGTGGGCCGTAGTTGGCACGGATATTGCTGGGCGCCGATATATGCAACATGGCGCGGTTTGACAGTGGGGGAATGATCCCGTAACTGCCAAAGAGAATCGAGCTTATTGGAAGCCCACGGATTCGAATCCGTGGGATTGGTGAAGATCCATGAAACTAGCTGTACCCAAAGAGATTGTCAGCGGTGAAACCCGGGTTGCGTTGGTGCCTTCGTGCGTAGCCAAGCTGGTCAAAGCCGGCATGGAGGTTTCGGTAGAGTCGGGCGCCGGCAAGGCCGCCGGATGTGACGACGCCGATTACCAGGCCAAAGAGGCTACCATCGAACCGGACCAGGCCAATCTTTTCGCCGAGGCTGACGCGGTGGCCATGGTCCATCCGCCGGACCGCAAAGACGAGACCGCCGACCATCAGATCGATCAGATGAAACAGGGGGCATTG
>JAZGDL010000400.1:0-5625 GCA_036477795.1 Phycisphaerae bacterium
CTTGAAGCACGATGATGTCTTTTTCGTCAATCCTTCCGTCGGGTGGTTTGCGACGCGCACAGGCGAGATCTACAAGACAAGTGATGGGGGCGAATCGTGGCAGGTACTGTACGAGGGTGACGCCTATTTCCGATCGATGGGCTTTGCGGACTCGCAAAGGGGTTGGGTGGGTAACCTGCGGGGTGAAGCCGGCGATGTTTTGTATCAGACCGAGGACGGCGGGACAAACTGGTCGGTCGTCAAGTTGCCCCCCGGACCAATCGGCATTTGTGGGATTTGGGTGGTGGATCACACGACCGTCTATGCAGCGGGTCGACGCTACGGGCCAGCGTTTGTGCTCAAGAGTTCAGATGGGGGCAAATCGTGGTCGGCGATAGACATGAGACCCTATGCTGACGGGTTGGTCGATATCTATTTCTGGACGCCGGAGGAAGGCATTGTTGTGGGCAGCACCGCTTCTACCGCTCTCATTTTGGAAACGCGCGATGGAGGCGGCACCTGGGAACGCAGGTATGTAGGGTCCCGCAGGGGAGAAAACGCTTGGAAAATCTCGTTCCCGTCGCGCACCGTCGGGTACGTGTCTATACAGGCGTGGGGAGCAGAGGAATATTTTCTCAAAACCACCGATGGTGGTACAACCTGGGAGGACAAGCTGTTCTGGAGCGGAGAAATCCCTTATGGGGCGCAAGGGATTGGCTTTGTGACACCTACACGGGGGTGGATGGGCAGCTTTATCGCAAACAACCCCACGCTGAAGACTGAAGACGGCGGCGAAACGTGGCAGGACGCCGGCTTTGGTAAATCGGTAAACAGGTTCCGCTTTCTCAATGACACGCTTGGTTATGCCAGTGGCCAGACCATCTACCAGTATTCGGTGAGACGCGACGTGTTCGCGGCGAGGCCCTGAGGGGCGCAGAGTGGCTCCGGAACCTGGATCGGCCCCATCTCTTTAGGTGAACATACGTTCTAGGTGAACATACGTTCAACCGAGTGCCGTTTGGGCTCAGCCCCGCCGCCTCGGTGTCTTCGGCCTCACCACCTGCCTAAAGGGCTTGAAGAACTCACGGAGGCTTACGCCTAGGGCCGCCTGCAACCCCCGGTTTTGGATTTCGGTGCTCGTCGTCCCGTCCTGTCCCGTCTAGTCCCGTCCTGTCCCTTCCCGTTGGTTTGCAAAATCGGTCGCCGTCTGCAGTGCCGAGTTCATCCGCGGGATTCCTAGCCGTGCCCTCCGGCGATCCCTACCTTAGCCCCTTGGGACTACCAAGGGCTGTCGCACGAGATGACCGACCAGCTCGACCGCCTCAAGCTCAGCTCCGCGTCACGGGCCCCAAATCGGACCGCGAACTCGGCGCGCCTCGCGTTCACTTGAGTTGTGTCACATCTTACCATTTGACACTCCTGCGTTCCGGCGATCAGAGGGGCCTTCGTGGATACAAACATCAATCCGTCTCATATCATGCAGGTCGGCTCGGGGTTTTGGGCGTCCAAGGTACTGCTCACGGCAGTTGAATTCGGTGTCTTCACACTGCTCGGCAAAGGCCCGATGACGGGCAAGGAGCTAGAGTCTGCCCTTGAATTACATCCCCGTGGAACGTGGGATTTTCTCGACGCCCTCGTGGCGCTCAAGTTTCTCGACCGCGATGGCGATGGTGAAGAAGCCAAGTATCGCAACACTGCCGAAACCGCCACGTTCCTCGATGAGAACAGCCCGGCGTACATCGGGGGCATTCTCAAGATGTTCAACGCGCGCTTGTTTGGTTTTTGGAACGGTTTGGGAACCGCGTTGCGCACCGGTGAGCCACAAAACGAGACGAAGGGTGGCGGCCCCTCCATCTTCGAAGAGCTCTACCGCGACCAGGGGAAGCTCGAGGAGTTTGTCGACGCCATGAGCGGGATTTCGGCGGGCAACTTCATGGCGCTGGCCAAGAAATTTGACTTCTCGAAGTACGAGACCCTGTGTGATGTCGGCGGGTCGAGTGGTCTGTTGAGCATCCTCGTTGCCACGGAGCATCCAAACCTCAAATGCACCACGCTCGATCTACCCCCGATTGCCCCGATCGCGCAGAAGCACATCGACGCCGCCGGGCTGAGCGACCGCATCACGACGGCGAGCGGTGACTTTTTCAAGGACCCGTTGCCCAAGGCAGATGTGCTCACGATGGGCATGATTCTGCACGATTGGGATCTCGATAATAAAAAGCACCTCATTCGGGCCGCCTACGATGCGCTGACTGACGGAGGGGCACTCATCGTCGTCGAAAACGTCATCGACGACGCTCGCCGCGAGAACGTATTCGGGCTGCTCATGTCCCTGAACATGCTTATTGAATTCGGAGTGGCCTTCGACTTCACAGGAGCTGACTACGCCCGGTGGTGCAAAGAGGCGGGCTTCAAGAAGATCGAAATCGTGCCCCTGGCAGGACCGGCCAGCGCAGGCGTTGCGTTCAAGTAGCTCCAGCAGTTCGCCGACTTTACGCGGCATTCGCCCTATTAAAAGGAATAGGCCACATGTTCGGCGCTGAACCTCACCCGACGGACAAACGGGGGGCTTGAGTCCCGCCCGGCCTGGGGGGTCGATCGGTCGATGGCTGGTCGGTGGTTGGTCGGCCTCCTCACTCGGCGCCGTGCTCCGACTCGCGCCCCGTCGCCCCATCCGCTGCGCTCTCATCCTCAACCACGACCGCGCTCTCCTCCTCGACCACGATCTCCCCAGCTCGCGGCTCGCCTCCACTCGGCAGCAACGGCAACGCCGACAGGTCCGGCGTCCCGTCGGCCCCGACCGGCACCGCACTCGCCAGCACGGCCAGCGGATGTTCTCCGTCCGCGATGCGTTGCAGCAGGTGATCCGGCAGGCGGTTCAAGTCGAGGTGGGCTAACGTCCCCTTGACCTCGATCCGCTCCTGATACCGCTCCGGCCGCAAGCCCTTCAACAGGAAGATCGCCAGGATGTCCGAGTACTCCCGCACGTAGCCCCCAGGTTTCCCCTTGTACCAGCCCGCCGGCTTCCTCACCCCAAACGTCGCCCGCTTGAACGCCTCGCCCTCCAACAGCTCGGCCGCGCATTCCTTCGCCACCGTCAACCCCGCCTGGAACGCCTCGTCCGCCTTCCACGCCGGGCAATACGGCGTCGATGGATGCACCCCCACCAACCGCGCTGCCTGCGTCTTGTTTCCGGTCTGCGCCAACGCAATGAGATATTCTCTCCTTTTTCGGGACTCGACGTCGGCGAACAGCACCCCCGGTTGGGGCGGATGGCCATCGCCATCTGCTGGGCGTCGCGTTGGGGGTCGAAGAATCCGAGGCGAGTTGGGCGGAGCTGTTACAGCAGCTGGTGGACCGGGGCCTGACAGGGGTGCAGCTCGTCATTGCAGACTAACACGCCGGCTTGGCGGCCGCAGTGCGGAAGTGGTTCCCCGAGGCCAAGCGGCAACGCTGTACCGTGCATCTCCAACGCAATGTGCTGACGAAAGTGTGCGTCACCACAGGACACCGTCGTAAGTCACAGCGATAACCTCCGCAGGGCATTATTGTCACTACCAACCAAAAATAGGGGTCATCGAGCGAGACACGCTGCTGGCACCGAAGGAGATTTAGCGTATGCGAAAGCAGGCGAGTGCAATGGTCACCTGTTTATCGATGTCGTTACTCGCCGTTGGCTGTGACGAACAGCTGCCGACGGATGTGGAGACATCACGGCTGTTGGAGGACATCTCTGATGTGCCTGCGGCTGGAGAGATCGATGGAAACCCCTACTGGTCGGGCGCGATAAGCGGGGCCACAGCGCCGCCCGCCCTTTCCTCAGTGTCATCCGCAACGACAGCAATGCCAGGCTTTACGGCTTCCTCGAGCGCCGCTGACTTCGTGGTTACCGGGTCAGAAGGCGGTCTGATTGGTGGAAGCAAACACTACTTTCCCAGTAACGGAGACGGAACGTTCGGTGCGAGGAGCGATTTGCCGGCGCTGCGCATGGTGGATGGAATGGATGTGGCAGACATGGATGGCGACGGTGATAACGACATCCTTATCTGCGACGGAATCCATGCAGAAGTGTATCTGTACACAAACGATGGAGCAGGGACATTCACCACTTCCGTCGTCGCAACGGGCGTTACCAGAAGCGGTCCAGTGAGCCTGTTCTGTACCAACTTGCGAGTGGGAGACTTCGATGAGGACGGCGCCAATGATTTTGTAGTCGGTGACAATAGGGCCAGGGGCGGGATGTTTGTGTACCTGCAGACGGCTCCGGGAACATTCACCAAGGCCGGCCCAACTCTCGACGTCACCACGTGGAGCACAACGGATGCCAACGCATTCTTTGGCGTAGCCGTGGGAGATGTCGACGGGGACGGCCACCAGGATATCCTGGTTCTCGGAAACGATGGCATAGGTGCCGGCGAGATGCGGTTCTACAAGGGGGATGGCACCGGAGCAATGGCCGCCTCGACCGTCCTGTTCGACATCGGTACGGACCTTGGAGTGTATGGCACAACCGGCCTGGCCGTCTTTGATCTGGAAGGCGACGGGGATCTAGACATCGTCGCGGGTGGAGGAAGAGGTGGGGGCGTCGGTAGTCGTGGAACCCACTTCGTCTACACGAACGACGGCTTCGGCAGCTTCACAAAGCCGGGAGCGTCTGTCTTCGATCTGGACGCCCAGACAGGGATCGATGCTTTCGACTTCGATTCGGATGGCGACGACGATCTGGTCGTAGTCACCTTCCGCCAGCTCGGGGTCCCAACTCCGAACCTTTATTACGTAGAGAACCTGGGCGGCTCCCTAGCCACTCCGGTGTTCGTCGGCTCCTTGGGCGGGTACAGCCTTGCAGTCGGAGCGCCTCTGCTCGCACCCAAAGTGCTCGGAGGAGTTCTCGCAATAGATATCGACATCAAGCCGGGCAGCCAACAGAACTCCATCAACTGTAACAATGAGGGAGTGATCCCTGTTGCCATCCTAACCACCGATACCTTTGATGCCACGACGGTGGATCACAGGGCGGTCACCTTCGAGGGGGCCAGTGAGGCGCATCGCAACAAGAAGACTGGAGAAGCACGCCGTCATGAGGAGGACGTGGACGGCGATGGCGACACCGATCTCGTGTTGCACTTCCGTTACGGTCAGACCTACCTCACGTGTGACTACACCGAGGGCACACTGCAAGGTGAGACCGATGACGGTCGAACGATCGAAGGCACCGATGCGGTCTGGATGATTGACCAAGGGGGTGGTCGGCGGTAGTCGCACTCTCTGCGGCCCGAAGTCAGGCTTCTTACAATTCCATAGTTTTCAGAAGCCATACATTAGCCCCGAGCGTCCCAGCGGCGTTCGGGGTTTTTCATTCACGCCAACACGCGAACCAACCGCGCACCGAGTTCATCCGCGGGATTCCTAGCCGTGCCCTCCGGCGATCTATACCTTAGCCCCTTGGGACTACCAAGGGCTGTCGCACGAGATGACCGACCAGCTCGACCGCCTCAAAGCTGCACTCGCTGACCGCTATCAGATCGAACGCCACTTGGGCGAAGGGGGCATGGCGACGGTGTACCTCGCCGAAGACCTCAAGCACTGGCGCAACGATTCTTCTAGGAAGTGAAAGTGAGAGGAAGCAATTGACTGGAACCGAGTCGT
>JAZGDL010000401.1:0-29322 GCA_036477795.1 Phycisphaerae bacterium
TGTTGGCTCGCGGGAGCGGGTGTTGGCAGACGAAAACCACGATTTTTCCAACGCGATGATCGCCGCCGCCGGCGCTGTGGCCAAGTCCTCATCGGCGCGTACGTTGATGACCTATGCGGACGCCGTACAAGACCTTGGCCGGTTGTTGGAGGCGGTTAAGCCCCCGACCGAGCTGGTGGTGATGGCTCGGGATGACCGGGACGTGAAACGGGCCAAGGATCTTGGCGTCAAATTCTTGCAGGTGCCCCATTTTAATCTTACGCGTATGGGGCAGATCAAGATGGCCACGCTGTTGGCGTTTTCGCAGGGGATGCTGCGGGCCGGGGATGTGTTCGTGTTTCTGACGGGCGTGGTGGGGCAGTGCATCGATACGCTGGTGGTGATGGAGGTGGGCCGGGAATATGAACTGTTTCAATCCGTGGGGCAGCCAAGGCTTACCGAACACATTCGCCGCGTCGTATTCCAGCGGGTGTTGACCCTGATGCTTGAACTGGCCCATGAAGGGCGCGAGGGCCGGCCGGTCGGCACGCTGGTAGTGGTGGGAGATTATCGCGAAGTCCAGAGGTACTGCCAGCAGAACATCATCAACCCCTTCAAAGGCTATCCTGAGAAGGAGCGTAATATCCTTGATGAGCGCATGCGCGAAACGGTGAAGGAGTTCGCGTCCATCGACGGCGCTTTCATACTCAAAGGCACTGGCGTGATCATGTCCGCCGGAACGACTTTGACGCCGAATGTTGTCGGTGAGCCGCTGCCCCAGGGGCTCGGTGCCCGGCACGCGGCTGCGGCGGCTATTACGGCGGCGACCAGGAGCATCGCCATGACGGTCAGCGAGTCAACCGGCGACATACGTATCTGGCGTCGCGGCCGAATGATCACGGAAATCGAAAAGGCACTACGCAGCGAACGACCGCCGCCGCCGCCCGAGGGCGAGGCCAGCTAGTCAAATCCTGAGGTCGGGGCTGGTTCTTCGTTTCAGAGCCAAGACACGGTGGAAAAGCCGTCGCTGCGTGCCGACCAGGTCGCGGCAAAGAAGCTCGATACGACGACTCAGGTTGCGTCGATCGCGCAGCACGTGTCGCAGGATGGCCTGGAGTCTCTGCTGTCTGTGTACTTCGCGCCGTGCCGTCGCTACTCGATGCAAACACCTGTTGATGGTATCCAAGAGCTCGAGTGGTTCGAGGGGTAATGACAAAAAATCGGCCACGCCTATACGCATTGCCCAGATGACGTCTTGGAGTTGTGGAAGATCACCCACAAGCACAACCGGCCTGTGTCGCGAGGCCAGTATTCTGCTGGCCAGCTCGAAGCCGTCCATGCCCTGCAGCTTGACACATGTGATGATCATATCGTGGGCGTTATGCGCGTCGATCTCAAGGGCCTCGCTTCCCGACGAAGCGTAGGTGACTTGAGCATGCGGGAGTCCGGTCGCCACACCGGCGATCGTGGTGCGGGTCAACTCGTCATGGGCGACGGAAAGAATGCTGTTGGCGTTCCGGTCGAGCATCCGCTGTGGTCTTTCGTCAAAGAATAATCGCTGAGCTTATCCGAGCCCCAAGCGCCAGCGCGGGGTATCGCTGGACCGAGAATCCTACGATCGCTGGACCGAGAATCCTACGATCGCTGGACCGAGAATCCTTTCTCGGTCCTACGGTGGGTACCGAGAAGGGATTCTCGGCACAGCATCGTTTCGGTGCTTGTCCGTGCCGATCGCCCTAGGACGAATCATGCCGGGGCATGGCGCAGGGCAGTTCCACAAAACAGGTTGTGCCGGCGCCCGGCGCGGACTCCAGCCACAGTCTTCCGTTGTTCATGTCCACCAGCCGCTGGGCGATGGGCAAACCAAGCCCGCGCCGGCGGCCGGCGTGGTGGTGTGAGAAGAACGGGTCACATGCGTGCTGCAGAACCTCACTGGACATGCCGTGGCCGTTGTCCTCCACCGCGATTACCACCGTGTCATCGGAAGTGCTGGGGCGCGAGTTGATCATCAGACGGGCATTTTCCACGGGCAGGGATTCAACCGCGTTGGTGATTAGCGCACTGAAGACTTCTTCGAGCTGCTTGGGGTCGGCCCATATGCGTACATCAGGATCGTCGACCTGGATTTGCAAGGTCACCGTACTATCTGGGTTTCGCGAGCGCCAGGCCTCCAGAATATCGGGCAACCATTGTCCCAGTATCAGGAACGCAGGTTGGGGGGGTTGGGGCTTGGCGTATGAGATCAACTGGCTCACGATGTCGGTGCAGATTCGGCTTTGCTCGCGGATGGTCTCAAGCGCGCGGCGGTCGGCGGGATCCCGGGCGTTGCGGGCCAGCAATTGGGCCCGACCGGAAACGACGGCCAAGGGCGAATTGAGTTCGTGGGCGGCACCAGCGGCCATCTCCGCGGTCATCGCCAGCAAACGCGACGCGAAAAGGTGTTCCTTGTGTTCATAAAAGCACTGATGGGCTGCATTCAGTGATTCATTGATGTCTTCGACTCGGCCACGACGGATGGTTTGGGCAATAGCGGCGCTGAATACGGCAGAGAGCATCTCGATCCATTCGGTTCGGCGGACGGCTGAGGCGCGACCGTCTGGCCGATTCAGTTTTTGGGGGTCGAACAACACGCCACCCAGGAGTTTCCCGTCATGGATGAATGGGAGCATTAGTTGTGAATCAGCGGTGAGGATACGGCGGTAGCGTTCCCGTACCGGATCGGCGATGGGTGGAGCCGGGATCAGTGCTCTGGGAAGCATAGTTGCTGAGTATTCGTCCATGCCGCGGTCTGACGGTCTTTGGTGTGCGGCCACCGCGACTGTCGATGAGACAATGCGCCGGCCGCGGCGAACGCTGCAATAGTACAGAGTGTGGTCCGGGTTCATGGCGAACGCCACGCTGGCATCGATGTCGAAGAGATCGGTCCAGCAGCGCACAATATGATGGCAAAGGTCTATTTCCCGATCAGATGGTGCTATGGATGCCGCGAATTCGGTCACGGCGCGAAGCATCCGCCCGGTGTCGTCTGAAGCGGCGTGCCGATTCGCCAAGGGCGAAGATTCCAATCCCCAGCCACGCAGCCACGTTTCTGTTTGCGGGGCCGTGACGCATTGCAGGTGTCGCCGCAGCAAGTCATGTATAGTGTCAGCCCGCTCAGCGGAGCGTGCGGTAATCGCTTCAGCTACGCCGGCGTCCAAATCGATGCGATCGAAAAGCGCTTGTAGGGTCTTTGGTGCGGCCCGCTCCGGGTGGCCGAAACGTTCGCGGTGCGATAGAAAGTTGGCGAGCTGAATCGTGGCTAGGAATTTGGGGACGCCGGTGAAGTTATCAATGAGAGCCGGTGGATGATGATGCCGGCCGATGGCGTCCTGAAGTTCAACGGGAAGTTCCCAGCGGGCGGCGAGCCTTCTGCCTGCACTTGTGTGGTCGATCCCAAAGTTGGAATGCTCGAGCAATCTCAGGCTTTTTCGATGGTGATGGCTGTGGCTGCGGACCCGTGCATAGGCTTTGGGCATGCAGTAGTTGAGCACCAGTTTGCCGACGTCGTGTAAAACGGAAGATGCAAAGAGCAAGCGGTCATCGTAGCGCCCGCCTGACTCGGCGTTAAGCTCCTGGGCTATGGTGGCAACTTCGAAGGCGTGATGCCAGTGTTGTTCGAGGTCCAGCGCGTCACGCGGTCGCGGGTCAACTCGGCCAAGCAGATGGTTGACGAAGCAGGTCAGTCGAACACCGAGGGCGGTGTGCTCGCCGAGTTGGGCAGGTATCTGTTCGAGGTCGATATACGCCGGCGGGCAGGGGTAATCTCCCGCGTCTTGACGTAGCACATTCGGCGGGAGGGGAGGTAGTCGGCCTACCACGTCCAGAATGACGGCAGCCGCGTGGTCGTCTATCGGCGCGAACACCTTCCGCGTGACGGTATCCACCATCATTGCTTAATTCTCCCTCCATCTCCCGCCTCCCCAATGCTCGCTTTGCCGCCGTGCAGGTGCAGTTAGACGTTGATGAGCTCTCCGATGCGGCGAATCACGTGATCGAGGTCGAACGGTTTCTTGATGAAGTCATCGGCGCCGGCCCTCTTGAGTTGTTCGATCTCGTCGGGATCAGCCACTCCGCTGATCATGATGATCTTGGTGTGGTTGAGATGTTGGTTGGCACGAACACTGCGACACACCGCATTTCCGTTGATGTCGGGCAACTTGAAGTCCAGCAAGATGAGATCAGGAAGGAAATCGCGAGCCAACAAGCCGGCGTCAAAGCCGGTGCTTCCGGTCCTGACTTCAAACCGCCCGTCGTGCTGCAAAACGTCGACCAGCATGTCGACGATGGCCCGGTCGTCGTCGATGACAAGAATACGTTTGGCGGCCTGGCCGAGCTTGTCGAGAGGTATATTGTTGGCCTTCATGAAGCGGATAAGCTGGTCGCGTGGTATGCGGCGGAATCGTGATCCAGGAACACGAAATCCCCTCAATCGCCCGCTGTCGAAGCAACGAATGACGGTCTGTTGGCTGACACTGCAAATCTTCGCCACTTCGCCGGTCGTGAACACCGACTTGGTCGTTGGTGTGTTAACCTTTTTCAACGGTTGAACGATCTCTCGTGTTGCGCCCATTTCAAGCAAGTATCCTATCCATCCCAGGTTTGCCATACCGTACATACCACCATCTTTGGGTGTCAAGAGAAAGTTGCGCAATGTTTCTGCCAGCTACGCGCCGGGATTAGTGAAACAGGCTGTGATATGTTGTTTATTCACAGGGGCTTGGTTTGTGTTGCGCCGCGCTCGAAGCTGTCGTGCTATGACTCAAACGGTGCTTGGCGCGACTCAAGCACACCCACAGAACGGTGATGTCCGCGGGGTTGATTCCGCTGATTCGCGAAGCCTGACCAAGGGTGCGAGGTTTTATGCGGGCAAGCTTTTCGCGAGCTTCGAGGCGCATCTCGGAGATTCTGTCGAAGTCGGTTTCTTGTGGGATTCGTATCGCTTCGAGACGTTGGAAACGATCGATTTGCCGCTGCTGGCGAGCGATGTACCCGGCGTACTTGGCGTCGATATGGACTTGCTGGATGGCTAAACGGTCGAAGCTTCCTTGACCCGTGGCGCAAAGCCACGTGTGCAGGTCATCAGCGGTCACCTCGGGACGTTTCAGTTGGTCCGACAGCGAGACGCCGTTTGTCCGAGCGGCTTGTAGGTGTCGCTTGATTTGATCGACCTGCGTCATTTTGTGTTCGAAGATCGACCAACGAGAATCATCAACAAGCCCCACCTGACGGCCGATCGGCGTGAGCCGCTGATCGGCGTTATCGCAACGCAAATAAAGCCGATACTCGGCTCGAGAGGTGAACATCCGGTATGGCTCATCCGGCGGACGGGTAACCAAGTCATCGATCAGAACGCCAATGTAGCATTGGTCCCGACCCAAAATGAGAGGATCACGGCCGTCAAGAGCATGTACGGCGTTGATACCGGCGACAAGTCCCTGGGCTGCTGCTTCCTCGTAGCCGCTGGTCCCATTGATCTGGCCTGCCAGAAACAGGTTGGCGACGCGTTTGGTTTCCAGAGTGAGCTGGATCTGGTGCGTCGGAACCCAGTCGTACTCAACGGCGTAGCCCGGTTGGATGATCTTTGCGTTTTGCAGGCCCGGAATGGTCCCAATCATTTCCCGTTGCACCTGGGCCGGCAGTGACGTGCTTATGCCGTTGCAATAGACGCGTTCGCTGTCGACGCCTTCCGGTTCGAGAAACAGTTGATGGCGGGGTTTGTCCGCGAATCGGACGACTTTGTCTTCGATACTCGGACAATAGCGCGGGCCTCGGGATTTTATCTGGCCGCTGAACATCGGGGCTTCGTGAAGGTGAGCCCTGATGACGGAGTGGGTTCGATCGTTAGTGTAGGTGATCCAGCAGTCGATCTGGCGTTGGTCGATGGAGGTGTTGACGAAGGAGAACGGTGTGGGGTGCTCATCTCCGGGTTGCGGTTGGAGCCCGCGATAGTCGATGGAGTCGCGAAGGACGCGAGGCGGGGTGCCGGTCTTGAGTCTGCCAAGTTCGAATCCGAGCGATTCAAGTGCGGCGCTCAAGCCGAAAGACGCCCGTTCGCCGACACGTCCGCCGGAGCTTTGGGCCTTACCGCAGTGCATGAGTGCCCGCATGAACGTGCCGGTGGTGATGATGACCGTTGATGCTTCGATGTTTCTACCGTCATCGAGCCTCACGCCGGTGATTCCATGAGTGGTGCAGCCGCGGTCGGTGACCGGTTTGGTGAGCAGATCTTCAACGATGCCTTCGATGATGGTCAGGTTCGGGGCGTCGGCCAGATATCGTTGGACGCCGGCGGCGTAGCGGTCGCGATCGACTTGTGCTCGCGGCGCCCAGACGGCCGGGCCTTTGCTCCTGTTGAGCATCCGGAACTGAATGCCGGTATCATCGGTCACGCGGCCCATTAGTCCGCCGAGGGCATCGATCTCGCGGACCATGTGACCTTTTCCAAGGCCGCCGATGGCCGGATTGCAGGACATGCGGCCGATCGCCTCTCTTTCCAAGGTGATCATCGCCGTTTTGGCGCCCAGATGTGCCGCGGCCCAGGCCGCTTCGGCACCGGCGTGGCCCCCGCCTATCACAATCACGTCAAAGCGATCCACTGGTCTACTCTCCAACCGAGATCGGACAGGTCATGTGGCCTGGCAGTCAGATCACGTGCACTCTTTGCCCCGAGAACAAACTGCCGCCGGAGGGTGAGAGCCGCGAACGCCTGGAGATTCAAGAACTGGTATAAGGCAGCAGGGCCATATGACGCGCCCGTTTGATGGCGACTTGCAGGGCGCGCTGTTCTTGCGCACTGGTACCTGCACGTTTGCGTGACATGACCTTGGCACTAGTGGTGAGGAACTTTCGCAGGAGTTCAATCTCTTTATAGTCCACCAGCGGACCTTCCCACTCCTTCTTGGCGCGTTCCGGGAAGCGCTGGGATGTGTGAAAGAAACGTCCCCTCTTGCGATGCTTTGTAATACTTCCTCCCCTAGCGCTTTGTGGCACTTCCCACCATCCTTTCAAATTCCTCGACATCCACCGTTTCAGCCTCTTCAATGAGCATGATCGGGATTCCTTCTCGGATCGGATAACGCAAGCGCGTTTCGGCGTCCGTAGAGTATAGCCAACCAGCAGACTGGATCAACGGGGCTTTGGTCTTCGGACAAACCAGGATGTCGAGAAACTCCTTGTCGATTTCAGTCACCAAACTGCTCGCTCCACAACTAATAAGGTTCAGGAGCAATCGGCCGCGTCCCCGCCGCAGTCCCTGCAAAAGCCTTCATGAAACCCGAGGATGATAAGATAGCGAGGCACCCGTGGCAAGGGCGGCACTGCTCTTTCAGATACCGCCGGGCGGTGGCCTGGGCTCGGGCGACACCGGAATCGCCCGACGTACGCCCCGGCTTCGGGATTGAACGGCTTTGAACCAGGCGAGAGACCGGAGACCATAACTGTTGTAACTATATGAAAACAAATTGGTTAACGGCTCGTCCCGCCTTCACAGGAACAAGGTGTTAGGATGATTCTTGCTTATCCTTTCGGGGGCGCCCGCGAGGCCGAAGCGTGCTATCTAGTCCCAGGCGATTGGCGACGCGGGCCTTCCAGGTCTCGTCACCCAGGGGCACCCCCCGTGTGACCGACTGCCGAACACATCGCAACGCCTCCTCGCCCATCGCCCGATTCACGCCCGCCAGCCAGTTCCGCGGGCGGTCCACAGGCCAGGGCCGCAGCCGGCGATTCAACGCCGAACTGCGGCGCCGCCGAACCCACAGGCTGCTCCAACGCCAGGCCTCCGCTCGCTTCACCAACTTCGCCCGCCAGGCGTTGGCCTCCACGTACCCACACACCGTCAGAAAATGCGCGCCCTTTTGCACCGGAAAGCTCTTGAACCGGCCCTGATACACCGCTCCCTCGCCCACCGTCTGCGTGTGGGCATGCCAGCGATGCGTGTGCGTCACCGTCAACCACTGCATCCACGTGGACAGGTCTGTCCGCCTGCCTGCCTGCACGACCAAATGCCAGTGGTTGGGCATCAGGCACCACGCCAGCAGGCCCGGCGCCTCCGGACGCTCCAGCGACTCAGCCAGCACCTGCTCGAAACCGAGATAATCATCATTCTCCCGAAACAGAGGCAGGCCCATCGCTCGCCGATTCAAAACGTGATAGGCGAGGCCCGGCTGCGTTATGCGTGGCGATCGTCCCATGCCCAAAGCCTACCGAGGCCGCTCATGATGTCAAGAAACTAATCCTGACACCTTTTCCCGGGTCGGCGTAAACGGCTGCGGGAGAAGCTGATCAAGATCGGTGCGAAAGTCGTTCGGCACGCCAAGTACGTGACGTTTCAGATGGCCGAAGTCGCGGTGCCACGTGAGTTGTTCGCAGCGATCTTGGAGCGGATTCGGCGATTCGGTGTGCCGCCGCCGTTGGTGCAGCGTGAGTGACCATCGCGATCGAGCGAAACGTTGATGATTCGAGTGGGGCACGGGTTGACGCTGCGCGGAAACGGGCCGGAATCGTTGTCCGGGAGGCATCACGGGCAGGATTGGCACGATGGAGCAGCCACGCAGGGACGAATCTCGGCAAGAGAGGTCGTTTCGCTTGAATCGAGCGGTTCGTTCGGATACAATTACGTGAACTCTGATAACTGGGAAATGCCGGATTGAACGTCGACAGGCAGACTTGCTGAGGGCAAGTCTCTGTCGATAATCAAGGTTCCCATGGGAGTGAGAGCAATGCCATTCGACAGGACAATCGTTGGTAAGGGCTCGCGCGCCGCGGGTCCGGTAATCCTGAGTTTCGTATGGGCGGGTACGTTCGTCGTGTCCTCTGATACGGTGCTCGGAACGGTCATTTTGATCGATGACAACCGGTTCGTGAGCGCGGAGGCGACCGCGGTGGGGATGACGGATTCGGATACGGAGTCGGCGCCGGTTTTCGGGGCGTCGTGGATGGATTCCGTCAGCGCAAATATTTCGGAGGATAATCTGGGATGGGCATCGGCTTCGGCAAGTCAAGACTCGATGATTACACAGAATGGTTCACTTTCATTGAATGTGTTGGGAAGTGTGTCGGGATTGGGAGGATCCCGCTTCGACGTTCCCGGCCGTGGAATTGGAACAAGTTTTCTGGGATTGGCGTTTACGATCGACCAGCCGTCGGATTGGTCTCTCTCCGGCACACTAGGCCGGGGACCTGGTCGTGGCGTGCTGGACCAGACGGTCATCCTAAGTGGTGACAGTGGAGAGGTATTCAGCGTGACGGGCCCCCCGAATGATGATCCGAATCAGCCGACTTCCCTGTCGATCGACGCGAGCGGGTTGCTCATGCCCGGCGAAACATACTTCTTCATAATCAGTTCGGAGGCGCTAAGTGGAACGCCTCTTCTGGTTACCACATCCTCCGTGACCGGCTCGTATTCGCTCAACTTCTCGGTCATCCCCGTGCCGTGCGCGGCGTTCCCTGATGCCGACCACGACGGGGACGTCTGGGGCGAGAATGTTGGGTGGATCAACCTCAATGACGCTACCCACTTCGTCGCTGGCGTATTTGACGTGTCGTGCGATGATGGCAATCCGTGCACAGAGGACATCTGCGTGGACGGTAAGTGCGTGCACACGCCTGTCAACTGCACGGACACATTTTGCGCCGACTACGAGTGCCATCCTGCCGGTGCAGAGGGCAATTGCGATTCTGTGACGCCACAGCACGAGGGAGAGGCCTGCGACGACGCCGATCCATGCAACACGGGCGAGGCGTGCCAGGCGGGTGCTTGCTTGGGTGGTTCAGCGGTTACATGTACGGACCCGAATCCTGATGACTGCGCGTCCCCGGTCTGCGATGCTGCTGGTTCGGAAGGCAACTGCAACGGGTCGGCGAACGAGCCCGACGACACGCCCTGCGACGACGGCC
Source organism: Phycisphaerae bacterium (assembly GCA_036477795.1). Lineage (GTDB taxonomy): Bacteria > Planctomycetota > Phycisphaerae > UBA1845 > UBA1845 > JAZGDL01. The sequence goes on from JAZGDL010000401.1 coordinate 9,913, forward strand.
TGTTCTGCAACGAGAATGAGACCTGTCAGGCGGGCTCATGCACCGGAGGCAACGCGGTCGATTGCAGCGGTCTGAGCGACCAATGCAACAACGGCGTCTGCGACGATGACTTGGACCAGTGCGTGCCCGATCCCGCGCCCCACGAGGGCGATCCCTGCGACGACGGGCTCTACTGCAACGAGAACGAGACATGTCAGGCCGGATCGTGCACAGGCGGCAACGACCCGTGCCCCGGTCACTGCGACGAGGTGAACGACGAATGCCTAGGGGCGTGCTGCCTTGGGAGTGGCTGTTTGCAGAATCAAACCCAAGAGTTCTGTGAGAACGCGCTTGGGGGCTTGCACGCTGGTGGCGGGACCGATTGTGACGACATGCCACCGCCGTGCGATTTTGGAGCCTGCTGCACATCCGAGGAGTGTGTCGATGTCTTCCAGGTTGCCTGCAAGGCCAATGGGGGGGCATTCCAGGGTCTTGGAGTTGCGTGCGATCCGAACCCGTGTCCCGGTGCTTGCTGTCAACCGGATGGTACTTGTGATACGACGACAGAGGATGTGTGTACCGGAAGCTGGTTAGGTGTCGGAACGGCGTGCGACCCGAATCCCTGCCACGGCGCCTGCTGCGTCAATGGCGAGTGCGTTCTTGACCAGACAGAGGAGGATTGCCTGAGCGTACCTGGTCAATGGGCGGGACCTGAAACCGATTGTGCAGACCCACTCTTGTGCGTAAACGGCGCCTGTTGCATTGGCGCTGCTTGCGTGGACAACCCGGAGTCCAACTGTCTCAGCGTGGACGGCTACTGGTTGGGATTGTTCACTGCCTGCGAGACTGGGACATGCGTATCGTGTGACACGGGCGATGCGGATGCAGACGAAGACGTGGACTTGAGGGACTTCGCGGCGTTCCAGACTTGCTTCGGTGCCCGTTACGCTTTTCCTTGCGACTGCCTTGACATAGACAGTGATGGTAACGTTGACCTGGACGACTACGCTGAGTTTGTTGCGCGGGTGACCGGTCCGTATCCGTAGAGTGCACGACATCGCGCTGTCTGCGTCGGCTGCCTGAAGCTGGAAGAGGCGAAACGGGTCTGGGACGAGAGCCGCCGCGGTGCCTTTGTAGTGCGATTCATCGCGCCGAGCCACGCGGACAAGGTCGTTGCCGTAGCGGCGTTTGCCAATAGCTCCAGGGTGTATTCGGGGGACAGCCACGTTCTCTCCGCGGTTGTGGGGGGCGCGGGCCGGGCTTGCGGGGGGTGAGGTCTCGGCCGGTGCGCGATTCGATATGTCGCACGTAGGCCGTGTCTCCGCAGGGGCGGGCGGTACGCGTCTTCTTCCGCAGGAAGTCCGCTTGCTGTTGGCCGCCGCGAGGGTGCGATCGCCAACGCGATTCCATCCCGAGCAAGTCTCGCCGCCGTACCAGCGCGTCAGACTTCCGCAGGCCGACATGAAAACGTGCGCTCGACCATCGGTAGTCCCAAGCCCGTGCGCACATCTTCGCCCGGACCGGGTTCAACTCGACATACGCAACTGCAGCCGGAAAGTAAGGCTCGCCCATCACGCACGAGTGGAACCGGCCTTGGAACCGGTAGCCGCGTTTCTTCTGGCGGAAGTTGATCATGGGCGTGTAGCGTTGATGGACCTGCCCGATCGCCGCGGCTAAGCCGTCTTTGGTTTCGGGTACGCCGATAAGGTGGATGTGGTATAATCGCAGCCGAGCCGCGACCCTGAGGGGTGAAGGCGACCAAGGCGGTAGCCTGAACGAGGCGGTAGCCCGAAGGGAGCGGTCCGTGGGATGGAGATCGCAGAGCTCTACAAGAGATTGACTATTGTTTGGGAAAAGGCACGAAGGCACGGAGGGGGGACGATTGCGGATTGGGGATTCTCCCTCGTCCCTCTCGTGCTGACCACGGATTCCGGGTATGAATACGTACGTGTCAACTGAGAGTCAGCGCCGACGTTCCGCGGTGCTGCATCAACGAGCCTGTGAGTTATTAGTCGGGGGAGTGAACAGCCCGGTGCGGGCCTTTCGCGCGGTTGGTGGGAAGCCGGTATTCGTCGATCGGGCCCAAGGGCCATACATCTTCGACGTGGACCAAACGCGGTACGTGGACCTGGTGGGCAGTTGGGGACCGGCCATCGTCGGGCATGCCCATCCTGACGTTGTCCAAGCCGTGCAAGGAGCCGCGGCCAAAGGGCTGAGCTTCGGGGCGTGCTGTGCGCCGGAGGTGGAGCTGGCGGAGATCATCGTCGGCGCCTTGGAGTCGGCGGATATGGTGCGCCTGGTCAACAGCGGCACCGAAGCGACCATGAGCGCCATCCGCCTGGCCCGGGCGGCGACGGACAGAACCAAGATTGTGAAGTTTCTGGGTTGCTACCACGGACACGTTGACGCGCTGTTGGTGGCGGCGGGGTCGGGAGCGGCGACATTCGGCGTGCCCGATTCAGCCGGCGTGCCCGCGTCCGTGGCTGAGACCACACTCCTGGCTGCGTATAACGACCTCGAAGCCGTCGAACGGATCATGAGTGAGCAGGGCAGCCAGGTGGCTGCCATATTCGTCGAGCCGATCGCCGGCAACATGGGGTACGTGACGCCGGTGGACGGCTTCCTCGAAGGGCTGCGCTCGCTTTGCGACCGGTATGGCAGCCTGCTCGTCTTCGATGAAGTAATGACCGGTTTCCGCGTCGCCTGGGGCGGATTCCAAAACGTCTGCGGGATCACGCCCGATCTGACCTGCCTGGGCAAAGTGATCGGCGGCGGGATGCCGGTGGCGGCCTACTGCGGCCCCAAAGAGCTAATGGCCAAGATCAGTCCGCTAGGCCCAGCCTATCAGGCGGGCACGCTGAGCGGTAACCCGATCGGAATGGCAGCCGGGATCGCCACGCTGAGGATCTGTCAGGAAGATGGATTCTACGAGGCCCTCTACGCCAAGGCCTCTCGCCTGGCGGAGGGACTTCGCAGCGCCGCGGCGGAAGCCGGCGTCACCGTGCAGACCGGCGCGATGGGCGGCATGTTGGGGATGGCCATCCTGGATCGCCCCGTTCGAAACTTCGCCGACGCAAAGGCGGCTGACCACGATCGTTTCGCCAAGTTCTTCCGGGCCATGCTGGACCGCGGGGTATGGCTTCCGCCGTCGGGGTACGAAGCCATGTTCGTCTCGGCGGCACACGACGACGCAGACATCACCAGCGTCATTGATGCCGCCAGGGAAAGCTTCAGGTTCTGCGGTGTCGCGCGCGACACCGTTAACCATGATGGTCGGATCGCCACCTCATGACCACGCTTCGAGTCGGCACCCGCGGCAGTGAGTTGGCCTTGCGGCAGACCAGGTGGGTATGCGATCAGCTTCGCGGGGCGCATCCGTCGCTGAACATCGAGCAGGTCATCATCAAGACCCACGGCGACATGTTGACCGATCAGAACGTAGGGTCCGCCGTGCGGACCACTCCCTGGCCGGTGGGGGCGTTCGTCACCGCGTTGGAGCAGGCCTTGCTGGAAGAACGCGTCGATCTTGCGGTTCACAGTTTCAAGGACCTGCAAACCGCCGAGACTGAAGGGCTGACAATTGCAGCCACGCCGCAGCGGGAGGTTGTTCACGACGTGCTGCTGACCCGTGAAGCCACTCGTCTGGAAGACCTGCCGGCCAAGGCCCGCATCGGTACCAACAGTCCACGGCGGGCGGCGCAACTGCTGCGCGTGGGCGATTTCGAGATCGTCCCCATACGGGGCAACGTGCCCACGCGCATCGCCAAGATCGAACGGGAGAACTTGGACGGTGTGGTTCTGGCGGCTGCGGGCCTGAAGAGATTGGGCATCGATCACCCGCGCGTGATCGAGCTTCCCACGGATCGGTTCGTCCCCGCGCCGGCCCAGGGTGCCCTGGCTGTGCAGACGCGAACAGAGACTGAAGCAGCCGATCTGGCAGCCGTACTGGATCATCCGCCGACGCGAAAAGCGGTGACGGCGGAACGCACCTTTTTGCGCGCGATCAACGCCGGCTGCCATACGCCGGTGGGTGCCTTGGGGTCCGTTGACGGTGAGACGGTAACGCTTCATGCACGGCTCTTCACCGACGACTACGCCCGTGACGTCGATGGCACCGAAACGGGCAGCGATCCAAACGCCGTCGGCAAGATGCTTGCTGATCGATTGTTGCGCGAGCTCGAAGGAAGGCACGAAGTGACGGAGGGACTAGGGGACGGAGGGACATAGTGACGGAAATGAACAATCCGCAATCCGCAATCCCCAATCCGCAATCCCCAATCTCCAATCGTCAATCGTCAATCGTCAATCGTCAATCGTTAGGCATGAGAGTCTGGGTAACGCGCGACGAAGCCGGCGACGGACCGCTTTCGACCGCTCTGCGCGAGCGTGGACTGGACGCCGTTCTTGAGCCGGTTCTAAAAAGGCGGATCGTTGCCGACGCCCTCGATATCATCAGCCGACTTGGCTCCGACGATTGGCTGGTGTTGACCAGTCCCTTCGCCATCGAGGCGGCGGTGTGTGATGCGGCACGCGTCCCGCGGGTGGCGGTTGTGGGCGAGCCCTCCCGGCAAGCAGCCGTAGCCCACGGCATGCGGGTTGAACTGGTAGGCTCCGGCGACGGAGACAGTTTGTTCGAGGAACTGCGTTCAAAGGTGACCAGCGGAACGGTGTGCTACGCGCGTTCCGCAAAGGCCCGTCCGCGCGACCCTTGGCCTGGGATTGAGATGCAGTGCCCGGTCCTGTACGAAACCGTCACGCGCGATTTCGACCGCAGCGTAGTCGAACGGGTCGACGTCGTATCGGTAGCCAGCCCCTCAGGCGTGCGGGCGGTGGGTCCGGTGGATTTGCCCTTTGCCAGCATAGGCCCCACCACCTCCGCCGCTCTCCGCAAGATCGGGCACGAGCCGTGGGTGGAAGCGCCCACACCGAGTTTCGATGCCCTGGCGACGGCCATCGCCGCTCGTGCGTCATCGAGTTGAGCCTTCTGGGTGCCGCTGGTCACGATTGACGATTGGGGATTGACGATTGGGGATTGCGGATTGTTCATTTCCGTCCCTATGTCCGTCCGTCCCTTAGTCCCTCCGTCCCTTCTTCCCTCTCTATTCTCGGTCTAGCGATTGAAAGTTGAAGGTGCCCCTTTCAACCTTCAACTTTCAACTTTCAACCTTCAACTTTGCCGAAGTACGTCTTCGTCCTTGGAGGGATCGAACCCGGACTCGGGCTTGCGGCCTAAGCCGCGGACCAGACTCCAGAACGTTGCGAACCAGGTGCCGGACTGTGCCAGCCCCGTCTCGACTTTCTCCGGTGCCCGGCGCTCGACGTCGTCGTCATTTTGTTGCGCCTGGAACGATTCGTATGGGCGGCCGTATTGCTCAACTTCTTCGGAGGAGCGGTGCGAATCGGCTTCGGACGTGGTTGCCCCCGGCCTGATCAATCGAAACGTTTTCTTGTCGGCGGGCGTGTAGAATTCCTCCGCGGTCTGGCCGTCGGTGCCCGGCGGCACGAGCACCTTGGCTGCCGGCGCCCGTACGGAGGGCAGTTCCACCACGCCGGCGAGCTGGAATTCAGGTTCGAGACCGCCTTGACCGGTGACAACGTCGAACCGCGCTTCGCCGTCGTCAGACACCATGTATTGCTCGGGCGCTGCCTCGCCTGTTTCGTCATCGTCCGCGTCGGCATCGACCACTTGCAAATTGTCGAGGTCGGCTTCGGTCCAAACCGGCTCGGTGGAGGTATCGTCAGCCTGTTCGTTGGGCGCCTCTGTCCCGCTTCCTGACGGGCGCGTCTCGGTTTGTGGTGAATCAGCGTAGTACAGCCCGTCAACCATCTCCCGAGGTGCATCAACAAACCGGTCGCCGATCATGGGCGGAATGTCCACAACCTGCGTGTCGGTGGTTTGGTTCAGTGCCTCCCTTGTTGAATCCGCGTGTGGATCGCCTACCGTGTCGGTGGACATTGGGGGCGGCGGAGCGGTGTTGCCCGTTGTCAGGTTGACACCGGAATGTGAACCCGGATGCTCCGTTACGACCTGATCGCTGCCGTCCACGACCACCGGCGGCCCTGTGCCGGTGTCGCCGGTGTCAACCACATCGCCGCTCGATTCGTCAGGCGGCCATGACTCCTCGTTCGCCCCCTCCAGCGATTCGCCAGGGGACACGTCCTCCGGATCGACTGTGACTGTTTCAACCTCCGGCTTCACGGGTTCCTGCGATTCATCCGTGTCATTGTTGTCCGTCAAGCTCACCGTGTCATTGTTGTTGGTGCTCGTGTTGCCTACACCAGGATTGTAAGAGGGCAAGGCGTTGACGGTGACGGTCACCGTGTCGGTCGATGTGCTGGTGCCGTCGGAGACCTCAACCTGGAAAGTCAGCGTGGCATCGCCGGCACCTTGAGGCGCGGTGAAGGTCGGCTGTAGCGCATTGGCGTCGCTCAACGTCACGGCCGGCCCGCCGGTCTGGGTCCAGGTGTAGGTCAAGCTGTCGTTCTCCGGGTCACTACTGCCAGTAGCATCAAGCGTTACGGTGTTACCTTCGTCTACGGTCAGGTCATTCCCCGCCTCGGCACTGGGCGCGTTGTTTGCGGCATTGACTGTTGAACCGTCGAAGGTCACTCGGGTAGGGGACGCAAAGTAGTTGGAATATGAGTAACCGCCCGTCATATCGAACTGACCGCTGACGAGATCCGCTGTGATGCTGACCGTGCCCTGGTAACCGCCCACATAGATCGAATCCAGGTCACCCCCTATGGTCAGGGTGCTGTCTCTGAACTTCTCCGATCCCGTGTCGAGACTGATTGATCCCACATCCCCGGTAATGTTGATGGTGGAATCGCTGACTCCCTTGCCGGATAGTGAACCCAGGTCGCCGGCGATAGTGAGCGTGCTGCCTCTGATCGCGTTGCTGAGACTCATGGAACCGACAACGCCCGTTACGGTGAAGGTGGCGTCTGTGATTTTCGCGCCGGTGATGGTTCCCACATTGGCGTTGATGGTGACCGAATCGCCGCGCAATTGCTGGGTAAAATCGATGGTCCCGACCGTCCCGTCTCCGCCGTTGACGGTGATGTTCTCGATGACCCGCATTCCGTTGATCTGGATGGTACCGATGTCGACGTTGCTGTTCACCGTGCCCAGATCCGTGTCGATGGTGATAGTGTCTATGTTCAGGTCGGCGCCGTTCAGATCGGTGATGTTGAGCGTTGACCCGCTGCCGGTGCCGTCGTTGTTGCTGATGGTCAGCGTGCCACTGGCGGCGGCGTAGGAGAAGTCGACCGTGCCGCCGCCGGTCATCTCGAGCTTGAATGCCTGCCCGCCTTCGACGAATGCCGCGTTGCCGCTGAAGGCGTTGGCCGAGTAGTTGCCGGAAAGAACGGTAGCCGTGGTGTCGCTGAACTGGATCAATTCGATGTTGCCGTAGTTGATGGCAAACGATTGACCACCCCCCATATCGACGGCGATCGTGCCCTCACCGAAAGAGGCCTTGTCGAGTGTAAAACCGCTCAGATCGAGCGTGTCGTTGCCGTCGCCGCCGTCAACGGTGTAGATCGCTCCGTCAGTCGCATTCGTGAAATCAATCTTGTCATCTCCGGCGGCCGCGTTGATGCTTTCGCTGGTCGCGCCGGCCACGATGGTGTCATCGCCGGCCGTACCGTCATTGCTTCCACCTCCACCGCCAGCGTTGACCGTCACGTTGACTGTGGCTGTGTCGCTTCCGCCCTTACCGTCGGTGACGGTGTAGGTGAAGGAATCGGACCCGGTGAAACCGTTGTTGGGCGTGTAGGTGAACGTGCCGTCCCCGTTGTCAATCACCGTTCCGTTGCCCGGCGGGGTGAACGAGTCGATGCTCAGGGTATCGCCGTCCGGATCGCTGTCGTTTGCGAGCACGTTGCCCGTGGTGACCGCGGCATCCTCGTTGGTGGAAATCGCATCATCAACGGCGTCCGGTGCCTGGTTGCCGGCAGGCACGCCCCCCGGCGAGTACGTGCCCTCTGCCGTCGTGATGTTCTCGATATTGCTGTAGTTGATGGTGAACGACTGCCCGCCGCCCATATCGACGGTGATCGTCGAGGCGTCATCGGTGATCTGGCTGTTGTTGTACCCGGACAGGTCGATGGTGTCAGTGTGCTGCCCGCCGTCAACGGTGATGACGTCGCCGTTCTGAGCGCCGGTGAAGCGAAAGGTGTCGTCATCGTTGCCGCCGTCCATGACGTCGTTGCCGCCGCCGCTGAGGAGAATGTCATCCTGATTGCCGCCGGAGAGCTGGTCGTTGCCGGCACCACCGTCGAGCGTATCGCTGCCGTCACCGCCGTCTAGGATGTCACTGCCGGCGCCTCCAAACAGAGTGTCGTTCCCGACACCGCCGGACAGGGTATCGTCTCCGTCATTGCCGAACAGCGTGTCATCGCCGCCGAGCGCGTCGGCGACGTCGTCCGCGCCGTCGCCGGTGAAAACGTCGTTGCCTTCCGTCGCCCCGGCCAGCGGGTCATTGGTGTCCGCATCCACCCACGTGGCCGACAGCAGAATACGCGGTTCCAGGGTCTCGATATTGAAAGAAGGCCCGCGCGAACCTGCGTCGTCACCCCGGCTATTCGGACCAGTGCCACGGGCGGCTTGCCCGCCCGTGCCGTTACGCTTGGATCCGTTTGCGGACCGTTTGGTCTTGCGTTTCTTTCCATTGCTGGCCATCGCTTCTAGCTCCCATCCTGCCGCCGGATCTGATTCAGGCGGCCATCGTGACCCGCTCCACCGTGACGTTTTCCCACCGGTCGATGCGATGAAGAAAATCTTCAAGCGGCACCCGGTGCGTACTCTTACTCATTACCGTGAGTTTCCTTGCCCACGTGCGAAGCGCTTCGGCGTTCGCTCCCTTGTCGCGAAGCAACTCTCGAATCGCCCGCCACCACGGCGATTCCGGTTCTTTGAACCCTATTTCATAGCCCCGGTCGGTGGCATAGGTCGCATAATGCCTGGTAAGGGGTCCAGCGACGTTGTCGCTGTCGACGATGATCGGGCTGGCCCCGGCATCGACCGCGCTGATGATTCGTTCGAGGTTCCACTGCCGGGCTTGCGGGAGGAGTTCGTACGACCAGTCGTAGCTGGACGAGTCGTTACCGACCTGGGTGTGAAAGTACTCGTCAAACTCGATGCGGACACCGCCTTCTGCTGCGAGCTTTCGGCTGGTGTAGCTTTTGCCGCAGCTCGGAAGACCCCGCATGAGAATCAGCCTCTTCGGCACGGTTGTTGTGTTGCTTTGGCGATTGATTTGTATGAACTCCGTGCTCGCCGAGTCGATCCGTGCCGCGCATTCCCATGTGTGCGATTCTGCCGGCGCCAAAGCACGCTCCCTATTGGCACGTTCCGCAGGCTCGGTGTAGGGCGACGCTTTGCACCAGATTTTAACTGCGCAGGATCTGCTCGTTCGAATTCTCTCCCCTGTGCGGCTCATTTCCCCGAAGCACTCGAACCTCGATCAACAATGAACGCAAGTGGTTGCGTCAATTCCAACAACCGGAGGATGCGTGTGCTCGACTGATGGAAACATACGAATCAAACCGCCATCGGGCAAATCGCGGTGGGTGCGTCATATAAACACGGTACCTGTGAAGCGGAAATGAGACTTGGTGAGGGACGAAAAGGGTCGGAACGAAAACACCGACGCAGCTCATTTTTGCGGCGCGGGTGGGCGTCCGATGGGGCGGAGGGTGTGTCCGGTGCCGAGTTTCCCCGCCGTGCGACAATAAAACGAGGTGCGTCCCTTTAGCCTCCCTTTAGCCCCCCCGGCTGCTGTATATTCGTTGGCGTGAAAGACCCATCCAAAGGAGCGACGAATCATGGCTGAGTCCGAGCCGTCATTACCGTCAGATTCCCCGACGCCGGAAGAGGTCGGGAAGGCAATGAAAGCGTTCAAGAAACGTCTCAAGCTCGCCCGCCTCGACGACGAATCCAGCCTCGGGCGTGGGCCTATGTCTGGGGGCAAATCGTCAGGTATCGTGGCTATCATGCCGCCGAATCAGTACTCCAAGGACGTCTGGGACGAACTGGTCGCGCGGGGCAGGTCGAGTACGTAGGCCGAGGGCTCTATCAGCTTGCGACAACGTAGTGTTGCACGTGCGGGGGATGCTCTCAAGTGAGCGAATCGTCACCAGCCCCCTGGAGCGGTCGGGAGCCCTCAAACCGGCCCTCGCCATTTCAGGCAGCCGGTCTAGTGTTTCGTCACAGTTCGATTGACGGGTTGACGCCGGCAGTGACTTTGTCGTTTGGCAGACGCCGGAAGCGTAATCTCCGCTGCCTCACGCCATACTCCAACCCACAATTCGAGTGTTGACGCGCCACTAGTATGACAGCGCCAGTTTGCCCTCAAATCGCCCCTTGAAGCCCACGGATTGCAATCCGTGGGACCAGCCGATCGCCCTTTTCTGCCCGCAATTCGCGTCTTGCACCCAAAGTAGCGCTGCCGTGCTAAACTATCACGAACCCGTTGATGTTGGCAGTGACTTTGTCGTTTGGCAGACGTCAGAACCGTAATCTCCCCTCCCTCCCCCTTCCGTCCCTCCGTCCCTTCCCCTACTCAATCCCCGATCCCTAATCCGCAATCCCCAATCCCCAATCCTTTCCCCTCCGTCCCTCCGTCCCTTCTTCCCTTCGTCCCTTCGTCCCTTCGCGCCTTCTTCCCCCAGCGTGGCCCGCCAGTGGGCGGCTTTGGTATCGTACCCCTTGTTCGGCTCAGCTTGGTGCCAAGCGGTGTAGAGGTCAACGAGGAAGCGGATCGTTTTGAACGTCCGTCGGTGATCCGGCCCGAGCGTTTTGAGGAAGCCTTCGTGCGCTTCGAGAAGCTGCGCCTCTGCTTCGGCGTACCTTTGCATCGCCGCGAGGCTGCGGCCGTGCTGACACAGCGCTGATTCATTCGCAAAGCGCTGATGTGTTCGCGAATCCTCCCCAAAAGCCCACGGGTTGCAACCCGTGGGTTCGTCCAACCAAGCTGCCCCATCCTCGCGCAGCCAGGGCGTGGGACGCATATCACAAACCAGCGCAATCCCAGAACCCCTCTGCGACCTCTGCGTGCTCCGCGGTGAATTATCCGGGCGACGGGGCACATTGACCCGCGTCTACTTTGCCGCTAGCGGCGGCGGGTTACACGCCCCACCATCGCAACCCGTTTCACACGGGTGGCAGTCGGGCACTACAGCGCAGCACGTCGTCCCGGCCCAGAAGCCGGTACAACCGGCCGCCACCGTGGCCTGAAACGCTGGGAAGATATCCGTGAAGAACGTGGACTGTTGATCCGGCAGGGCGTTATCCTGCGGGTCAACCTCGTACCCCGGATCCAGGCCCAGCCAGAATGGGAACCCACTGGCCGCGGTGTTGCTGAAGATCTTGAACAGGTCGGCGAAGAAGGTCACCTGCCCGTCCCCACTGCAGTCGCCGTACTTCCATGTGCGCATTGTCGTCACCGCCGGGGGCGAGAAGAGCGGGCTAGCGCAGCCCCCGCACACCGCCTCCACGGAAAAGTCCGTGTTGGGGGCGATGAGGTCGCCCCTACCGGCCGGGATGTGACCGGTCACCACCAGCTTGGCCCCGGTACCGATCCAGTCCGCCGGCGAGTAGAACTCCGTGCTCATGCAGCTCGCCTCCACCACACCGACATTGACCGGTCCCTGCGGGCCGTCGTCGTAATCGACCAGGTGGCGCCTGACCCAGCCCACCGCGCCGGTGCACAAATTGGTCACCATAAGGGCTACCGGCTGCGGATCGCACAAATCCGGCTCAATCTGGATGTACCGCGACGCGATACCCCCTGTCACCGTCGGCGGCAGGCACACCTCAGGATCGCACCCGTCGGGCACACCGTTCCCGTCGCAATCGCTGCAAGCCGGGTCACCTGGGCAATCGCGGATGTCACAATCGTCGGCAATTCCGTTCGGCTGGCAGTCCGGCTCACATTCGTCTGGGATGCTGTTCGGTTGGCAGTCGTTGCCTGCGAGCTCACACTCGTCAGGGATTCCATTGGGTTGGCAATCCGGACACGCGGGGCATAAGGGAGGGACTTCGCAATCGTCCGGAATGTTGTTCGGCTGACAGTCGTTGCCGGTCAGCTCACACTCGTCGGGAATACCATTGGGCTGGCAGTCCTGGGCGGCGCCGGTGTCGATGTCGCACTCGTCGGGGACGGCGTTCTGGTTGCAGTCCTGGCTGGTGCCCTGTTCGATCTCGCACTTGTCGCGAGTGAGGTTCCCGTTGCAGTCGCAGGCGGTGATGGGGGCGATCTCCTGGAATCCCGCGTGGAAGGTTGAACAGAGATCGATGTTGGCATCGAACGGGGGATCGACATCGTGAACCCACGCATTCGGAACGCTCTGGACCAGGGGAACCGGGTCGAGGCCTTCCAGGCCGGTGTCCAGCACGCGCATCTCTCCCGGATCGCCGACTTTGGTGAACGTGAACCTGGGAAGTACGTCGAGTGTCGACGTGTATGTTCCCCCGTTGCAATGCGTCTTGGTGGCCGAGAGCGTTCCCGGAGGCGGGGCTACGCCGGAGCGGTCCACCGTGACGTCCCATTGCTCGGGGTTCTGCCCACCGTTGAAGGTCACAGTGATCGGGCCCACGGCCTCCAGACTGAGAGCGACGATTTCGATCGGGATCGTGGTCTCCGCTCCGGGGGGCAACCCGCATCGGTCGAACGGGTCGGTGGTTCTGAGAATCAAGGTGTCAGCCTCCCCGAAATCTCCGTAGGGAGGGGTAGGCCCGAGCGGGACGCCCCGCAGACACACGGACCCACTGAACGGGTCAGAGCCGGGTGCAAAGAAGTCCGCTGGGATCGGCGGGGAACCGGTCACCCCGAACGTGTGGCACATTACCCCATCCTCGGGTGACACCCATGCGTCAATGAACTGTCCCGGCGGGCAGGGGCCGGTACTCCGCGAACCGGCCTCTCCGGTCGGGCACTCCACGGGGGGCCCGATCCTGTGAATGAATATCTCACCACCGGGCTCGTCGATCGTCTCGGCGTTCTGCTCGGGACACATCAAACACTCAAACCCCAGGAATATCCCCCCGGCAAGAAAGCACTCCGTGCTCGATGTGTCGATGCAGGCCTCGTCTTCGGGAAAGCAGCATGCCCAGAGCTCGCACTCGTCTTGAATCCCGTTTGGCTGGCAATCGAGAGCCCCGTCAGCGATGTCGCATTCGTCGGGGCGCCCGTTTCCCTCACAGTCTTCGCTGGTACCGTCGGCTATGTCGCATTCATCCGGGACCCCGTTTGGCTGGCAATCCTGGCTGGTCCCGTCGGCGATGTCGCACTCGTCGGGGACTCCGTTGGGCTGGCAATCCTGGCTCCTGAGGTAGGCGATGTCACACTCGTCGGGGACGCCGTTTCCATTGCAATCCTGGCTGGTCCCGTTGGCGATGTCCTCCGGATCCAGCACTCCGTTGTCGTTGCAATCCTGACACTCGTCGGGGATTCCGTCCCCGTTCTCGTCTACCGAGGTCCCGTCGGCGATGTCGCACTCGTCGGGGATCCGGTTTCCGTTGCAGTCCTCAGAGGACCCCAAAAAGATATCAAAGAAATCCGGAACCCCGTTGTCGTTGCAGTCCTGGTCGCACTCGTCGGGGGTCCCGTTGTGCGGATCCTCGTCGAGGCTGGTCCCGCTGGCGATGTCACACTCGTCGGGCTTCCCGTTGGGCTGGCAGTCTAAGCTGGTGCGGTTCGCGATGTCGCACTCGTCGGGCTTCGTGTTCCCGTTGCAGTCGGCGCTGGTCCCAGTGGCGATGTCGCATTCGTCGGGCACCGTGTTGGGCTGGCAGTCTAAGCTGGTGCGGTTCGCAATGTCGCACTCGTCGGGCTTCCCGTTCCCGTTGCAGTCGGCGCTGGTCCCGCTGGCGATGTCGCATTCGTCGGGGACGCCGTTGTCGTTGCAGTCGGGACTGACCAACCCATTCTCGTCGGGATCGCTGGGATCGACGTCGCATTCGTCTGGGATCCCGTTTGGCTGGCAGTCCTGGCTGGTGCCGTCGGCGATGTCGCACGCATCGGCGATCCCGTTGTTGTTGCAATCGGGGAGGATCCCACCGGCGATGTCGCACTCGTCCGGGATCCCGTTGCTGTTGCAGTCGGCGCTGGTCCCGGCAGCGATGTCACAACTGTCCGGGCTTCCGTTGGGCTGGCAGTCGGGCTCGCACTCGTCGGGGACCAGGTTTGCGTTGCAGTCCGCGCTGGTCCCCGCGAAGATGTCGCACTCGTCGGGTATCCCGTTTGCTTGGCAGTCCTGGCTGAATCCGCTGGCGATGTCGCACTCGTCCGGGATCCCATTGTTGTTGCAGTCCTGGCTGGTCCCCGCCAAGATGTCGCAACTGTCCGCCACGGCGTTGCCGTTGCAGTCGGGCTCGCACTCGTCCGGGATGCCGTTGTTGGTGCAGTCTTCGCTGGTCCCGTTGGCAATGTCCTCGGGGTCCAGGACCCCGTTGTTGTTGCAGTCCTGACACTCATCGGGAATGCCATCCCCGTTGACGTCATCGGAAGTCCCGTCGGCGATGTCCTCGGGATCCAGGACCCCGTTCTTGTTGCAGTCCTGACACTCATCGGGAATTCCATCCCCGTTGACGTCATCGGCAGTCCCGTCGGCTATGTCGCACTCGTCGGGAATGTTGTTGGTGTTGCAGTCCTGGCTGATCCCGCCGGCTATGTCGCACCCATCACCCACGGTGTTGTTGTTGTAGTCGGGAGTCCCAATCGTTGGTAAGAAAAGCGTCCCCCCGACGAGCTCCCCCGTAAAAGCCCGCCAGGCGGTGGGCGGGCCTTCGGCGCAGGTACCCACCTCGATCCGAGCACCAAGGTCGGGATCGGGCTCGTCGAAGTTCATCACATCCAGGACGCCGCAGTCGTTCACCGAAACCCCGACCTGCCCGAGAACTGTAGGAACTCCAGCAGACAGAACCGGCGGGGCGTTAGTCCAAAATTCCGCGGGACGGGGCAAATCCGGAAATTCGAAGAACTCGGGGGGGATGGAGAACGACATTCCGGCCGCGATCGCTGAGCTCGTCCCCCGGAAGTCGAGATGGATCAGGCGCAGCAGTACATCTTCGGTCTCGTCCGTAGTGATGACGATGTCAACGGTCACCCCTTGACCAGGAGTGTAGGGCCCTGGCGTGGCGGGAACAAGTTCGATGAGCGCGCCGGCTCGTGCAACAGACCCAACCGCGAGCAGCGTCGCCGCGGCCAAACAGTATCTTCGCTGCATTCCAACACTCCTACTCGGGCAAGGTCTCGTCATACCACGGCCGTGGCCCTATCAAGCCAAGGACGCCCTGTCTCCATCTGGTGAAGTCGAGGGGGTTGATGGTCCCGCTCCCGTTGATGTCCAAGAAGAATTCAAGAGGGAGTTCGGGGAACGGGGGATCCCAACATCCGAACACCCCGTCAAAGAACCTGAGCGCGTCAATGCCGTTTGTTCTGCCCGACCCATTGCAGTCCCCGGGCAAGAAGCCGATTCGCGTGCTCGTCCCGCTGGCGTTGTGCGTGAAGGTCGTCCACGCCCAGGATGGAATCGGGCCGTCTAGGGACAGGGTGATGTCGTTGCCCGACGGCGCAAGCCCCACGATGGTCGGGGCCGTCCCGTCGGTGACGGTAATGCTGAAGTCCAGCGTTGTCAGTCCGCTGGTGCCCCCATCGAACGTGAGAGTGATCTCGTCCATCCCCTGCCCGCCTCCTGGATCACGCGGATCGATGTACCCGTCGGGGGGGAAGCTCGAGATGATCGAAATGGTCCCCTCGGCGAGAGCCTCACGGTCTGTCGCGCGGTCATTGGTCTCGGGTTCGGGGCCTGCACCGCGCAGGCCGTTCGCAACAATCGTCCCGCTTGCCAGGATGATCGTCATCAACGCAACCGTCGGGTAACGCATTGTTCGCCTCACTTTCACGTGTCTCCGCAAAACACAGCCGCCACGCACGCGACTATCACCCACATCCTAAGGTGGACTTTGCCCACGACGGTGCACCAGAACGTTTTCGCCTCATTAATAACGCGCCCCGCAACAGCGGGCACGATCCGAACATAATTGAAAGTCGGAAATCGCATCGTTCGCCCTCCTCAAAGAGGCTCCCAGGATGCATCAACAACTTAACCGGTCAAGTCGGACGAGGGCGGCTTGGAAAAGCACACAACCCCCCCACGGAATCCGACCTTACATCGTTGGGCCCGAAACCCGCCTCACGACCCCACTCCGGCTATTGTGAAGCAGTTTATCGGGACGCTCCGTGGAATTCAAGGGGAAAACCCTGGACATGTTTCGTGCCTCCAATTGGTTGACGTAAAAACTGCTGGCAAAATCGCTTCCCCTCCCTAATATGACAGCGCTAATTCGCTCATAAAGCCCACGCATTGCAATCCGTGGGTTCGTCGGAACACGGTTTTACGATCCCCATTCATGGGGTGTCCACTATTGCAGCGCTGTCATACTAACCGGTCCCTGATACTGCGTTCGTGCGCCTGCTAGGCGCGTTGGGGCCGCGCCCATCTTCCGTGTGAGGCTACCCTTCGGCTGCGCTTGAGAGCGGCCGTTGCCTCGCCGGCGACGGATGTCCCAGGTGGCCGGAACCCGCTGTCGAAGGATTCCAAAGTAAGACTATATCAATCCTTTCTGGCCATACCAACCCGCCCGTGGCCCCCGAGTTGATCCTGCGCCCGTGACACTTCCGGCGGGGACTGGTTGCCCAATCAGAGACGCGACCGTGAGGGAGCGTGCCGCCCGCACCACCATCATGGGACTTTCCGCTCCGGATCGGCGATTCCGCTACGTGGAGCGCGGGGCCCCCGATTCTGTCAAGGACCCCTTCCCCCCTTCGTCCCTCCGTCCCTCCGTCCCTTCTCTTCTTCGTACCTTCTTCCCTTCGTGCCTCCGTGCCTTCGTGCCTTCTTTTCTTCTTCCCTTCGTGCCTCCGTGCCTCCGTGCCTTCGTGCCTTCTTTTCTTCTTCCCTTCGTGCCTCTGTGCCTCCGTGCCTTCGTGCCTTACCCTTTATCCTTATTCCGAATCACCCCCATCTTCCGGCACAGCCCCTCGAACTCATCCAGGCTGAAGAACTCAATCACTACATGTCCCCTAGTCCTCGAAGGCCCCAAATGGATCTTCACTTTGGTCCCCAGCACCTCCTCGAATTTGCACTCGATATCTCGAAGGTGCGCCTCCGACACCCCCGCCACCGTCGCCCGCGCGATCCGCGCCCGCACAGCCCGCCGCGGGTGCTCTCGACGCACCAGCGCCTCCAACTTCCGCACTGACATGCCCTCCGCCGCCACCCTCCGCGCCAGCTCCACCTTCCGCACCTCATCGCCCACTCCCAGCAGCGATCGCGCATGCCCCATACTGATCCCGCCCCCCGCCAACAAGTCCTGCACCATCAACGGCAACTCCAACAGCCGCAGGTAATTCGCGACCGTCGTCCGATCCTCATTGAGCCGTTCTCCCACCTCCTCCGCTGTTAAACCAAACTCATCGCAATACAGCCGATACGCCGACGCCCGATCAACCGCGTTCAGGTCCTCTCGGTGAATGTTCTCGATCAGCGCCAGTTCCAGCATCTCCTCGTCTGTCGCCTGACGCAACACCACCGGCACCGACTCCAGACCAGCCAGCTTAGCCGCCCGCCATCGGCGCTCCCCCGCCGCAATCTCCAGCCCATCCTCCGTCTCCCGAACCACAATCGGCTGGATCACGCCCTTCGTCGCAATCGAGCGCGCCAACTCTGCGATGCCCGCCTCCTCTATCACAGCCCGTGGCTGCAGCCGGTTCGCCCGTAAACTCTCCACCGCTACCATTCGCGCTTCAATCGCCGGACTACGGCCGCTATCCTTGAGTGACACATCAGTGTCACTAGCGCGTGCCCCCACACGCCCGCCATCGGGCAGTGACATAACTGTGTCACTAACATGCCGTTGCGCAGCACCTCTTCGCCTCCTTCTGGCCCCGTCGCGCCCACGTGCCCCCGCCTTCCGCGCCCCATCTTGTTCCCCGGCCCCTCCCGCCTTGCTCCCGGCAAGAGCCTCCCCCCCGCGCTCACCGGTCACCTTCACCTCGGCCTTTCGTTCAAGGCTGTTCGCTGTAGTGACACTATGTGGCACTCCTGGGACCGTAGTTGATTCCTCCCGGCCTTGTCCTTCCTCTGTCTGTTGCTGCACGGTCGTCTGCGCCGCTGCGTCGCGCCGTGCTCTTGCCTCTTTGGCCTGATCCTTATCCTCAGGCGGTTTTTGAGCGTAATCGGAAACCAGCGAACTCAATCCACGTCCCAGTCGCCTCGCCGTCTTGGCCATAGTCACAACTCTCGCTTCTGACTTCGACACAGAAACAGGGCTCTCTTCCACACCCTAAGACTAAGATTACCATCCCGGGCTGTAAACCTACAAATCAATGACGCTACAGCGAGCAGTATCGATTGCAAGAATGTTTCACGTGAAACATGGGCCAGCATCGTAACCGCTAGCTCTGCTCGATCCTCAGTTTGTCACTACACCCTCAGGTCTGGGCATCCTTGTGCCGTTCTTGAGCGTCTAGATGGCCGATGTCGTCGATGTCCATCTCCGACAGAGCACGCCGGGCATTTCAGCCTGCGCCCGATACGAGCCGCATAGTCTGGCCATTGAGGTTCAGTTTCGCGATCCCGATCGCCTTCATGGCAGCCGCAGCGTCGGTGCTGCTCAGTTCCGGAAGCGTTGCCGCCGGTTGATGTTCCAGGGACCGTTTGGGAAGCAGCGCTAGACTGGATTTTCGTCTGAAGGGATGTCTCACACAAGCCGTGCGCCAGCGCGGGCCAAGTACTCGTGTTTGTAAATACAATGACGTATTATTGTGGACTCCCCGGGTTCTTGGTGGTATCGTTTCTCCAATAACGAGGAGGAGCGATTGTGCCCAGACAAAGCCCGTTTCTGATTGAGCTTACCGATGAAGAGAGGAGGATCCTAGAGGCAACGGCACGCAGATATACGTCATCGTATTTTATGGTAGTGCGCGCAAAAACGATCTTGCTTGCGGCGGAGGGATCTGAAAACAAGGAGATCGGCGAGCAACTTGATCTTTCCCGTCAGGTCGTCAGTAAATGGCGGAAGCGTTTCTTTCAAGAACGCTTGGGCGGCCTGGAAGATCGACCAAGACAGGGGCGGCCCTGTTCGTTTTCCCCCTCGGGTGACCATGGAGATTAAGGCGTTTGGCTTGCGAGCTACCGGGTTATCGCAAGCTCCCGTTCTCTCGCCTGAGCCCTGCCGAGATCGCCCGCGAGGCGGTCAACCAAGGCACCGTAGCCTCCATAATACTACTTCGACGGTGAGTTCTTCGTGCGCCGCCGTTTTTTTCTCTGAGCGCCTGGCGCATTCGCGAACAGAACAGGTGGCTGAGCTGGCTGACGTACAGATGCCGGTGAATCGAGCGCCAACCGCGCACCTCGAAATGA